>NZ_FOLE01000003.1 GCF_900112255.1 Flexibacter flexilis DSM 6793
GGTACTGCGGTCACACGTGGGAGAGTAGGTAGCTGCCAACCTTATTAAGCACAGGGTCATCTTCACAAGAGATGACCCTCTTTGCTGTTTATACCTAATCTAACTCAAATAAGGAATAGGGCAGAGAAAAAAATAACAATAAAAAAGGGTCTTGCAACAATGCAAGACCCTTTTCTTTTGATTTGATTACCAATTATCTTTCAATTAGTTCAGCAGGCTGACGCTGCGTTCGATAAACTCGGCTAAGGCTTGCCCTTTTAACTCGTTCTGGGATAGCAAAGCCAAATCGTACGCATGACGGATTAGTTTGGTCTTGGTGGCTTCATTACTTTCTGCTAATATCTTGCCAATAAGTGGATGATTCGCATTTACCGTTACGTTTTTGCTGTCTGGCATTGCCCCAAACATATTACCCATGCTGTTGGTCGCATACATTTCTTTCATACGACGCATAAATTCTGGCAAAGTAATCGTAACTGGCAAATCATCTGGAGAAAGAGATTCGACGCTAAGTGCAACTCCTTCGCCTCCGATATTTTTATTAAATATCTCTTTTACGGTTTCTTTTTCTGTATCCGAAAGTACACTGGCGATGCTTACATCTTTGTCGATGAGTTTGTCGGCAAGGTCGGCATCCACACGTTTGAAGGCTGTTTTCTCCAAGTGTCTTTCCAAGAATGCAATATAATGGCTATCAATGATGTGATCAAAAAGCAACACATCAAAGCTGCGTTTGGTGGCAGCCTGAATATACGAACTTTGCTTTTGGGCATCGTTGCTGTAGAGCCAAACTAATTGTTCGGTTTTGTCGGTTTGATTGGCTTTGGTGTGCTCTTTGTATTCGTCGAGTGTAAATAACTTGCTTTCTGTGTTTTTTAATAAAGCAAATGGCTTGGCGCGTTCAAAGAATTTATCATCGCTGATAATGCCGTATTTGACAAAAACATTGATACTGTCCCATTTTTCCTCAAAACCTTTGCGGTCGTTATTGAAAATTTCGGCGAGTTTGTCGGCTACTTTTTTGGTGATATGCGCATTGATTTTCTTTACGTTCGAATCCGCTTGCAAGAAACTACGCGAAACGTTGAGGGGAATATCTGGCGAGTCAATTACGCCGTGTAATAACATCAAAAATTCAGGAACTACGTCTTTCACCTCATCTGTGATGAATACTTGGCGCGAATACAGCTGAATTTTGTCGCGATTTACCTCAAAGTTGTTATCTACTTTAGGGAAGTAAAGCACACCCGTTAGGTTGAACGGATAATCTACGTTGAGATGAATCCAGAAAAGTGGGTCTGCAGCCGTTGGGTACAGTTCTTTGTAGAAAGCAATGTAATCTTCATCTTTAAGTTCCGACGGCGATTTTGTCCATAAAGGTTGCGTATTATTGATTTTTTCGCCTTCTAACTCCACTTGTACGGGCAAGAATTTGCAGTATTTAGTCAAAATACCGCTCAAACGCCATTTGTCCAAAAACTCTTCTGAGTCTTCGGCAATGTGTAGGATAATGTCTGTGCCGCGTTCTTGGCGTTCGGCTTCCGTGATTTCGTATTGCGTGCTACCATCGCAAGTCCAGCGTGCGGCTTGGCTGCCTTCGCGGTACGATTTGGTGATGATTTCGACCGTAGAAGCCACCATAAACGCCGAGTAAAATCCCAAACCAAAATGCCCGATGATTTGCTGTTGTCCGTCCGAAGCCTTGTCTTTGTATTTTTCCAAAAACTCACTTGCGCCCGAAAATGCAATTTGATTGATGTATTTTTTGATTTCGTCGGCAGTCATACCGATGCCGTTGTCGGAAATGGTAATTGTTTTTTGCTCTTTATCGAAAGAAACTTTTACTAATAGTTCGCCCATTTCGCCTGTAAACTCACCGATAGCGGCTAATCTTTTGAGCTTTTGGGAAGCATCTACGGCATTGGAAACCAACTCACGCAAAAAAATGTCGTGGTCAGAGTACAAGAATTTCTTAATAATAGGAAAAATGTTTTCGGTGTGAATCGAAATTGTTCCTTTTTCTTCTGCTACCATTTGATATTTTATATAATTGGGTTAAACAAAAAATCGAAATATTTGGAGGCGTAAAGGGCAAAATCTATTCCAAAATGATATGACTGTCAATGTGGCAGTAGTCTGCCAATACGTATTTTTTGAAGAAAATCTGATTTTTTTAAAAAAGTGAGCTATGTTTTGATTTGTGCAACGCAAACGTTTTCAGATTTAGATTTGATGAAAATTAACTAAAAAAAAGCGACTTTTGTTGTTATTATTTTTAATAAAAAAATAAAATATTTATTAAAATAATAAGAAATAGGCTGCCGAAACTGCAAACGCTTGCGTGACGAACTATTGCAAATTTAAAAGCAATACGTTTATTTTAGACCCAAAATAAAATTTTGGAATATACTATATAGCCCTAGATAATTTTTTTTTACTGATTATTTTTTTGAAATAATTTTGTTTAAAATAATAATTGGTTTTGTTAGCAAAATGATAATAAAAAACTTTTTTGACTAATAAAACTGTAAAAATTAAAGATTGCTTATTGGTTATATTTCAGGCTTTTATGATTTTTTTTAAATATTATTTAACTTACAAAAAACTATGTTAAAACATTAAAAAACCAATTTCCAATAACCTAATAACAAACTATTTCACTCAAATTATAATAACCCATTATGAGAAAACTATATCTGATTACACAGGCAGTGTTTCTGACATTGTTTGTAACTCTTAGTGCAATCGCACAGGAAAAAACAATTACAGGTACAGTAACTGCTTTTGAAGACGGCAACCCAATACCAGGGGTAAACGTCGTGGTAAAAGGCACGACAACAGGTACCGCTACGGATTTAAATGGTAAGTATTCAATAAGTGTTGCCGAAGGTGTTACGCTTGTATTTAGCTCTGTTGGCTATACTAACGAAGAAGTAGTAGTGGCTGGCCAAACATCGATTGACGTAAAAATGGTGTTGAATGTATCAAGCCTTTCGGAAGTTGTTGTAGTAGGTTATGGTACACAAGAACGCCGCGACGTAACAGGCGCGATTTCTTCTGTAAAATCCACTGCCCTTAAAAATAATCCCGTAAACAGTTTTGATGCTGCTCTACAAGGCCGCACGGCTGGTGTACAAGTACAGCAATCTACAGGTATCCCTGGTTCGGCTATTCGCGTGCGCGTACGTGGTACGGCCTCTATTGGTGGTAGTGCCGATCCTTTGTATGTAGTAGATGGTGTGCCGCTTAACACAGACCAGACAAGTGACCCTAATGCGCCAACAAGTGCAGTAAATACAAACCCATTGTCTTCTATCAACCCTAATGATATTGAGTCTATTGAGGTGTTGAAAGATGCGGCAGCGGCGGCTATTTATGGTTCAAGAGGTGCTAATGGTGTAGTATTGATTACGACCAAACGCGGTAAAAGCGGCAAAACTGCTTTCGATTTGAGCTACATGACGGGTGTATCTTCAGCTACACATAAACTAAAAATGTTGAGTGGCTCTGAGTGGATGCAACTTTATAATGAAGCGCGTGTAAATGATGGTCTTGCGCCACTTGGCCCTAACCAAGATTTTACGATTAATGGCGTTACGATGACTCCAAATACTATCGCTAATACTAATTGGATTGACGAGGTGTTACAAACAGGTTCTTACCAAGATGTAAACCTTTCGGCAAAGGGTGGTAGCGAAAAAACAAAATTCTTTGCAAATGGTAGCTATAACCGTAATGAAGGTATGCTGAAAGGCAATACGTTTGAGCGTTTGAGCGGTCGTTTGAATGTGGACAATCAAGCGTCTGAACGTGTAAGCATTGAAGGAGGTGTAGGTATCACTTACACCAGAAGCAAAATGCCCAAAACATCATACAATGGTGGTATTGGTGCTGCTCAATCTGGTGCTTTAAATATTTGGCCAGTTTATAATGCTGATGGCTCGTATTTTGGTACGCAATTGGCTAACCCAGCTACTTGGTTTAACCCAATCGCTCAATTGGAAGATAAATATACTACTCATAACTACAGAACTTTGGGTAATATGAAAGCCAGTTATAAAATTCTTCCTGAATTGGTGTTAAGCTCACAAGGTTCGATAGATTTATTAACGCAAATAGAAGATAACTACTATTCTCCAGTAAACCGTTATTATAATAATAGACCATTGGGTGCATCTTCGGAGCGTCGTCTTACCAATGTAAACCTGTATTGGTCTTCGATGTTGAGCTACAACAAAACATTTAATGAGGTGCATAACATCAGTGCGGTTGTGGCTTACGACGTACAAAACTTTAGCAACCGCGTTGCTGGTTATTATCCTCAGGGTTTTGCAGGCTTTGCCAATAGCGCATTTACCACAGGTAGTGCTAACAATCTGGTGGCCGAATGGGCTGCTACTGCTGATAAAGCCAATTCTCCGACGGTTGGATACAGCTATCTAAATAGATATGGTTTTATCTCCTATGTTAGCCGCGTGAATTATAAATACAATGACAGATATTTGCTTGGCTTAAGTTTCCGTTCGGATGGTTCGTCTAATTTTGGTCCTGACCACCGATTTGGTTACTTCCCTGCCGCTTCTGCGGGTTGGATTATGACTGAAGAAGATTTCATCAAAAATATTCCTGCCATTAGCTTCTTGAAATTACGTGCAAGTTATGGTGCTACTGGTAATGCTAACATTGGTAATTCACAATGGTTTGGTTCGTATAGTGCTGGCGTTGGGTATGGAGGAAGTTCTGGTCTTTACCAAACTCGTTTGGCTAATGATGCACTTACTTGGGAGAAAAACCGTCAGTTTGATGCAGGTATTGACTATGGCTTCCTAAATAATAGAATTTCTGGTACAATTGGTTTTTATAACAAAACAAGTACCGCATTGCTATTGAGCTACCCAGTACAAACATCAAGTGGTTTTAGTTCGTCAGTGGTAAACTCTGATGTAGTGGTGAAAAACACAGGTATTGAGTTTGATATTAAGTCTGAAAACTTAGTAGGTGATTTCAAATGGACTACGGAATTAAACATTTCATCTAACCGCAACCGTGTAACAGACGTAGCAGGTATTGCCCCTGACGGGTTTGGTGCGAGCGAAGGTGATACACGCGTAATCAAAAACCAGCCTATTGGTATTTCATATTTGGCCAAATTTGCAGGCGTTGACCCACAAACTGGTTTGGAGATGATTTATAAAGTAGATGCTAACGGTAACCCAACGGATGAAAAAATCGTTGCTACGGCAGATGCTGTACAAGCTAACCGTACAGCTTTGGGTCGCCCATTCCCTAAATTCACAGGTGGTTTTACCAACCGTTTTGCTTACAAAAACTTTGAATTAGAAGTATTGTTCGCCTTCTCGTATGGCAACCAAATCTATGATGATGGTGCTAAAGTTCAAATCGGTGGTAAACTTTATGAATGGAATCAACGTGCAGAATTGCTTGACCGTTGGCAACAACCAGGTGATATTACGGACGTTCCGAAAGTAACCTTGAACCCATTGGGTGGTAATGGCTATTCTGATAATACAAGCCGTTTCTTGTACGATGCTTCTTATATGCGTTTGCGTAATATCAAATTGAGCTATAACGTTCCTGCGGCTGCTTTGAAAAAAGCTAAAGTTACAAGCTGTCAAATATTTGTGGCTGCTCAAAACTGGCTAACTTTCACGAAATACAGAGGTTGGGATCCAGAAGTAGTGCGTTATAACTCAAGCAGCGCAGGTGCTAATATTGCTTTTGGTGCACCATACTTGCCTACACCACAAGCCAAAACACTTACTGTAGGTTTCAATCTTGGTTTTTAATCTAAACACATTTAAAGACGAAGTACAATGAAAAAAATATATATATCAGCAGCCTTGTTTGCTGCGCTTACATTCGGGGTTAGCTGTAACAAAGTATTAGATTTTACGCCCCCAACAGAAATAGATGCCAATATTGCGATTAAAACAGCAAATGACGTACAATCTGTTTTGATGATGTCGTACCAACAAATTACATCGGCTGGCTTTTTGACGGGTGCTGTAATTCGTACAAGCGAACTTTATGGCGACAATGTTAATCCTGCTCGTATTACTGGTGATGACAAAGCCGTGTATGATGGTTCGGGGAGTATTTTCAATAGTGTGGGTCGTGGACTTTGGGCGAATGGTTATACTGGTATTTCAAGAGCCAACAACGTGATTTATTTATTGGATACCAAATCATTCCCTGAAGCTACACAAGCATTCAAAGACCAACTTAGAGGCGAAGCCTTGTTCTTGAGAGCGGTGGCGCACTTCGAATTGGTTCGTTTGTTTGCTAAGCCTTACACCAATGACCCAACCAACGATCCAGGTGTTCCGTTGAGAGTTGTTCCTATCACGACACCTGAGCAGGCAAAAATCCCTGTACCTCGTGCCAAAGTGGCGGTCGTATATGCGCAAGTAATTCAAGATTTGAAAGATGCTATTGAGCTTTTGCCTACTTCAAATGGCAGCAGAGCAAACAAAATGGCAGCTAAAGCATATTTGGCGCGTGTTCTTTTTAACAAAGAAGATTATTCGGGTGCTTATGATTATGCCAACGATGTGATTACTAATAGCGGCGTGGTAAGTGATATGAATATTACTGCCCCATTCCGTATGATTGATAAAGAGGCTGGCGATAACGACAACTACAAAACGCGTGGTGTGTTATTCCAAGTATATTCATCTTCGAATAGCTATGATGTGAGCACTTTGCTTAGAAATGATTTCTGGAATACTTCAGCCAGTGCGGTGAGAATACCTTTTACTAATTCAGGTAGTAACAGTATTTATACTGCATTGCTTAATAATGGTGGTAGTAGATTATCGCAATTAGTAGAAGCTCCAACTGGCGAGCTTCCATATTCAAGCAAATGGCAAGGCCTAATGTTCATGAATGTACCTATTATTCGCCTTACAGAAATGTATTTGACTCGCGCAGAAGCTGGTTTGCGTGCGGGTAAAGTGGATGCAACTACTGCTGCTGCTGATGTAAATTACGTTCGTAGCTTGGCGGGTGTATCTACCTTTACTACCGTAACACTTGAAGATATTCAGGCAGAACGCCGCGTAGAGTTGGTGATGGAAGGTGACCGTTTCCACGAACTTCGTCGTCTTAAGCAAAATGTAAGAAGCAATCCGTTCAATAGCTCGGATCTTTTGCTTAAAATTCCTGATAGTGAAACCAACGCAAATTCGGCTATCGAACAAAACTAATTTAAGTTGAAACACACAGCGGCATTGTAACTTAATGCCGCTGTTCTCCCAAGTTTTTACGATTATCCTAAATTAAAATTATGAGACATTTCAATATAAAAAATAGCTTGTTTGTGGCACTGTTGGCTTCGGCTGCTTTGGTGGGCTGCAAAAAAGATGATTATGCGCCTGTGGGCGAAAGCTATGCCATTACGTCCGAATCTGTGATGGGCTCTTGGAAATTAAGTGCTGTAACAGAAATTGATGAATCGGCTGTTTATTTGGGTTATCCTGCGGCTGTACAATCAGAAGACATAACGTCGGCTTATGCTTTTGATACTTATGAGATTTCGTTTACGACAAATGAAGATAAAGTATCTGGAGGTTATACGGTCTCTAATTCCAGTAATGCTCCCATCTTTATACCAAGCTCTGGTAGCTGGAAGTTTTATGACCCCAACGGTCCACGTCAGATAAAAATGGTTGCTACTGGCAGCCAAGATACTGTTTTAGTGGATTTCCCTTCGGCGTATCTAAAATCGCAAAACAAATTAGCATTGTCTTTCTCTCGCAAAGGCTCAGATGGCAAGGCTTATTTAACTTACAAATACGCCTTCACAAGAAAATAATAGTATCCATCTTTAAAACACCTCAACTATTATGAAATATTATTTTTCAGTCATATTAACGCTTGTGTCGTTTTGGTCTTTCGGACAAGTTATTACTACGGCTCCTTCGTCGTTCACAGGCCAAGACCAAGTTAAAATTTCCATTGATGTTACTGGTACAGCAGTGGACGGCATAGAGCCGCTTTATCTCTGGACTTGGAGCCCTGCTGAACCTCCAGGCGGCAATGGTACTTGGACTAGCTCAAACGAAACGATGAAGCTAACAAAAGAGGCTACCAATATTTGGAGTATTACTATGGTTCCAAGCCAGTATTATGGTGTACCGCCAGCTAAAATATCTCAAATTGCATTTCTTGTAAAAGCAAAAGATGGTAGTGGCAGCCCAGAAAAGAAAACAAAAGACTTGTCTGTTCCTGTAGATGCTGTAACTTACAAAGATACTGTTACTCGCGTATTTCCTACTAAATTTACAGATAATGATGTAGTTGCATTCTATTACAATCGTACTTTGGACAAAAGTAATACGATGAAGGCTTTAGGTGCAGATGATGTGTATATGTACGCTGAAGCCAGAGTAAAAAATGCAGCAGGCACAGAGTCGCAGAAAGTAATCGTATCAAAATCACAAGTAGGAACGGTTGATGCCTTGAAAGCGACGAGTGTTTCTAACGATTTGTTCAGATTACGTATGATTCCTCGTAAGTTTTTTAACATAGCAGACGGGGAGCACATTACGCAAATAAAAGTTCAATTCCGTAGTAAAGATGGTTCTTCTGGTGCTTTGAAAGATACCAATGCAAGTACTAACAACGATTTTGATTTTGTAGTAAGATAATTCTTCGCACTAAACAATATAAACCAAAAAAAGCCCACAGCATTGAAGTTGTGGGCTTTTTTATTTCTACTAAAAAGAGAAAATTAAACGTGTAATGCGCGGTTGTCGGTTGCGGCCAAACACGCTTCTTTGAGGGCTTCCGTAAACGTTGGGTGCGCGTGCGACATACGCGAAACGTCTTCGGCAGAAGCTCTAAACTCCATGGCTACAACGGCTTCCGCTATCATGTCCGCAGCACGTGGCCCGATGATATGAACACCCAAAATTTCGTCTGTGTTTTTGTCGGCCAACACTTTCACCAAGCCGTCTAAGTCCATGCTCGCGCGTGCACGACCCAAAGCCTTGAACGGGAACGAACCTGTTTTGTACGCACGGCCTTCAGCTTTCAACGCTTCTTCCGTTGCACCCACAGAGGCCACTTCTGGCCACGTATAAACTACACCAGGGATAAGGTTGTAGTTGATGTGTGGTTTTTGGCCTGCAATTGTTTCAGCCACCAAAACGCCTTCTTCTTCCGCTTTGTGCGCAAGCATCGCGCCGCGAACTACGTCGCCGATAGCGTAAATATGTGGCACGTTAGTTTGCAAATGACCGTTTACTTTAATGCGGCCTCTTTCTTCCATTTCCACGCCTGCATTTTCCAAAGCCAAACCTTTCGTGTAAGGGCTGCGGCCAATCGACACCAAGCAGTAATCACCCGAAAGTGTCACAGGTTTGCCGTTTTCGTCGTCGGCTGTTACTTGCACCGTATCGCCCAAGTTTTCTACTTTGGTTACTTTATGTTTGAAATAAAACTCGGTGTTGAGTTTTTTCATTACTTTCAAAAGCTCTTTGCCCATCGTGCCGTCCATGGTTGGGATAAGCGAACCTGCAAATTCCACGAACGAAACTTTTGCACCCAAACGCGCATAAACCGAACCCAATTCTACGCCGATTACACCGCCGCCAATCACGATAAGGTGTTTCGGTACTTCTTTGAGTTCGAGGGCTTCCGTAGAAGTAATCACGCGTGTTTTATCCACAGGAATAAATGGCAATACCGTTGGTTTTGAACCAGTGGCGATAATGACATTTTTCGCGCCGATGTCTTCGGTTGTGCCATCTACTTTCGTGATGCGCACCGTATTTTTATCTACAAACGAACCGATGCCGTTGTATTCAGCTACTTTATTTTTTTTCATCAAAAAGCGAATACCACCCGAAGTTTGTTGTACTACGTCGGCCTTACGCTTAATCATTTGCGCCAAATTTACTTTTGGTGCTTCGATTTCGATACCGTGTTCTTTGAAAGAATGCGCGGCATTGTAGAAATGTTCTGATGAATCTAATAGTGCTTTAGAAGGAATACAACCCACATTCAGGCAAGTGCCGCCCAAAGTGTTGTATTTCTCGATAATAGCAGTCTGCAAACCAAGTTGGGCGCAGCGAATAGCGGCCACATAGCCACCTGGGCCAGAGCCAATTATTACTACATCATACGTTGTCATGGAAACAATATGGTTTTAATTGAAATTTATATTGTTGTTTGTTAAAGAATGTACATTAGTTGTCGTTCTCGTCGTGGGCAAATGTAACAATTGCCAGTTAAGAAAAGAATGTAAAAAGTCAGTTCTGTAAATTTATCAACAGCAAATCTTTCTTTTAGGCTTTGTTTAATTAATTTTGAAAGTACACGACCTCTATTATCAGTTGATAATCTTGTTCAGGTGGCTTATTGGTAATGCCATCTAAAATGTTGAATTATCTATTATCTGGGTCAGTACATACGCACGGTTGTGCTTATGTATAAGTACTTGCAACGAACAATTAGGCTATTGTATCGAACAATCTAACACTTGCAACGAACAATTAGACTATTGTATCGAACAATCTAACACTTGCAACGAACAATCAGACTATTGTATCGAACAATCTAACACTTGCAACGAACAATTAGACTATTGTATCGAACAATCTAACACTTGCAACGAACAATCAGACTATTGTATCAAACAATCTAACACTTGCAACGAACAATTAGACTATTGTATCGAACAATCTGACACTTGCAACGAACAATCAGACTATTGTATCAGTAAATACGCACGGTAGTGCGCATATTCTAAGGCTTGTAGCTGTATGTAAACCATAGCGATGTATATTGTTTACAAATAACTTAACAATAAGGCTTCGTAAACTTGTCTTTCTTTCCCAAATACCTATTATTTTTGCTCCCCCAACAACAAAATGAACTTGCTAACCTAACGCATGCTTACAGAAGGTAGAAAATATATAGTTCAGGGCGTGTTCGTCTTGGTGGGCTTGGTGTTTCTGATAAAATTGTTTTTTCTACAAATCATCGACGACACATACAAGCAAGCCGCAGACGAAAACGCACTGCAAAAAATGGTGGATTATCCGTACAGAGGCCTCATTTATGACCGCGACGGAAAGATTATGGTTTATAACGTTCCCGTGTACGACGTGATGGTGACCCCGCGCGAAGTGCGCAAGGATATGGATACGCTTGGTTTTTGTAACTTGCTCAAAATCACGAAAGAGGAATACATAAAATATATGCGTTCGGCCAAGATACATTCGAGCGTAAAGCCTACGCCGTTTATTAAGCAGCTTTCGCACACGGATTTTGCCAGCATCCAAGACCAACTCGTGGATTACCCTGGCTTTTTCATTATGCCGCGCACGGTGCGTTCGTATCCCAATCACTCGATGGCCAGTGCGTTGGGGTATATTGGCGAAATTAGCCGCCGCCGCCTCGAACGCGACACGACGGGTTACTACAAAATCGGGGATTATATCGGTATCAGTGGTTTGGAAGGCGAATACGAATCGTATTTGCGTGGCCGCAAAGGTGTAAAATATATGCTCGTGGACGTGCACGGTATCCAAAAAGGTTCGTTTAAAGATGGTGCTTTCGACACGACAGCCGTGCGAGGCGAAAATCTTTATTCGTCCATTGATTTGGAGCTACAAAAATATTGCGAAAAGGTAATGCAAAATAAAGCGGGCAGTATCGTGGCCATTGAGCCTTCTACGGGTGAAATTTTGGCCTTTGTTTCTGCGCCAACCTACGACCCCGAACTACTGACGGCACGCGAATTTCCAAAGAATTATTCCCGACTCCAGAAAGACAGCATGAAACCCCTGTTCAACAGGCCGCTCATGGCTCCCTATCCTCCAGGTTCGATTTTCAAAACCATTCAGGCACTTATCGGTTTGCAAGAAGGTGTCATTGACTCCACGACCATTTATCCGTGTGTGCAAAACGTGGTGCATTGCCACCCGCACCCTTCGCCTTGCAATTTGCGTCAATCGCTGCAATGGTCTTGCAACCCGTATTATTTGAATGTTTATCGCCGTATTATTAACCAAAACAGAAGCCGTAACACATTCACAGACACGCGTTTGGGTTATGAAAAATGGCGCGAATATGTCGAAAGTTTCGGCTTAGGCCAACAACTTGGCGTAGATTTGCCCAACGAGAAAAAAGGTATTTTGCGCAAAGCCACGTATTTCGACCGCGTGTATGGCGAAAATCGTTGGAAATATTCAAACCTCTATTCGATGAGTATCGGGCAAGGCGAAATCGGGATGAATCCATTGCAAATGGCGAATTTGGCGGCCATTTTGGCCAACAGAGGTTTTTATTATACGCCGCATTTTATCCGAAAAATGGGGGATAATGGCAAAATCGCACCCGAATTTACCCAACGCCACACCACCAAAGTAGAGCCTAAGTATTTTGATGTAATCGCCAACGGCATGATGGACGCGGTGCGCAACGGTACGATTTGGTCAAAGGCACGCATGCAAAGCGTCGTAATTTGCGGCAAAACGGGTACGGCTCAAAACCCGCAAGGGGACGACCACTCCGTATTCATTGGTTTTGCACCAAAAGACAATCCTAAAATTGCAGTAGCTGTTTTTGTGGAAAATGCGGGTTTCGGGGGCTTTGTGGCTGCTCCAATCGGTTCTTTGGTTATCGAAAAATACCTGAAAGACACGATTATACGCAAGAACTTGGACATTCACATGACAGGCCAAGACTTCATTCACCCCAAAAAGCCTAAAGTGGCAACCGTGCAAGACGCTAATAAAACGAAAAGCGAAAAAACGGCTACAAATTCAAATAACATTCCTCTAATTACAAATCCTATCGGCAACAATGGCGGAACTCAGACGAGAAGAACGGATAGCACAGAATATTGATTGGCTCACGGTGCTACTTTTTGCGCTAATGGTTGCCGCTGGCTGGCTCAATATTTTTGCGGCGGTGTATGATGCGCAATCTCAGCAAAGTATTTTTGATTTGGATATAAATTCGGGGAAACAAATTCTTTGGATTGGTACGACCGTCATCATTATCACGATGTTGATGGCCATCGACTACAAGTTTTTCGATTCGTTCGCTTATGTGATTTATGGCGCAATGATGATAATATTGATAGGCGTTTTGTTCGGCGGAAAAGTCGTGGCGGGTTCTAAATCGTGGATTGGCGTGGGAGGCTTCGGGATTCAACCTTCCGAATTTTCCAAAACGGCCTGCGCCTTGGCTTTGGCTAAGTTTTTGAGCAAACCGGGTCTGCGCCTCGACCGCACCAACGACATGTTTACGGCTGCGGCTATTATCGCGTTGCCTGCGTTGTTGATTTTGTTACAAAATGATACGGGTTCTACACTGGTTTTTAGTTCGTTTATTATCGTGCTGTACCGCGAAGGCTTGCCGCCAGTGTATCCAGTGTTAGGGATTACGGTGGTGGCCTTGTTTATCCTAACGCTTTTAGTCCCACAACTTTATCTTATCATTGGTTTGGTGGTTCTTGCCCTGATTATCATTGCGCTGATTCCCAAAAGCATCAAAAATATTGCAGTGATTGTGGGCGGATTGGCTATCGTGGTGGCGGTGGTGATGGGTGTTGATTTCTTCGTAAATGATGTGTTACAGCCGCACCAACAGAACCGCATCAAAGCCTTGATAGACCCCGACGGCGACCCGCTCGGCTATGGTTGGAACGTAACCCAATCCAAAATTGCGATTGGGTCGGGCGGCTTTTTGGGTAAAGGTTTTCTGGAAGGCACGCAAACCAAATTCGATTTTGTACCCGAACAAAGCACCGATTTTATTTTCTGTACCATCGGCGAAGAACACGGCTGGTTTGGGAGTTTTTTGGTAATTGCGGGTTTTATGACCTTGCTCATGCGCATTGTTTTCTTAGCCGAACGCCAAAAATCGCGTTTTGCGCGGGTGTACGGCTATTCTGTCGCCTCGATTTTATTTTTTCACATGATGGTCAATATCGGCATGACTATTGGCCTGTTCCCAGTAATCGGGATTCCATTGCCGTTTTTTAGTTATGGCGGTTCGTCTTTGTGGTCGTTTACTATTTTGTTATTTATTTTATTAAAATTAGATGCGCATCGCAGCCAAATTTTGAACAGATATTAATTTTTATAGCATTTGAAAACAGCCTTTCTTCCCGAATTTTTATCGCGCAAACGTATAACGATTTGGTGGCGTTGGGCTGTTTTCTTTTTTTGTATCTTTTTTATAATCAAAGATTTACGCGCCAAAGATGCCGCCGAATGGCAACTAATCGCCCAAAGCCTTGCACAGCACAAATGGCTGTTGGTGGGGTTGCTGGCCTTTTTGCCGCTCAACTGGACGCTAGAGGCTTTAAAGTGGAAAGTTTTAGTCCGAAAATTGGAGCGCATCACGCTGCCCGAAGCCCTGAAAGGCGTCCTGACGGGCGTGGTATTTAGTTTTATTTCTCCCCAAACTATCGGCGATTACACAGGTCGTTTTTTGCACTTACAAACAGCCTCGCGCCTCAACAGTGCGGGAGCGTTGCTTGTCGGCAATTTCGCGCAATTGTGGGTTACGCTTTGCTGCGGCACGTGGGGCTATTGGTATTTCCTGAAAACTTATACCCAAAATAGTGCACTCATTATCAATGGTTTGTTTTGGATTTTGCTCTTGGCCAACCTACTGATTTTGTTTTTTTACTTTAATGTTTCGTGGCTGTATAAGCTGGTGGCACGCATTGTTTTACTGCAAAAATTTTTGCCATATCTGGAAATTATGAGCCAATATCGCGCACCAGAACTCACGCGGGTATTGGTGTACGCACTGTTACGATATGGAATTTTTACGGGGCAATTTGTGGCGGCATTGGCTATTCTGGAAGTGAATTTGCCGCTGGGCGTGTTGCTCAATGGCATTGTCATTATTTTTTTGGTCAAATCCGTTATCCCGACGCTGAGCGCGTTCGGCGATTTGGGTTTGCGCGAGTTTTCGGCGTTGGTGTTTTTCAAACATTTTACCATTGCTACCGAAAAAGTCATTGCCGCCAGTTTGCTACTGTGGCTTATCAATATTTTGTTGCCTGCGCTGGTGGGGCTTTATTTTATTTTCAAAATAAAAATCAAACCATCAAAAACCCGATAACTTCTTGGTTTTGGGCGTTGCATAGCGGTGGTTTATCTGTACTTTTGCGGTCAAATTCTCATTAATGCTAATTTTTTCTCGGAGTGGACTTATATAAATATTATTCGTCGTGTGGTGGCGTAGTCAGTACCGACACGCGTTCTATTGCCAAAGGCAGCTTATTTTTTGCCCTCAGAGGTGCAAATTTTGATGGAAACCGTTTTGCTTTAGAGGCCATCGAAAAAGGCGCGAGTTACGCCGTCGTGGACGATGCCCAACTCAAAGACCAACCTCGTTGTTTGTATGTGCCAGACGTGTTGGCCGCGTTGCAAGGACTTGCCCGCCAACATAGCCGTTTGCTCAATATTCCGATTATTGCCGTAGGCGGCTCAAACGGGAAAACAACGACCAAAGAGTTGATAGCAAAGGTTTTATCTAAAAAATATCAAACATTTGCCACACGTGGTAACCTCAACAATCACATTGGTGTTCCGTTGAGTTTGCTTTCTATCGGTGTAGAAATAGAAATTGCCGTGATAGAAATGGGAGCAAATGGCCCTAACGAAATTGCTTTGTTGTGTGAAATTGCCGAGCCTTCGCACGGCGTAATTACTAATATTGGCCGCGACCATTTGGAAGGTTTTGGCAGCATCGAAGGCGTAGCCAAAGCCAACAGCGAGCTGTATTATTATTTGCTCAACAACGATGGCGTGGCTTTTGTCAATACGCAAGAAGAATACCTCTCGCGCATGGCTTCGCGTTTTAGCGAGTACGTGAGCTATCCAGCCGAAAAAGATTATTACACTTGCAAACTGCATAACGCCGATATGTTTTTGCAGGTGCAAGCCGCCAACGGCGACATTATCCAAACGCAAATGATTGGAGCTTATAACTTCAATAACATTGCTACTGCGCTTTGTATTGGTAAATATTTTGGTGTGCCAGATGAGGCCGCGCACGCTGCTGTGGCCGAATATGTGCCTTCCAACAATCGTTCGCAACTTTTGCGCACGGCGCACAATACCGTGATTCTGGACGCGTACAACGCCAATCCAAGTTCGATGAAAGTGTCCGTAGAAAATTTTGCGCAAATGCGCGTGAACGGCCAAAAAGTCTTGGTATTGGGCGATATGTTTGAGCTTGGCAACGACAGCGAATCCGAACACCGCGCCTTAGGCCAACTCATCGGCCAACATTCTTTTGACATGGTGTGTCTGTGCGGCGAGGCCATGAAATCTGCGCAAGCCGTTTTGCCGCAAGCCGTTTATTTCCCAACCCGCCAAAGCCTCGAATCTTTTTTTACGGTGTATCCCGTGCAGAATGCGTATGTGTTGCTGAAAGGTTCGCGCGGTATGAGTTTGGAAAAACTTGTGCCATTGCTATAATTATTTGCAAATGAATATGTTAAAAATAAAAGTAATCAATCAGTCAGCGCACGAGTTGCCAGCCTACCAAACGCCCTTGTCGGCGGGGCTTGACCTTCGCGCCCAACTTTCCGAGCCTGTTACCTTAGCTCCGCTGCAACGTACACTTATCCCAACGGGTTTGTTTATCGAATTGCCCGAAGGCTACGAGGCGCAAATCCGTCCGCGTAGTGGTTTGGCTTTCAAGCATGGCGTAACCGTACTCAACAGCCCAGGCACGATAGATGCCGACTATCGCGGCGAAATAAAAGTGCTATTAGTGAATCTTTCGGACACAGAATTTGTAGTGGAAAACGGCGAACGTATTGCCCAAATGATTGTGGCACGCCACGAAACCATTGAGTGGGAAACTGCCGAGTCTCTTTCGGACACGCAACGCGGTGCGGGTGGCTATGGTAGCACAGGCAAAAAATAATATCAATCAATAAATACTTCAAAATCAATAATATGCGTACTTCAGACATTACGATTCACGTATCGCTCGACGAGCAAAATATTCCTGAAAAAATTACGTGGGAAGCCACAGACGCACCCGCCGACGTACCTAATTCTACTAAAGCCTTCGCGCTTTCTGTGTGGGATTCGGAAGCCAACGGCATTATGAGAGTGGATTTGTGGACAAAAGATATGATGGTGGGCGAAATGAAAAAGTTTTTCATTCAGACGCTTGGCGCAATGGGCGAAACTATTCTTTCGGCTACTGGCGACGAAAAAATGTACCACGAAGTAAACAATACTTGTGAGCGTTTGGCGCAAATGCTTATGGAAGAAGAACGTAACGCAGCCAAATAATGGCAGCTAATCATAAAAAAAGCCTCTGCACAACAATTCGGTGCAGAGGCTTTTTTGTGTCATTTATTTTTTACCTAAAAATTGTTCTAAAGGTTTGATAAACAGTTCAAACGCTTCGATGTGCGGCAAATGCCCGACATTAGGCAGCAACACTAATTCCGAGTTTTTAATTTGCTTTTGCGTGGTTTTGCCAAGTTCGCGGTAGTTGCCCATCGTCTTGCGCACTTCCTCCGAAACCAGCGGTTTGCCCAGTGCTGTATTATCGCGGTCGCCGATGATGAGCAGCGTCGGACAGGCGATTTGACCAAACTCATAACAAACAGGTTGCGTAAATATCATATCATACGTCAAAGCCGCATTCCAAGCGATTAGCGGATAATCTTTGTTAAGCGTCCAGCCTGCCAACAATTTTGCCCAACGGTCGTAGTTTTCATTCCATTTTCCATCATAATAATTGCTGGTCTGGTACTTACGGATATTGTCGTAGCTACTTTTTAGTTCATTTTCGTACCACCACGTTACGGGTTTGTACGGAACTTTCAGCTTCCAATCTTCCAAGCCAATCGGATTCACCAACACAAGTTTTTCGGTTGTCTGCGGGAACATCAAAGCAAAGCGAGTGGCCACCATGCCGCCCATCGAATGCCCCAACACCGTTATTTTTTCAATGCCCAACGTGTCCAAGATGGCTTTTGTGTTAAGGGCTAATTGTTGGAAAGTATATTGAAAATGAGCTGGTTTGCTCGACTTTCCAAACCCGATTTGGTCGGGAATAATCACACGATAACCCGCCCCACTCAAGGCCTTAGCCGTCGTTTCCCAATACGCACCGTTAAAGTTTTTTCCGTGCAACAGCAACACACTTTTCCCGTTGGCTTTACTCGGCTTTACGTCCATGTAAGCCATTTGCAAAGACTGATTTTGTGCCGAAATACGCAGAAACTCCACGGGATAAGGGTATTGATAATTAGACAAATTCACGTCCAAATCAACAAGTTGCGCGGATTGGGCGCGGCTGCTCACACTCCACAGCACTAACAGCCCCCAGAGCAAAGTAATTTTTCTCATACATTAAAAAAATTAGTTGAAAGATGTGCTAATAACGATTTTTTAGCCCAAAACATTTCTCTTTCTCCAAAAACTATTGACTTAGGAAACTTTTGTTTTTGCAATAGTGTTGCAAAAATCACCTACATTTGGTGTTGTTATTTCCTTTCAATCAGAAACATTTTTATTTATTTGGCTAATGCGCAAGATTTTATTTGTTGTTGGATTCATTCTTTTGGTAGTAATAAAATCGCAGGCACAAACGCCCAACTGTGAGCAGGTCTTAAGGCTAAAGATTAAAGAGGCTCAATCCCAAACGCTTTTGCCTAATGCGTTTATCTCGCTCAATAACAAGAATATAGCGGTCTCCGACCTCAACGGGAACGCCCAAATCCAACATTTATGTTTGAGCAAACGCTACACTTTAGAAATTAGCTTTGTCGGTTATCTTTCCCAACAAATTACTTTTTTGCCCGATACACTGCACGAGTTGCAAATTGCTATGCAGCCCGACATTCGCAGCCTCAAAGCCGTAGAAGTCAGCACCTCAACGCTTCATCAGAACGCGCCAACCGACCATATTTCTGTACTTGAAAAAGAAACCTTAGACCAACAACGAGGGCTTTCGTTGGGGCAAATGCTCAAGGCCGTTACGGGAGTCAATGCCTTACAAACGGGGCCTTCTATTTTTAAACCTGTGATTCATGGTTTGTATGGAAACAGGGTGGCCATCGAACAAAACGGCGTGCGCCAAGAAGGGCAACAGTGGGGAACGGAACATGCCCCCGAAATTGATGCTTTTGCGGCTTCTCGCATCAGTGTAGTGAAGGGGGCGGGCAGTGTTCGGTATGGTGCAGACGCGCCAGGCGGCGTTATTCTGGTAGAGCCTGCGCCATTGCCCCAACAACCTATTGCAATCACGGGCGAGGCCAACGCCGTTGGCATTACCAACGGTAGAGTAGGAGCAACCGCCTTGCGTTTGGAAGGACGATTGCCACAATATCAGTCGCTTGCGTGGCGCGTGCAGGGTTCAATCAAGCGCGGCGGCAATGTCCAAACACCCAAGTATTATCTCGACAATACAGGACTATCCGAAGCGGCTTTGTCGGCTACGGCAGCTTGGCAAAAACCAAATACAAACTTCGGAACGGAAGTGTTTTACAGTTACTATCATACCAAATTAGGTATTTTTTCGGGTTCGCATATCGGCAATCTCACGGACTTGGAAAATGCTTTGGCGCGTCCAGATTCTACCTTTGATTATTCTTTTTCTTACAAAATAAATAGGCCATACCAGCAAATCGACCATCATTTATTGAAGGCCAAAGCCTTTTGGATTTTTCCCCGCAAAGGAAAATTAATTTGGCAAATAGCAGCCCAAAGCAACAGCCGTTTGGAATACGACTTGCACAAGCCGCGCGGCGTGCCAGCCTCTTACAACAAACCCGAATTATCCTTTTATCTCAACACCCAAAACACTAACTTAACTTTTGATTTTGAACCCATTGGCCGCTGGACATTGGCCACAGGCCTAACAGCTCAACACCAATCCAATTATACAAAAGGTTTGTTCCTAATTCCTGATTATGACGGAATTAATGCGGGAGGTTTTTTTACAGCACTCTGGGAAAAAGACCGACTACAAGCCGAATTGGGCGTAAGAGCTGATGCCCGAAGCCTGCAAGTAACCAACAACAAATATGCTGCGGATTCTTCCCTGTTTTTTGGTGGTTGGGCGGCGGCCACAGGCCTAAATTATCAGCTAAATGATGTGTTCAGGTTTAGTGTACAATCGGCTTCTACGTGGCGCGCGCCGTCCGTAAATGAGTTATATAGTAGAGGCGTGCATCACGGAACGGCTTCTTACGAAGAAGGAAAAGCCGATATGCAACCCGAAAGAGCTTGGAACAGTAGCATCACCACCCAAATCAATCATGATAAATTATTGGCCGAAATCAGCTTTTACGCCAATTATATTCATCAATACATTTACTTGCAACCACAAGCCCCGCAAACTGTTCTGACGGTACGCGGCGCATTTCCTTTTTTCAAATATCAGCAAGCAAATGTTTGGTTTCGGGGAATGGATTTTTCGGCAGAATATCACCTTACCGAACGTTGGCATTTGTCTTCTAAAATTAGTTTAGTAAGAGCCTATAATATGACTGCTGCGGATTATTTGGTATTCACGCCTGCCGACCGCTACCAACACGAAATTTCTTATCATTTACCTTCGCTCAAACTTTTGCACACACAAGAAACCGTCTTGGGCATCAATGTTACTTACGTGGATAAGCAATGGCGCACTCCCGCAACGGGAGATTACGCCGCCGCGCCTGCGGCTTATACGCTGTACGGTTTGCGTGCCAGTACACAATGGGCGGTTGGCAAACAAACATTGGGCGTAAGTCTGTCGGCAGACAATGTCTTGAACAAATTATATCGGGATTATCTCAATCGTTTCAGATATTACGCCTACGACGTAGGGCGTAGCGTGTCCCTGCGCCTCAAATGGACGTTTTAAATGAAATAAGTAAAAGGCCTCTAACGAAATCGTGATTAGAGGCCTTTCTTGTTATTTGTTTTTCTTTTTGTCTTCGGCGGCTTTGTCATAAACCAGCGTGCCTTTTTCATCAAATTCCGTTAGCAAATACGGTTCAAATTGTGCTTCAAAGCCTGTGGCGGGATATTGTGTTTCTTTCTTTAGCTTCTTTTTGTTATCGAAATACTCGCGCCAAATCCCAACTTTGTGGTCATTCTCAAACTTTCCTTGCACAGATACCGCACCGCTCGGGAAAAAGTAAAAATAATCTCCTTCACGTTTTCCGTTTATCATCGGAATCACTTCCTTAAACTGCTTACGGTCAGCATCATAATAACTAATCTCTGATTCTCGCGGCCAACCCTTATAATATTTCTGTTTGTCTATCAGAATATTTTCGGCTGTACCGTTGTATTTCAACCAACGCGCGTGTTTCGTCCCGACATAAAAAACGCCTTCTTCCACCATCACGCCGCCCACTAATTTCTGATAAGGGCCATGCAGCACACGCGCAAATTGTTTTTCTTTCTCAGGAATAGGGCCAATAATCAATTTGCGTTTTTGGCTATTAAACCAATAAATATCTTTGACATAAGGGTTCGGGGCTTGAAACTCTTTAAGCGTATAGAAAAGCTCCAATGTAACCTTGCTATTGCGTTCTGTGCGAGTGTAACCTTTGCGCGTTTTGAGTCCATAATAAACCCTTTTAGGGATTTTCTTGGGCTTGGGTTGTTCGCGCTTATCGGAGGCCACCGTATCACGATAAATAAGTACGTCTTCCTCATCTACATCATCGCCTTGCGGTGGGGCAAGTGGCTTTTTCTCTTCTTTGTTAGGGCTTGGGGGCGTGGTTTGGGCGGCACTACGACTGGCCAACGCAAACACGCACAGCGCACTAATCCATATCAAAATTTTAAATTTCATATTGTTTGATAAAAACGATTTCTGATTTTTTCAATGCGGCAATTTTACGATAAAAACGCCTTATCCTTATGATTTGTTGTTAGAAAATAATTCCCAGCAACACCGCCGCCACAATGAGCCAAAAGGGTTGTATTTTGGTAAATGTCAGCACTGCAAACGCCGTTACCACAATGCCAATATTGACGGGGTCGCCGCCAATCGGTTTGAAAAGCAAGATAACCGCCGCAAACACAAGGCCTGCACCTGTGGCGTTTACGCCCTGCAACGATGCTTTGACTACTCTGTACTTTTTGAGTTGCTCCCAGAACCGAATGATAAAAAATATCAACAACGTGCCAGGCAAAAATATTCCGATTGTGCCCATTAGGCTGCCGAGCAGTTGCGCCCAGAAGCCATCAGGACGCATTGACAGCGCACCGATATAACTACAAAACGAAAAGACAGGGCCGGGCAACACTTGCGAAAGCGCGTACCCCGACAAAAACTCTTCGGACGTGAGATAGTGTTTAAATTCCACAAACTCATTGTACATGGCAGGCACAAGCACTTGTCCGCCGCCAAAAATGAGGCTTCCATTTCTATAAAAGTTTTCGAATAACCGAATCGGCTTAAAAGTTGTGTAATGCCCCAAAAGAATAGCCACCACCAAGATAACGGCATACAGAATAAAGTTAGCCCATTCGATGTGCAAGGGTTCGCGCGGCTGCGGTTCTAATTCATTTTTGTAACGAATGGCCGAAAATATGCCCGACGAAATAAGTAAAATCGGCGTAACCCACGGCGACGGATACGCGTAGGCAATCACTGCCGAAATAATCATAACGGCGGCCATCGTTCGGCTTTGTACTACTTTGAGCATGACCGCATAACCCGAATGCAAAAGCAACGCTACCGCCACAGGCTGCATGTATCGCACAAACGACACGGACAAATCCAGCCCTTCGGCATAGTTGAGCAGAATCGCGGCCAATGTCATTACGATTACGGCAGGCAATAGCCAAATAATCAAGGCCATAAATGCCAAACGAGGCCCTCCGATGCGAAAAGCAATAGCCGTTAGCGTTTGGGTGGAAGTCGGGCCAGGCAAAATCTGACACAAGGCAAAGAGTTCTAACAATTCCGCTTCGGACAAATAACGTCTTTTGGTTACCAAATGTCTGATAAACAACGCAATGTGTACTTGTGGGCCTCCGAAAGTGGTTAGCGATAGGCGCAAAACATCTGTTAGGAAAATATAAAGGCGTATTTCCCTTCTCTGGCGAGGAGGGTGTGAAAGCCTGAATCGGCGACGTATCTGCCTAATAACCCTAATTTGCAAAATACAACAGTCGTAGTAGAAGAAAGGTAAGTACAAGCCCAATACAAGGCGTGCGAATTTACACTTTTTTCGTATTGGTACAGAAACTTCTATGTCTTGTAACGGAATTATTCAAACTACCTCACTTCTGATATTTTAACCTTATTGATTTTCAAAACTTATTAGGTTGGTTTCTATGTATTTAATTTGCCAGCAACGCGATTACTTCAAACTTATCAAACACGTTGGCGTTGTGTGGTGCGTCGGCCAACTCTTCGGTGAGGTCTTGCCCTGCCCAATGTTCATAATGTTTGCCATTGCGCCAGAGTCGCGAGCGGCTCACATCATAGATTTTTCCCTGAAAAGCACACCAAATTTCTGGGCGGTCTTGTCCGTTTCGGAGGGCTAATTGCGCACGCGTGTAGCGCGGAAGTTCTTGGCTCATAAATGCAAATAATAAGGTTGGAGTAATGCTACAAATTCGGGTGTGTATTGGTTGTTACTGTCTCGAATAGTTAGCGTATTAGTTTGAAAATCAGTATTTTGTTTGCGGGAATAAGTGCTAATGTGCCGAATGATTTTGCCGCCTTCTTTATCAAACAGCAAACAATTTTCTTCTAAAAATAAACCGTGTGCCTGCATTTGTTGGGCTTGTATTTGTGCCTGATACGGCGGCAACAGAATGACGGCGCGGCCATTATCGGCCAAAAGTCGCTGACAATGAAAAGCCAATTCCGCGTTGCTGAGTTGTTCGCTGTGCATGGCCAAGTTTTGGGCGTGCGTGCCGCGTTTGAGATGGTTTTCATAAAACGGCGGATTGCAAACAATCAGGTCGTAACGGTGCGGCGGCGCAAAATTTTGCAAAGCACATTCGAGCACTTGCATACGCGCCGCCCACGCGCTGGCCTCAATGTTTTGGGTGGCTTGTGCGGCGGCTTGAGTATCTATTTCGAGTGCGTCGATGTGCGTGGTGTCGGGTGTGCGTTGGGCAAGCATCAAGGCCAAAAGTCCCGTACCCGTTCCAATATCCAAAATCCGTTTTGCCTGTTCGGGCTGAATGTACGCACCCATCGCGCAAGAATCCGTGCAAACCTTCATGGCGGTTTGTCCTTGTTCTATCCTGAAGGCTTTAAATTGAAAATATGAATTGCCCATGTGTGGGGATTTTCTTCTATAAAATAAAAACATTGCCTAAACTCGCTTGCGGCAGAATTTAGGCAATGCTACAGTTTTTTTGTTGAAAAATAAATGCCTTACGCCGAGTTACGCGCCGCGTTGATGATGCCAAACATACAGCGAATCACCAACTTACGGTATTTTTCTTCCTCGTCGTGGTTGCTTTCGTCGTGGCGCAAATGCGTAAGGGCAAACTGCTGAATCGCCACCAACGGCAACACGATTTTTTCCCGCAAATTCACCGAATCGCGCGTGTTGGGGCTGTTGTCCATCGTGCCGCGCAAACCCGAAACCTCTAAGGTTTTGGCAATAGAAAGTTCATATTCTTCGTACATCTTTTTCCAAATCGCCCCAAAGTCGGGGTCTTCGGCCAGATAACTGGTTGCCGAAAAATTACTTTTGGTCAAAGCCATCATGCTATTGCCCAGCAGTGTGCGGAAAAACAACGAACGTTGGTACAAATCCCTGATTTGCTCGCCTTTGGCTTTTTGGTCGAATGCCTGCAAAGCAGTACCCACACCGTAATAACCTGGAATGTTTTGTTTCATCATTGCCCACGAACCCACAAATGGAATGGCGCGTAAATCCTCAAATTTGAGGCTGCTACCGCTACGTTTCACAGGGCGCGAACCGATGTTTGTATCGCCAAAAAAGGCCAACGGCGTGGCGCGTTCCAAGTATGGCACAAATTGCGGGTCAGATTTTAAAGCCAAATAAGCCTTGTAACCTTCTTCGGCCAACTCGTCCAACAGTTTTTTGTCCGCTTCGGTCAGGTGATTTTCTTCTTTATCAAAAACGGTATTTTCAAGCCCCGCCGAAAGCAATTGTTCCAGATTGTATTTGCAAGAAGCCACTTTTCCGAAATTAGAACTAATGGTCTGGCCTTGAATCGTGATTTGAACTTCTTGGTTTTCGATGGTGTCGCCCAGTGAAGCATAAAAATTGTGCGTGTTGCCGCCGCCTCTGGCAGGAGGGCCGCCGCGCCCGTCGAAAAACAGCGCAATAACATCATGCTCGCGCGAGGTAGCCGTTAGGTTTTCTTTTGCCCTAAAAATAGACCAGTTGGCACGCAAATAACCGCCGTCTTTCGTGCCGTCCGAGAAGCCAAGCATAATGTGCTGTTGGTCGTTGCGGTCTTGCAGATGCGCTCTGTATTGCGGAATCGAATACAGCGTGTGCATGATGGCGGGTGCGTTGGCCAAGTCGTCGATGGTTTCAAACAACGGCACAACGTCCACGGGTACAGAATCTTTGCCGATGAGTAAACGCGCCAATACAAACACTTCTATCACGTGCGTAGCACTTTGGCAGTTGCTAATGATGTAGCGGTGCGCGCCGTCTGCGCCATTGCTCACGATAATTTGCCCGATGGCCTCAATGCTTTTGAGTGTTTCTGTGGCAAAATCATCTTTCAAATCTAAGGCCATCAGGTTGGTTTTGAGTTCTAACAAAACCTTGATGCGCTCCAATTCGGGCAGTTCTTGCCATTGTTCCCACGAAATCAATTCGCCTTTGGCGTGAAGCGTGTCGAAAATGGCTTTCCAAACGGCATCGTGCTTGCGACTGTCTTGGCGTATGTCGAGGCTGGCAAATGAAAATCCAAAAAGTTTTACTTTCAGAATAAACATGTCCAGCACTTCCAAAAACAGACTATCGTGTTCGCTTACAAGCAATTGACGCGCTTCCAAAAGTTCGTCTATCAGCGCGTTGGCATCGCGGAAAGTGCGTTTTTTCCCAAAAACAAAATCATAGATTTTTTGCTCAATGCCCACGATAATATCTTCCACACCCCGAAACGTGAGGCGGCGCGAAAGCTGCCTGATGTCGCGATAGTAGCATTTGAGTATGGTTTCTTGCAGCTTGTGCGCCACTTTGAGCGTGGTTTCGCTGGTTACGAATGGGTTGCCGTCGCGGTCGCCACCTGGCCAAAAACCAATGCGAATGAGGCGCGGATTTTTCCATTCTACCAAATTGATATTCAGGCCACCAGCCAAAGTACCAATGATTTCGGGAATAGCTTTATAAAAAACGTGCTCCAAAAACCAACACAAACTTACGGCCTCATCGTAAGGCGAAGGTTTTTCTTGGTTAATAAAACCCGTTTTGCCCAGTTGTTGTAGCAGCAAATTGATTTGAGGAAAATTATTTTCGCGAATGGCGTTTTCCAAATCGTTGAGAATGCGCAACACGTGGCTTGGATAAAATTGGGTCGGGTGCGCCGTGAGCACAAGCCGCAAACTGAAGTTTTCCAGACGTGCTTTGAGCAACTCGGTTTTGTTTTCCAGCTTGCTACGCAACAAAAGAGCAGAGATAGAGCCTTTGCCGCGCAAGTCATTGATTTGCTCAAAAGCGGCATCTTCTATCGAATCGAACAGCGCGATTTGGCGTTCGACATACTGAATAAACTGGAACAGCATCGCGAAACGCTCTTCGTTGCTGGCTTGCGGGGCAAAGTCCACAAAAAAACGTTCCACAATGTCTTTGGCGGAAAGTCCTTGCTCAAAACCTTTTTCGCATTCTTGTTGGAGCAGCGGCAGCAAAGTGCCTGTGCGTGAGATATTTCTGAACGGCAAATTCAGAAACAAACTGTTGCAGATATGGTAACGAATACCTACTTCTTTGTCGTATTTGGAAGTTATCATATTCAATTTTTAGCGTAAAATAATTGACATACAATGTGTTCTTGGTATTTGGCGTCCAGAACGGAGGTGTGATGTTGGTAGTCGTCGGTAATATGCACAAAAATAAAAAGAAACCTTGCCAAAAATCTGACAAGGTTTCTTTTTTTAATCAATTTTAAAGAAAGGTTATCGCAAAATCTCTAACCAGCTTTTCACCGCGATTTTTAGTTTTGGTGAAAGGAAATGGTAGAAGTAAGTACCCGCAGGTAGATCTTTTGCTGCCCAATCGTTTTGGTAATTGCTGCTCGAATAAACTTCGTTACCCCAACGGTTGTAAACTTTAAGTGTACCGCCATAAATCAACGATTCGCCTTTTTTGTTTTTGAATTTCAGTACGTCGTTTTTGCCGTCTTTTGTATCTGGCGTAATTACGTTTACTGGGAACGGATCTTCTGGTAATACGTTGATTATTTTCACCGTTGAGTCATAACAAACCAACTGATTTTTAGTAACAAATGCTTTTAGTTTTACGGCATAAGTTGCTGGTGTTGTCATAAGGTGCGTAAAGTTAAGCGAACCTGTAATCATTGTGTCAATTGGTGTAAGCAATGGGCTTACCGATTGGATATGCCATTCGTAAGTAGCATTGGCAGGAGCTAAATCACCTACAAAAGTAATTTCTACAGGAGCAACCGTATCGCCAGCCACAGGCACAGAGTATGTAAAGTCTGTACTTAAAGAATCTGCTACATCTACTGTAATTGTTTTCTTTACTTCGCAAGGCCCTTTGTTTACGGTAAGTGTATAGACAGTATTTGTTTTTGGTTGGGCAAAAGTACTGTCAGAGGTTGGGCTGAATACATTTGCATCAACTTTGTTGGCAGTCCATGTATAAGTTTCAAAACCGTCAAGGTTGCCTAATTTTGGTTGAAGAGCTACTGTGTCGCCGAAGCAGATTGAAACACGCGCAGGTACAAATGAAACAGTTGGAGGCTCTACCACATTGATATAGATGGAATCGGTAGTAGCACAACCCAATTCGTTTGTTGCTGTTACTTTAAACCAACTGCTTGCTGTTGGTGTAACTCTAATGATAGAGTCGGTTGTAACGCTGCCGTTATAAAGGCTGTTTTTGGTTGCATCGAAACTCCATTGATAAGTAAGCGTTCCGTTGCTTGTTCGGGCGCGAGGGTTAACACATAATGGTGTGGCTTGACAAATAGAATATGCATTACCATACTGTGGATACTGTTCCAAAGAGTCTGTAGTACCACAAGTCATTGGTAGAAAATCTATTGTAGGGAATGTATAAACTTTTACTAATACAGTATCTGTTGCCCAGCATTGACTCGTACTGTCATTAACAAAAATAACATATCGAGTATTAATCGCTGGATTAGCTAATGGAGCTTTACAAGTATCGCAGCTTAGCGTAGGGGAAACAATTGTGTCGCCTACTGCATTAAGTTCGCGCCAACGATACGTTTGTGCATATAATGTATCTGCACTTGTTTGGTTGATAAAGGTTGGTGTACCGAGGCAAACTTTTGCAGAATCAGGCTTAATGTTATAGATAAATCGCTCACGAATTGGCATTACCAGCGAGTCTCCGCGCAAGTTGTGCGGCGGACAAAACTCTTTCATACGAAGCACTAATGTTTCATTATCGTCTTCAATTCCATCCAAAAATACTTGTACACCTACTACTACCTCATTGGCTGTGGGAGCAATTATAATAGAGTCTGGAAGCTGTTGTAGCGTGCCGCCATCAATGGAAACCAGATAATCGCCACCATTTGCTAAGGCATCATTGATAGCTGTACCAGCTACTTGGTAACGAGCTATAATTTCTTGACCTTCAGAACCTGGAGGACGTGTAAAAGTAATTTTTCCTTCGTTACAACCTTCTATACCCATTTTGAAACGAGGATAGAAAGAAGAGGCTGTGGCTACGGCACCGTAGCTTCTCAAACTACCCGCTTCAATGAATACCCCCGAATCGTAGATATTGTCTCCCACGTCGGCAATGGCAAAAGTAAGGGTATATGTTTGGCAAGGAATAACCTTTACCTTGGCTGTAAGTTTTACAGTAAGTCCATCATAACGAAATCTGTTAGAACGTACGGTATCCACAGGAGCATCAATGGCGGTTAGCTCTTCACTATTATTGTTTATGTAATAAGTTGGGTTCACCGCTTGGATTGTGGTTCCAGACGGTTGTACGTAGCCTGCATGTACATTATAGATAGAAACTGTATTGGTAGCAGTACTGGTTTGAGGGATAGTTGCGATATTACGAGTATTAGCAGGTAAGCCTGTTTGTGTTACGATGCCAGGTCCTTTGATGAAAAGACCAAAAACATCATTAAAACTGCCTACAAAGTTATTATACTCTTCCGAACCAAATACGTAGTTAAATGAAACAGTATCAGCCTGTGGTACAAAATCAAATTGTATCGCTACCACATCATTTAGGCCTGCCGAGCCAGAAGGCAAGATTCCAGTGAGTAAAGTATTAGCATTCATACCATTGGCATTGCCATTACCCGTAAGACCATTTGAAGTACTGGAGTTAAAGAGTGCATTAGAGTTTCCAACTATTCCATTTAGTAGTCCACTAGTGAGAGCTGTGCCTTTTGTGATACTATTTCCTGCGCCAGGCTTTCCTATGACACCTTCAGGGGCTTTGAATGTTCCGAAAAAGGTTGAGTTGAAGTTTGTACCAGTTCCGCCGTTTCCGATATTGGTTTTTACGTTGCTGATAACTACACCTGACCCAACCAGCGATTTGACCAAAGAATCTACTAATGGGTTAGAAGCTGCACCTGTTGGAGTGTTGTTTACAGGTTTGTTTTTTATTTGTGGGAGAACTTGTGCTGTGGCACGCTGTGTTGTCCAGACGCAGAACAGCAGCAGCAGCCAAAGAGGTAATGATTTTTTCATAAGATAGATAATAAAAAGGATAGTTGTAAAATATAATAAGGATTTGTACTGAAATATGTAATAATAATTATGGTGTCAAATAAATAGACTTCATTTTATAAAAAATAGAAATTATATAGCATCTTCTTTAATAGAATTTTTGCTTTATTGGGTATGAAGCTAAGTGCTTGAGCCTAAAACACAAATATAAACAAAAAAATGGTTTTTTTGCACCTTTGCGTATTTTTTAGCTACTTTTGTTTAAATCGCGTACGCTTTAGGGCATTATGCCTTCAAATATGAAGGCTGTTTTGCTCGTTTTATTATACAAATTTGGTTGTATGAATTTTTTATATCCTTCGTTTTTGTGGGCTTTGGCGGCTTTGGCCATACCTGTTATTATTCATTTATTTAATTTTCAACGCCCCAAAAAAGTTCTGTTCACTAACGTTCGCTTTTTGAAGAGCGTAAAAGAGGCCACCAACTCCGCCCGACAGCTTCGCCAATGGCTTATTTTGCTCATGCGTTTGCTTTTTGTGGCTTGCGTGGTGCTGGCTTTTGCCCAACCGTTTTTGGCAAGCAAAAACTCAAATGTAGCCACACAAGGCCGCATGGCCGTTTCTGCGTACATTGATAATTCGTATAGTATGCAATCCGAAACGCAACAAGGCCAAGCCCTCGATGCCGCTGCCGCGCGTTGGGAAACATTGCTTTCGGCTTATCCCCAAAATACCCAATTCCATTTGCTGACCAACGATTTTGATGGTAAAAGCCAGTATTTTGTCAATGCCGACAAAATGCATGAACGCATTGCCGAAATAAAATTGTCTAATCATTACCGCGATTTGGCCTCTATCAACAACCGCCAAAACAGTGCTTATGAGGCTTTGCCTTCAGCGGGAACAAAGGAAATTTTTTGGTTTTCAGACTTTCAGCGCAGCACCGCTGGCGACTTGTCCAAGCTCGAATTTGATTCTACCAAACAATATTATATAGTGCCTGTGCAAGCTCCCCAAACCGCTAATGTTTACATAGATTCGGTTTGGTTGGAAACGCCATTTGTACGCGCCAACGAAAATAACCAACTCAAAGTCAGGGTGTTTAATGCGGGAGATAAAGCCATCAGCAATTTGCCGTTGCGCTTGTTTATCGACGAAGTGCAGGTAAGTACATCGGCCATTAACTTAGAGCTGCAAGCCGCCGCCACTACGCAGTTTTCGTTTACCATTAGCAGCGAAGCCGCCCACAAAGCGCGTATTAGCCTCAACGATTTGCCTGTTACTTTCGATAATGAATATTATTTTGTCCTGAAAGGTGCGCCGCGCATGAAAGTAATGCACATTTTCGGCGAGTCCACACCTTATATAAAAGCGGTTTTTGCCAATAACAAACTGTTCGATACGCAGCATTTTAGCCAAAATAACATTCGTTACGATGCTTTCGCGCAAGCTGATTTAGTGATTCTGGACGGGTTGCCGAGCATAGATGCAGGCTTGGCCGACGCGCTGCAAAAATGCCTTCGTCGTGGTCAAAGTATCGCGTTGTTTCCGTCGGCAAAAGCCAATGCAGAAAGTTATAAAAGTTTGTTTACCAATAAATTAGCTTCGGTACTTTTGCAGCAAGCCACCGATACCGCGCGTCAAGCCTTACAAATGCCCGATGCCCGAAATCCGTTTTTTGAAGGCGTGTTTGAGTCGGCGGCAGCCAGTACAGGAATGCCGCAAGTGAAACCTTCGTTGGCGTGGAGTGGTTCGGGTGTGCCTTTACTCAAATACAAAAATGGCAATGCGTTTTTGAGTGTTTGGAAAAATGGCCAAAGCAAATTTTACTTGTGCGCCGCGCCACTGGACAAAACCAATCAGGATTTTGCCCAACACGCGTTTTTCGTGCCTGTTATGTATCGCATGGCGATTCTGAGCCTGCGCAATACCGAACCGCTAGCCTTTTCGTTTCAGCAACCAAGCATAGAATTGGCGGTGGATACGGTGCTGGCCGACCAAGTTTTTACACTCGAAAAAGACAAAACAAAAGTAATTCCGTCGCAACGTGTGGCCGACAAAAAATTGTTGTTGGAACTGCCAAAATCCGAAATGGAATCGGGTTATTATGACTTGAAAATCAATAATAAAACAGTTAAAACCATCGCTTTGAATTACGGAAAATCCGAGTCGCGAATGGCCTATTATTCTTCCGAACAATTACGCGAAATGTTTTCGGCGCATCGCAACGTAAAAGTGTTTGATACGGTTGATAAACAAAATATTACCGACGAGTTTCGCGCCAAAAACATTGGCCAACCGCTTTGGCAATATGCTGTTATGTTGGCTTTAGTTTTCTTGTTGGGCGAAGTGCTGATTATTCGTTTTTGGAAATAAATTGCGTTACTTTTGGCTTCGTTTTGGGCTGAAATTCTGAACAAAAATTATGAAAAAGAATCATTTTTATATTGTAAATATATTGATAATGAGTGTGTTGGTGTTGGCCAGTTGTGGCGGTGGCGAATACGTGCCCAAGCCCAAAGGCTACAACCGCATAGACTTGCCCGCGCACGAATACCAAGCATTTCCGTTGGCGGATTATCCCTACAGTTTTGAATATTCTAAACACGCAAAAGTAGTCGTGGATTCGGGGCGTTTGGCCGAGCCGTATTGGATAGATGTTAGTTATCCACAGTTTGACGCAAATGTGGAAATTACTTATAAACCATTGAATCACAATACTAAAAAGCTCTATGAGCTGATAGAAGATTCGCGCAAATTGGTTTCTAAACACCAAATTAAGGCCTATTCGATTGAAGAATATGTGGAAAAAACTAAAAGCGGGAGTAAGGCTTATTCATTTGTGTTGAGTGGCCAAGTGCCGAGCCAATACCAATTTTATGTAACAGACAGTGTCAATCATTTTTTAAGAGGCGCATTGTATTTTCGCACCGCTACTCAAAATGATTCTTTAGCTCCTGTCATTGAATTTATTTCTGAAGATATGCAACATTTGTTTTCTACGCTGGAATGGCGCAACAAGAAAAAATAACACGCACGAAGGCTTACCAAAAACGGTAAGCCTTTATTTTTTGCTAAAACACTTGTGTCGTCTTTCGAGTTAAGACTTTTGTAGAAAAAATTTCTTAGAACAATAGACACTCAAAATGCCTACTATTTTTTGGTTTCGTCGGGACTTGCGCCTTACCGACAACGCGGGTTTATATTATGCGTTACGCGAAAAACGGCCAGTCATCTCCGTTTTTATCTTTGATACCACCATTCTGGACGCGCTTACCGACCGCGACGACCGCCGCGTAAGTTTTATTTATCAGGCCATTGAGCAACTCAAACACGATTTGGAGCAACTCGGCTCAAGTTTGGACGTGCGTTATGGTAATCCTGTGGAATTGTTACCAAAATTAGTTACACAATATCAAGCCAAAGCGGTATTTGCCAATCACGACTACGAACCTGCTGCCATCAGCCGAGACGGCCAAGTAGCCGACGCGTTGCAAACCCAAAACGTGGCGTTTAGAACCTACAAAGACCAAGTCATTTTTGAAAAAAGCGAGGTACTGACAGCCGCCCAAACGCCTTATTCGGTTTTTACGCCATACAGCCGCGCTTGGAAACACAAACTTTCTGATTTTTACCTAAAACCATATCCCACCGAACGGTATTTTGGGCATTTGCTGCGCTGCGCACCTTTGCCGCTTTTGCGTTTGGAAGAAATGAATTTCAAGCCCAATTTTACGGATTTGCCGCCCGCGCAAGTGTCTGAAGATTTATTGAAAAATTATGCCGAAAAACGAGATTTTCCAGCGCAAGAAGCTACTTCGCGCCTCAGCGTACATTTGCGTTTCGGAACGGTAAGTATTCGGGAAATGGTAGACAAAGCCCTGCAAACCAGCGAAATATGGCTTAATGAATTGATTTGGCGAGAATTTTACATGATGATTCTGTTCCATTATCCGCACGTGGTGGGCAAGGCTTTTCGGCCTGCTTACGACCGCATCGTTTGGCGCAACAACGAGGCCGAATTTGCGCGTTGGCGTGCGGGACAAACGGGCTATCCGATAGTAGATGCGGGAATGCGCCAACTCAACGAAACGGGTTTTATGCACAATCGTGTTCGGATGATTACGGCCAGTTTTTTGGTCAAACATTTGCTCATAGATTGGCGATGGGGCGAGGCATATTTTGCCCAAAAACTCATAGATTTTGAATTGGCTTCCAACAATGGCGGTTGGCAATGGGCGGCCAGTAGCGGCTGCGATGCCGTGCCGTATTTTCGGATTTTTAATCCTGCCCTACAAACCCAAAAGTTTGACCCACAAGGCGTTTACATTCGACGTTGGGTTTCGGAAATTGATAAAATTGGCCAATATCCGCGCCCGATGGTCGTACACGAACAGGCCAGAGCGCGAGTGTTGGCCGCCTACAAAACAGCTCTGAAAGGGGAGGAGTAGAGACGCAATGCTATACGTATCAATTAAGTTGTATATAAAAGATAAAATTATTTTATTTGCTTAAAATTTATTTATAACAAAACTTTTAACGAATGAAAATTTGGCTTGTAAACACTAATAGTAATGCAGATAATGGAAATCCAAATGGATTTAAATTTATGCTTAGACAAAACAGAGTATCAGCATTTTATGACAGAAAAGATACTATTGATAAAATTATGGTAGGGGATTTAGTTCTGTTATATCATAATCAGAATAGAATTATTGCAGCGGGTTTTGCCCTTGGTAATATGCTTCATGACTTTGAAGAGGTAAAATCAATAGAACATTCAGTGGATGTTAATTGGATTTGGAAAGCTGTATTTGATGAGAATTATAACCCTGTTAATTTTATTGATAGAAATGATTTGTCAATAACCACGGTCATGTCCACAGTGAATAATGTAACCAGTCAGGTTAATGGAACGAAACTTCTGGAGCTAATCGGCCAGAGACAACGTTTTTTATAATAGTAGATAAATCAATTCGATAGATACGCACGGCCGTGCGTATCTATCGAATTGATTTTATTGTTCCACAAACACCAAACACACAGGCGAACAGAGTTCTATTTTTTTGTTGGTTGGCTCAAGTAAGCCAGTTTCTTTGTCGCGCTTAAAAATTATAATGTCGTTGGAATATTGGTGCGCTACCAAAATCAAATTTTCGTCGGGCGAAAACGTAAAATTACGAGGCCAATTGCCGCCCGTTTTTTGCTCATTGATTTTGGTAATTTGGCCGTTGGCGGGGTTTACTTTGAACGTGGCGATGCTGTTGCCTGCACCTCTATTTGTGGCGTACAAATAGCGTCCGTCGGCGGAAAGATGAATGTCGGCGGCACTGATTTCACCCGAAAAATCGGCGGCTAACATATTGGTTTCTTGCACCAAAGAGAGTTGTCCATTTTCAAAATGCAGCACCGAAAGACTGCCGTCCAGTTCTTGAAGCAAATAAATCGTTTTGCCGTCGGGCGACATGGCCAAATGGCGCGGTCCGCTTCCTGCTTTCAGGTCGTAGGCTTGCGCAAAAGTAAGCGTTTGTGTTCCGCCGTCGGGGTTGTAGCGATACACATAAATTTTATCCAGTCCCAAATCATTTACCAACAAATATTGGTGGTCTTGGCTGAAATGCACCATGTGAACGTGTGCGCTTTCTTGGCGTTTGGGATTGTGGCCTTTGCCTTTGTGCCGCACGATTTGTTTGGCGGTTTTGAGCTTGCCCGTTTTGGTTTTTTCAAATACGGCGATGCTTCCGCCCGTATAATTGGCTACGATTACGTTTTTCTCGTCGTTGATGATGTGGCAAGGGTCTGCGCCTTCGGCGGCCACTTTGTTCAGGAACTTGATTTGCGTATTGTCCAAACTGAAAGCACTCACGTAACTTTCCGCGCCGTTTTCGTTGGTGGCATAAATGCGTTTTTTGTCGGCAGAAACGGTTAGGTAACTCGGATTCTGTACTTTTTGGGTATGGCTTTTGAGTTTGGCTTCAAAGTTTTGGGTGTCAAAATCAAAAACATAAATGCCTTCGCTGGCGCAAGCGTTGGTATAAGTGCCTACTACCAAATCGTAATGGTGTGGCTGTTGGGCAAAGCTGCCGAAGCTACTCAGCCCGACAAGGGCGGCTAATAATGTACGTTTCATAGGGTTTTTGATAATAAAAAAAATAGTGCATTGTGTTAAAAAAATATCCTACAACGCCGCGGCGCGTAGAGAATTTGCAAAGCACTCAAAAAGTATCCAAATACGCTAATTTAAGGGCTGATAGGCTTTATATCTTTGTACGGTAATATATTAAACTTATATTAAATGTGGGTGCTCATGGGCAACTTTGGCAACGTATTTGCATAATTGTACATACATTTATTTGGGTTAAATGCGTTTTATATAAAATGCTGTAAAACAAATGCTTAATAAGGTGCGCGAAGCCTCGCACAATGACAGAAGTATTTGAGGCTGCTATTTTGTCAGTGTCGTATTGGCGGGCAAATGAATGTGCTAACCACTTGGAAACATCAGGAAAAGCACTTACTTTGCTTTATCCTTCGACCACATCAAAAAAATGAAAACATAAAATCTTTTGTACCAATGAACACGCCTTCTGTAACTTCCGAACATAACAGTAAACAACAACGCGATACACGTTTCGAAAAAGAAATGTTGATATACGCTGCCGCACTGTACAATTTTGCGTTTCGCCTCACGCTCGACGAAGACGACGCGAACGACTTGGTGCAAGACACTTTTTTGAAGGCGTACCGTTTCTATGACTCGTATCAGCCCGACACCAACGCCAAGGCGTGGTTGTATCGTATCCTCAAAAATACGTTTATAAACGAATACCGCCGCAAGAGCAAAGCTCCCGTAAAGGTGGATTATCAGGAAGTCGAATCGTTTTATAACTCCGACGACATCGACGAGCAAATTACCAATGATTTGCGTACCGAATCCGTGCAAGACCTCATCGGTGACGAAGTGGCCAACGCTCTGAATCGCTTGGACGTGGATTTTCGCACCGCGATTATTCTCTGCGACCTCGAAGGTTTTACTTACGAGGAAATGGCCAAGATTTTGGATATTCCAATCGGTACGGTTCGTTCGCGCCTACACAGAGCCCGCAATTTGCTCAAAGAAAACTTGTACGAATATGCCAAAAGCATGGGTTATGTGCGTAGTGGCGAAGGCCCAGCAAGCGCAAGTGCCTAATTAAAATATAAACTGAATTTTTCAATAAAAAAGCATTGTAGTTTTGGCTGCAATGCTTTTTTATTTTTATTAAAAAATTATCTCAAATTTAATTTGCAATAAACCGAATTTTGGTTGTAGTTTTGCGCAAATTAAAACCAAATAAAGATTTGAAAAAAGTAATAATCATATTCTTTGCTATGCTCATGCTCGTGCAGTCGCTGGGTAAAGTATGGATTATGGTGGCTTATCAAATCAACAAGGCGTACATAGAAGCGAATCTTTGCGAGAACAAAGACAAGCCGCTGATGGGTTGTGCGGGCAAATGTTATCTCAAAAAACAGTTGGCCAAAGAGCAAAATGCCGTCAAGCAATTGCAAGAAACGCTTAAAGAATTTTCTGTTTTTGTACATCATCAAATAAATGATAATCAGTGGTTTAGTACTTCGAATTTGTTCTTGGGTACAAAGCCTTCTCTTAATGTTTTCTATTGGGCATTTTATGCCGAATACAGCCTTGAGGCCGTATTTCGTCCGCCCGCATTTCGCTAATCTGTTTGTTGCTTGCTAATTCTGGCGTGGCCTTGTGGCACGTCTGTGCCTTTGTGCGTCTTGGCCAAAATGGCTTTGCGTGCGGTTTGGGTCATGCTAGAATTGCATTTATTTCTTAAAAAACAATTGATTTTCTTGGCTTTTAATTTCGCTATTTTTTTACAAAAAATGGAATGAAATTACTGTGTGTTTTCTGAAAAAATCGGAAAATAAAGGCCTCTTATTTTTCTAAAAAAATAAAAATAAATTCTTAATTTAAAATGAAAAAAATTACCTCATATATTCGTTTAGTGCTTATTGCTTCTACACTTTCTTTTGCTGTTTCTTGTGATAAAGACGAAACAGAACCTACCATTGCCACAGGCGAAAAAGGTAGCTTAGACATTGAATTTGATGCCGTAGTAGAGGGTGCGCAACTTGACTTTAACACAACATACACCAACGCCAACGGCGAAGCGTTGAAAGTCTCGAAATTTCAATATTATGTAAGTAACTTCAAGCTAACCAAAACCGACGGAACGGTTTATACTTACCCGCAAGACTCAAGTTATTTTGTGATTGATTCGCCTAACAATGAGACGATTACACTCAAAAACGTGCCTGCTGCCGACTATAATAAAGTTACATTTACTATTGGCGTAGATAGTGCGCGTTCGGTGGCCGACATTTCCAAGCGCACGGGTGTGTTAGACCCAAGCAATGCTAAGGCAATGTACTGGAGCTGGAATTCAGGTTACATTTTCGTAAAACTGGAAGGCACTTCTACGGCTACGCCGATGGGCTCGTTTGCGCGTCATATCGGTTTGTACGGCGGTTATTCGGGCGACACAAGTTCTGTTCGCAAAATCAATAACATTAAAATAAAAGAACTTTCGATGGGTACCGCTTCGGCCAAAGTGCGTAAAGACATCACGCCAGAAGTACACGTAATTGTAAATCCATTAAAAGTATTTAAGGCAACGGATACGACGGTTTCTATCAAAAATAAACCGATGATTATGGTGGCTAAAGAATCGAAAAACGTAGCGAATAATTACGCTACAGACATGTTCGTGTTCGGGCATGTCCACAACGACTAATTAGCCAATGCGCTCTTTTGATTAAATTTTGTGATTTATAACAGGCTCTCAATTGGTTAGGTCAGCTTTGACCTAACCAATTTTTGAGAAATAAATAAAAACAATGCCATGAAAAAAATATATGGATTGGCTCTACTGGGATTCTTGGGTTTGGTGGCTTGCGACAAAAGCAATGAAAAACCACCGTTAGTTTTTACTGCGCCAAGTCATTTTCCTACTCCCGTTTATAAATTTGAAAATAACCCTATCAATCAGGCGACGTTTGATTTGGGAAAAGCTTTGTTCTACGACGGCATTCTTTCCCGCGATGGCTCGATTAGTTGCGGAAGTTGCCACCAACAAGCAGTAGCTTTTGTGCATGGTGGCCACAATGTAAGTCATGGTATTGATGATAAGTTAGGCGTGCGTAATGCACCACCTGTTTTTAACTTGGCTTGGCAACCCGAATTTTTTTGGGACGGAGGTGTTAGCGATTTAGATTTGTTTTCCATTGCCCCCATTACCAATGTGGTGGAAATGGACGAGAAAATGCCCAACGTCATACAAAAGCTACAAAATAGCACGCGCTACAAGGCTTTGTATAAAGAGGCATTCGGCACAAGTGAAGTAACCACCGCCCGAACCATGAAGGCTTTGTCGCAATTTATGTTAATGATAGTTTCGGCAAATTCGCGCTACGACCAATACAAACAAGGCAACCCGACGGCTCTCAATGCCCAAGAAATCAGAGGCTTAAATCTTGTCAGAGAAAAATGTAATTCGTGCCACAGCGGAGAACTTTTTACCAATTATTCCTATCAAAACAATGGGCTTCGGTTACGTGCGCAACCTGATTCAGGCCGTTATCGCATTACGCTATTAGACAAAGATTTATACCGCTTCAAAGTCCCGACCTTGCGCAATGTGGCAGTTACTGCGCCGTATATGCACGATGGCCGCTTTTATACGCTCGAAGAGGTACTCGAACATTATGCCACTGGCGTACAACCAACTTTAAATTTAGCTCCCGAACTGGTTAAAGCCGACGGAAGTCATGGCATCGCGCTTTCCGCACAAGAACAACAAGACATTATTGCGTTTCTGAAAGCACTGACCGACCAAACGCTGCTCCGAGACACACGTTTTTCGGAATAGGGTTTAATAATTTATCAATTAAAACGCATCGACTATGAACAAAATATATAGTATTCTAACGGTTGTGGTGTTGCTTTTTTCGGCACAAAAAACACAGGCTTGTAGTATATGTGGCTGTGGTTCTGGAGGTTATTATTTGGGCGTAACGCCTCAAATCCAAAAAAATATTATTGGCCTTCGTTACCGTCATTTGTCGTTCAACTCCTACGAAAACATGGGCGATTTCAGGTCGTCGAGTTCCGAGCAGTTCGCCTCTGCCGAAGTCTGGGGACGTTATTATTTCCGCACGCGCTGGCAGGTTACGGCCTTTTTGCCTTTTCAGATGAATAAACGTGTGGACGACGGCGTAACCAAACACCTCAACGGCTTGGGCGACGCGATGGCGATGGTACAATACAATTTGTTTAACTCGTTTTTGCGCGTGGACACGGTGGGCCGTTTGTTTCAACACAATTGGTTTGTGGGTGGTGGCGTGAAAGCTCCTTTCGGCAAATACAACCACACCGATGCGAACAACGAAAAAATAAACCCCAACTTTCAGTTAGGAACAGGCAGTTGGGATTTTTTGCTGACTACCTCTTACACGTTGCGTTACAAACAAGTCGGCTTCACGACGGATATTTCTTACAAAAGCAATACAGAAAACAGCAACATATATCGTTTCGGGGACAAAACCGCCGTCAATGCGTCGTTTTTCGGGCTTATCAATCAAAAAATGTGGACAGTGATGCCGTCGGTCGGTACGTCGTTCGAACACAGTTTTGCCAATTACAGCAAACATTATAAAGTAGATAACACTGGCGGAACGGTTACGTTTGCCAACCTTGCTACCGATGTTTTTTATAAGGATTGGACGGCTGGCGTGTTGTGGCAACTGCCCGTACACAAACATTTAGGCGAAGGCAACATCACACCCAACAACCGCCTGATGTTGCAACTGGCGTATATATTCTAAGCGTTTCATAAATCTTAAAAAAAGCCGCTGCAAATTATCTTTTGCAGCGGCTTTTTTTGCAGTGAATTAAAAATTGAGTTGGGCTTGTAGCCGAAGCAAACGGCCTTGCTGAAGGTTGTTTTGCTTGCTAAAATCCTCATAACGGCGTTTGGAAATCGCGTACATGGCCACCAATTCAAATTGTTTGTAAGGCTGCCATTCCAGCCCAATATCTATATCATTTACCTGATAACTGCGGGCATCCAATTCGTATTTTTTACCACCATCAAAATAAGAATAGCGGGCAAACGGAAACAGTATGTGTTTTCCAAAATCTAAGCGGTACATAGTTTGTACATAACCGCCAGATTGCTTCTTATTCCGAATAGAAAGGGTGTTTTTATCAAAAGTAGGGCCATTGCCAATACTGTATTCTGCCTGAAAACCAAATGGTTGAGCATACATAATGAAGCTGCCAGCAAGACGTTGGTCTCGATAAGAATTATTATTTGTAGTGCTTACTCCCGTACTTACTTGCGGAATAACGTATTTACCGCTATAGGCTTGTACCGATGTTTCAAAGATTTGTTCTTTTATCTTAAATGGCCACGTCAGCCGCGCAACCGCGTAAAGTTTGTCGTTCAATTCGGGCATGTTTCCATTTTGGCCATTATATACACCAAACGCAAAAACGCCATAATCGCCACTGCCTTTTAGGCGAGCATTGGCCAAAAAGGAAAATAGTTTGCGCTGCTTCGTAGATGCCCAATAAAAAAATACGCCTAAATCTCTTTCATTTAGAGCCGCACTGTTCAGCCCGTCGTTGCGGTCGAGTGGTAGCCGATTTTGAGACGATTGCAAATTCTCGAATCCAAACGGAATTTTTGATTGACCAATTCGCACCCTAAACTGATTCGTTTTTTCCAGACCAATATCCATGTAAGCATCGCGGAGCTGCAAAAAATTGACTTTGTCCGAAAAAACGGAAGAGGCAAAGTCGGGCTGTAGCGAAAAGAAAACAGTAGGCGAGATTTGCCCCGAAAATACAATACGCGCCCGTCGGATAAAAAAACCACCATTTCTGCCCCACGATTTGTCGCATTGTTCGCAACCTAATGCATCATTGGTTTCCAATAGTCGATTGTATCGTGTCTGAATGTACCCGCGTACCCCAATAACTTCGTACCATTTTTTTTCGGTTACTGCTTTTTCCGTGCTTTGTCGCGTGGCAAGTAATTCCTCTACTCGTTTCTGAATATAAACATCAAGGTCTTTTTTACTGATACTGTCGTTTGTGTGGGGTTGATTTTGGGCAAAACCAACAAAAGAAAAACACTGTAAGGCCACTAGTGCTAGTCGCCTTTTTGAGTTGAAAAAAGTTTGCATCGAAAATAACTACAATAATGGGTTATAGGGATTGGTATTTTTCTTTTATAAATTTGCCTGTAAGTGTCATTGTTTCAGGGCTTTGGTAATGGCGATGCAAAAATAAAAATTAGCTTAAGATGCACAATTTTTGAGGAGGAATAACCTAAACATTCCTCCGCCAAACGACTATTTTTGCATGCCTCGCATATACTCAGCCACCAGTTGGGTGTTGGGGTCGGGGCTTCCCGACAGGCTGCGCATGATATTTTCGCGTTCGCTTCGGGTTTTGTTTTGGCTCAATTTCTTTTTGCCTTGCAGCTCCGTAACCCTGATTTTCAACCCAATCATGTCGCGCATTAGGCCGCTTTTATATTTTTCGGGCAACTTTTCCCATTGCTGAAAATACTCGGCTTCAAAACAACAAATGGTTGTTTCCAGTAGCTGCCGCACTTGGTCGGGTTCGCGGATGAGTTGGCCTGTTCCGTAGGCATGAACGGCCACATAATCCCACGTTGGCACATTCAATTCTTTTTCGTAAAGCGAAGGCGAAATGTAGGCATGCGGTTGACTGAAAATGACCAATACTTGCTCATTTTCAAGTTGTTGTACTTGTTCGTTGGCGGTGGCCAAATGCGAAATCAACGTTACTTCGCCGTCATTTTCTTGCACCACAAAGGGCAAATGTGTAGCCACAGGCACACTATTTTGTGTTGTAACGAGTGTGGCAAAATGAAAACGCTGCATAAACGCGACAGTTTCGGCGGTGTCGTTGATGCGGTCAGATTTGGGAATGTACATAAGCTGAATAAGGTTTTATTTTCTTTCAAATCAAGCAAAATAGGGGAGAATATGGATACATAATGAATAGGAAGAAAATGTTTAAGGCTTAGGCCATTGATTTTTTCTTTGGATAAAACCGCAAACAACCAACCTGTTTTTAATTTAAAACGAATAACTTTTAATTTCACACGGGTAATTCTTAAGTTAGAACGAATAACTTTTAAGTTAGCACGGGTAGTTTTTAATTTAAAACGAATAACTTTTAAGTTAGCACGGGTAGTTTTTAATTTAAAATGAATAACTTTTAAGTTAGCACGGGTAATTCTTAAGTTAGAACGAATAACTTTTAAGTTTACACGAGTAATTTTTAAGTTAGAACGAGTAACTTTTAATTTAACACGGGTTAATTGGGTAAACAAAGAGGTTGCTTGATAAATAAAAATTCCCAGCCTTCGACTGTAAAGACTGGGAATAGGATATTGGTTATAGTAACTAATTATTTTTTGGCTTTGAATTGGGCTACGCCTTCATCCAAAAAGGCTTTGAAGCGGTTCACATCCAAATCGTAGGCTTTCGGTTCAATAATTTTCTCACCGTCGGGCGAAAGCAACACATAAAACGGTTGCGCGTTGGCATTGAAGCGCGAAAGCTGAAAATCAAAATTTTTCTTGCCGATAGTCTTTTTTACTTCGCCATCGTATTTGGACGTAATCCACTGATTTTCTGGCAATTCTGTTTTGTCGTCCACGTACAAAGCCAACATCACGTAGTTGTTTTGTAAGCGGCTCAACACTTCGGGGTCAGCCCAAACATTTTCTTCCATTTTGCGGCAATTGGCGCAGCCGTGTCCCGTAAAGTCAATGAAAATCGGTTTGTTTTGTTGTTTGGCGCAAGCAATGGCTTGGTCATAGTCAAAATAACCTTGCAGCCCGTGCGGGAAATGCAGAATGTCGGTGTATTTGGGTGTGTCGCATAACTGGCTGGCTGGTTGCGTGCCCGTACTGGCTACTGCTTTGTGTTTGGCTGGTGGCAAATAGCCCGCCAACAATGGCAACGGATTGCCCAAAAGCCCATAAATCAAATACACAGTAAAGGCAAAAGAAGCAATCGACATGAGCAGGCGTGGCACAGAAACATATTGCATCGGCGAGTCGTGCGAAAGCTGAATTTTACCCAATAGATAAAAACCAATCATCGCGAAAAGTACCACCCAAATCGCTAAAAATGCCTCGCGGCTCAACAAATCCCAGTGGTAGGCTTGATCGGCGGTAGTCAAAAATTTGAGAGCCAAAGCCAATTCCAACAAACCTAACACTACTTTTACGGAATTGAGCCAGCCGCCCGATTTTGGTAAATTATTGAGCCAAGAAGGGAAAATCGCAAACAACGTAAACGGAATGGCGAAGGCCATCGAAAAGGCAAACATGCCCGCAATCGGTTTGAGAATCGCGCCGCCAAACGACTGAATCAGGATAGAACCCACAATCGGCCCCGTACAAGAAAACGACACCAACGCCAGCGTTAAGGCCATGAAAAATACGCCGTAATAGCCGCCTTTGTCGGCTTGTGCGTCGGCTTTGTTTACCAAACTGCTGGGCAACGTAATTTCGAAAGCACCCAAAAACGAAATGCCAAACACAATGAAAATGACGAAAAACAATAGGTTCGGAATCCAGTGTGTACTCAAAAAGTTAGCAAATTCGGGGCCGTTGAGGCGTGCCACCAACGTACCGACTACAGTATAAATAAACACAATCGAAAATCCATAAAACAAAGCCTTTTGAATGCCTTGTGCGCGTGTGCCTGCTCGTTTGGTGAAGAAACTCACCGTCATCGGGATAAGTGGAAACACGCAAGGCGTAAGCAACCCGAACAGCCCAAACAAGAAGGCTTCTAACATGAAACGCCACAACGAATAATCCGCATAAGCGTCTGTTTGTGTGGGTGTTGTAGGTGTTTTTGCGCTGGCTTCTGGCGCGGCAGCTGTGCTCACCGAATCTGTTTTTGGTGAGGCTACTTTTGCCGTAACGCTGTCTTTGGCTACCTTGTCCGTGTCTGCGGCGATGTCGTCGGGGACGGTGGTCGCGCTTGGTGCAGGCGTAATTTTTTCGGTTGCAACCGCTTCTTTTTTAGGGGCAACGGCTGGCGTTTTGGCGGTGCTGACTTTGGATTCGGTGGCTTCTACCTCCAAACTGAAAGGCCCGCTCACAGGTACGCATTGGCCGTCTTTGTCGCTACAAACTTGCCCATCGTAACTGCCCGCAATGGTGGCTTTGGTTTTCAGGATTTTGATGCGTTGGCGAAACTCTGCGGATTTGGTGAAATAACGCACTTCGCCACCCCAAATTTCGTCGTGCTTTTTCTTTGCACCAACGGGTTTCACTTTGCCGATAGGCTGAAACGTGCCGTTGTCGGTGTAGGTAAAAGATGCCACGATTGGCCCCAAATTCGGGTCAAAGTCCGAGGAATACAAATACCAATTTTGGTCAATTTTTACCCTAAAAATAAGGTCAATTTCTTGGCCAACGCTTGGGTGTTTTTCTGAAAGTTCAAACGTCCATTTGCTTGGCGTAACTAACTGTGCGTAAGTTGTTTGTAGTAAAAAGAGTAAGCCCAAAAGGGCGATTGCATATTTTTTCATGAAATTTTGAGTATTAAAAATGAAAAGGCAATTGTACTACCCCAACATCTATTTTATACAATCTGTTCCGTATTATCACCCACAAGGTTTAAAGATTTGCGGCTTCCACGCGTAACAGGCCTTTGAGTGTTTGTATTTTTTGTTGTAAATCTTCTTGCGGATTAGGGCTTTCGGCGGTGGCCGTTACGGTGATATGCCCCATTTTGCGTTGCGGTTTGGTGGTGGCTTTTCCGTACAAATGCACATACACACCTTTCATTCCCAACACTTTATCCAAACCTTTGTACGCCACATTCCCACTGTGGCCAGCTTCGCCCAAAATGTTGAGCATGGCCGCCGCTTGCAGCGTGTCGGTTGCGCCCAACGGCAAACCTAAAATAGCGCGTAAATGCTGTTCAAATTGTGAAGTTACGTTGGCCTCAATGGTGTGATGGCCGCTGTTGTGTGGGCGTGGCGCAACTTCATTGACAAGCACTTTTCCGTCTTTGGTTACAAAAAGTTCTACGGCCAAAATCCCGACCATGTCCAGCCGCGTGATGATTTCGGTAGCGATGCGATTGGCTTCGGCGGCAATGGTTTCGGGCAGCTCGGCGGGCGCAATCAAGTAATCCACCAAGTTATACACAGGGTCTAACACCTGCGCTACGGGCGGAAACAATGCGATTTCGCCGCGTGTATTTCGTGCCACGATAACCGATATTTCTTGCTCAAAATCAATGAGTTGTTCCAGCACTGACGGGCTGTCAAAGCCTTTGTGTAGCTCGTCGGCGTGTTGGAGTTTTTGCACGCCTCTACCGTCGTAGCCTGCTTTGCCGAGTTTATGCACGGCTGGCAACAAATGCGTGTGCGCGTGCAAATCCTGTTGCGTGTCGGTGAGTACGAACGGCGCAGTTGGAATGTTATTTTCCTGATAAAATTGTTTCTGTAATCTCTTGTCCTGAATCAGTGCCAGTACTTGCGGCTGCGGATAAACAGCCACGCCTTCGGCTTGCAACTGCGCGAGAGCTTCCACGTTTACGTTTTCAATCTCGACGGTGATGAGATTTTTGTCTTTGCCAAACTGATAAACCGTGTCAAAATCTGTAATCGAACCTTGCACGAATTGGCTACAAAATGGCCGACAAGGTGCGTTGGCGTCGGGGTCGAGTATGTGTACGTCTATGGCGAGTTTGGAGGCTTCGGGCAGCAGCATACGCCCCAATTGGCCGCCGCCGAGCAATCCCAAACGGAACGGGTAAATGATTGATTCTGACATTTTTACAAAAAAAAATATATGAAGTTTTTGATTAAGGCTTTTTCAAAATAATCTCGACCTTCACTTGGGTTGGGTAAATGGTTACGCCCAAATCGTCGGGGCAATTGATAGGCAAATTTTGGATAAAATCTTCCTCCCGAACCGAGTCGGCCATCGTTACGATAATTTGCGAAGGCAACGAATTAACGGCACTGCGTCCGCCAGTTACTTCTACTTTGGCTGGCGAAAGCTGTATTTTTCGGATATTAAAACAAGAATCAATGCGTAGATGCGCCGTGTCCAACACCACAGGAATTGCGCGTGTAATGATGGGCTCAAAAGCCAAACGCAACGTATCGGTAATCACAAAATCGGTTTTTACGTCTTGCACCTGCTCGGCGATGAGCGGCAAAAGCTGCGTGCCAAGCAAATAATGCGCGTTGGGCGTAGCCACACGCACGGCAATAGGCTGTAAATCAGCCACTCTTAAATTTCTTCGGAGCAAATTCCAACCCACACCCGTTGCGTTTATTTCCACGTAACGAGGCAATGAGCTGAGTGGTTTCATTTTAGTAGAGTCATAAGAAATTTGGATTGGTTGGCGTAGGCGCGTCGTAAATTTGCGGTTCATGGCCTGCAAAAACCAAATAGTGGCAGCCACTATTACACAAATGACTGCCACTTTCCATTCGTCTCTTTTTTTGAGAAAAAAGGCTTTAAAAATTCGTCTTGCTATGATAACAGCGTAATTCACAAGCAATTAGACTTTAGTGCGTTTAGAAGATTCTACCGAAATAGCCGATTTCTCAAATTTGAGTTTCACGCCTTTGTCCACTTCTATCGTCACGGAAGTTTCTTCTACGCTGGCCACTTTGCCGTGCAAACCGCCAATCGTTACAACGTCAGCTCCTTTTTGCAAACTTGCCAAAAAGTCTTTTTGTTCTTTCGATTTTTTCTGTTGCGGGCGGAACATGAAAAAATAAAACACGATACCCATCAGACCGAACAGGATAAGCGTTTGTACCAAACTGCCGCCTTGTTGGGCTTGCGCTAAAATAAATTGCAGATTCATATATTGTTGATAAATAATTTTTTGATGAAAAAAACAGAACGGCGTTTATCATCATCGCGCCTGTAAGTTGTTATAAATCAGTTTTATAAACCAAAAGGATTATTCTTTGATTGGGCCTTTTTCCAAAATCGGAAGTACTTCGCCTTTCAAACGCAACATCGTCGTATTCGGGTTGGTGTTGGCCGTAATGGTTACGTGTTTGTCTTGTTGGCCGATGCGGTTGGCACTGTTAAACTCCACGTAAATAGAAGCCGTATCGTTTGGCGCGATAGGCTCAGAAGGCCATTGCGGAACGGTACAGCCACATGAAGCCTGCGCGTTTTGGATTACCAACGGAGCTTTGCCCGTGTTTTTGAAACGAAAACGATGTATGACCACCTCGCCATCTGTTACTTTGCCAAAGTCGTATTCCAACTCATCGAAAGTGAGTGCTGGCGCGTCCACATCAATTGTTCCAGATTCGTTGTTGGCTGTGTTTGGGTTGGTAATCAACTCTTTAGCCGAAACATCATCTTGTTTTTTTTCGCTTTGGCAAGCCGTAAAGCTGCCCGCCGCGACCAAAAGAGCTATTGCCCAATAGCGATAAATAGTTCTTTTCATTGTGTTATTGAGAATTTATGAGGTGATTGAGAGTAAACAATAAAGTCAATTACCGAAATTATTTTTTCACTTTGATTTGGTCTATCAAAGACTCCACGTCATTCAAAAGTTTTTCGGCTTGAATTTTCGTATCCGAAATAACACGCTGACTCTCAGACTTTGCCGCATTTACTGGCAACTCTTCTTGCGTGCGCAAATTTTTGAGAAGCTCTAATAATTTTTCGCGGTATTTGTCGAGTTGGAAACTCAATTTTTGGCGTGTATTCTTTCCTTCGTCTGGGGCATAAAGAACACCCAATGCCGCGCCAGCCGCAACGCCAGCCAAGAACACTAATAAGGTTTTGCTATTTTTATTCATGAGTTTGATAGTTTTGCTGCAAATTTGGCAGAATTAAGCCCGAAAGTTAAAGTTATTTTTTGAAAACGGCCTGAAAAAAGCCAAAAATATAGAGTCGTTTTGTGTTTAAGTAATAATTTTCTTAATGAAAAATATAGACTCAATGCCATTTCCCCAAAATCATCTATAAATTTGCTTCCAACAGAAAGTTTTTTCTACCTTGCAAATTTAGGAAATATCACTCTTAAAATTCTTAACACAAGACATTATGCTGGCCAAAACATTTGGAAGTGCCGTTTTTGGCGTAAATGCCTACACCATTACCATTGAGGTAAACGTGGGGCAAGGAACTAAATTTTTTATGGTGGGGCTGCCCGACAGTGCCGTCAAAGAAAGCGAACAGCGTGTGGAATCGGCCATCAAACACGCGGGTTTTATGATGCCGCGCCAAAAAACAGTCGTGAATTTAGCTCCCGCCGACATACGCAAAGAAGGTTCGGCCTACGATTTGCCCATCGCGCTGGGCGTGCTGGCCGCTTCCGAACAACTGCTTCCCAAACTGCCTCTTGAACAATACATTATCATGGGCGAATTGGCTCTGGATGGCACGTTGCGCCCCATCAAAGGCGCGTTGCCGATTGCCATCGAAGCCCGCAAACAAGGTTTTAAAGGTATTGTGTTGCCTGCGGCCAATGCCGAAGAAGCTGCCATCGTGAACAATTTGGACGTTATCGGCGTGGAAACCATGACCGAAGCCATCGAATTTTTTGAAGGCCGAAATCTTGTTGAGCCGTTAGTTCGCGACACCAGAGACATATTTTTTAGTACCCTCAACGCCTACGAAGCAGATTTTGCGCACGTACAAGGCCAAGAAAATATTAAACGTGCGCTGGAAATTGCCGCCGCAGGTGGCCACAACGTCATTATGATTGGCCCGCCTGGAGCAGGTAAAACCATGTTGGCCAAGCGTTTGCCGTCTATTTTGCCGCCGCTCACGCTGCAAGAAGCCTTAGAAACCACCAAAATTCATTCGGTGGCGGGCAAGTTGGGCAAAATGGCTTCGCTTATCTCGACGCGTCCGTTTCGTGCGCCGCACCATACCATTAGCGATGTGGCTTTGGTGGGCGGTGGAGCAGTGCCCCAACCTGGTGAAATTTCGTTGGCGCACAATGGCGTTTTGTTTCTGGACGAGTTGCCCGAATTTAAACGCACGGTGCTGGAAGTAATGCGCCAACCGCTCGAAGACCGACACGTAACTATTTCGCGTGCAAGGCTTTCAGTGGATTTCCCGACAAATTTTATGCTTATTGCCAGCATGAATCCGTGCCCGTGTGGATATTACAATCACCCCGAAAAAGAATGCGTTTGTTCGCCGCAAACCGTGCAAAGATATTTGAGTAAAGTAAGTGGCCCGTTGCTCGACCGCATAGATTTGCACGTGGAAGTTACGCCCGTGAATTTTGATGCCATGACGGCCAACAAGCGCACAGAAAGCAGCGAGCAAATTCGCGAACGCGTCATTAAAGCCCGTGAAATTCAGATAGAAAGGTTCAAGGATTTTAAAGAAATTCATTGCAACGCCATGATGCCTTCGCAAATGGTGAAAGACGTTTGTGAAATTTCGACGGCAGGAAAAACTTTGCTCAAAACCGCCATGGAACGTTTGGGGCTTTCGGCGCGCGCCTACGACCGCATTTTGAAGGTTTCGCGCACGATTGCCGACCTTGCCGCCAGTCCCGAAATCAAAATAGAACACTTGGCCGAAGCCATTCAATACCGCAGCCTCGACCGCGACAACTGGGCAGGCTAAAGCCAACAAGTTGTTTATCAATAAAAACAATACTGATTGGCAAGATTTGGGAATATTTTGCCAACTTGCCGCCAATCTGATGTATTTGGAGAAAACTATTAGCAATACACCATAATAATACCATATTAGCCAACATAAATTATATTTTATGAACTTAAGATTAAATTCAGAGTTTGGAACACTCAAAGCCGTGCTAATGCACCGCCCAGGTAGGGAAATCGACCGCCTAACGCCTTATAATGTGCATGAGTTTTTGTTTGAGGATATGCCATATCTGGAAATTATGCAACGCGAACACGACGAGTTCCGCAGCCTCATCAAAGGCGCGACAGGCGCGACGGTGTATCGTTTGCATGAATTATTGATTGAGGTTTTGATAGACGATGCGCTTTTGCTCAACGCCTTCAAAATCGCGCTTTCTGATGCAAAACTCCAACACTTAGCCGAAGATATTATCGTTCGTTTTTCTACGGCAGAATGTGCCAATGCGCTATTGGCTGGCGTAAAAGTACGCGAACTAAAACGCCGCATGAATCATCGTTCGTTGGATGAAATGTCTGATAATGAGTTTGTTATCTCTCCGAATCCGAATTTTTATTTCATGCGCGATGCGGCAGCTGTTATCCAAAACGGCGTGATTTCGTGTCAAATGAAACACCCAGCACGCCGCCGCGAAACGTTGGCTTTGCGCATGATTTACGAAAATCACCCACTTTTCAAGGAAAATGCTAAAATCATTTATCCAAACGAACATACGCAGCAAAGACCAGACGGAACTTTTCCGTGTATTGAAGGTGGCGATATTATTGTACTGACGGACAAGGCATTAGCCATCGGCAACTCAGAGCGCACCGACTCGGAAGCGATTATGGAAGTGGCCAAACAAGTGCTAAAAAATGGTAAAGTGGAGCGCGTGTACGAAGTGTTATTGCCTAAAAAGCGCAACTTCATGCACTTGGATACTGTTTTTACTATTATTGATGAAAACTTGGTGGTAACTTACCCAGACGCTTTGCAAAACGTGTTGGAAACGCGCGTACACCGCAAAGAAGGCGTGGACGAAAACGGCAATGTGATTCTTTCGACGGAAGTTTTGAAAGAGTCGTTGCTCTCAACGCTTCGTAACGAAATTGATTATTTGGAAATCATCGAGACAGGCAACGGAAACCCTGAATACGCCTCGCGCGAACAGTGGTTTGATGGTGCAAACGTGTTTGCTATCGGGCCTCGTCGCGTAATTTCTTATAACCGTAACAAATACACGAACAGAGCTTTACGCGAAGCGGGTGTAGAAGTGTTACAAATCCCGTCGTCGGAACTTTCGCGCGGCTTGGGTGGTCCTCGTTGTATGACGATGGCTCTTGACCGCCAAGATTTCCACTGGACTCCGAGTCTTTCGGGACGTTATTAAAAGTCTTTTTTTGAGATTACTCAATACAATCTCTCTGTGCGCCGCTGACACAGTCGAACTGCGCGGCGCACTTTTTTATTTTAAATACAAAACCAACTAATAGGCTTTGCCTTTATGCTGCACTAAGCCCATGACCCGATTAAGCGTAAATATTAACAAAATCGCTACGTTGCGCAACGCGCGTGGTGGTAATAACCCAGACCTAATACAAGTCGCCAAAGATTGTGAACGTTTTGGTGCACAAGGTATTACGGTTCATCCGCGCCCTGATGAGCGTCATATCCGTTACGCGGATGTGTTGGCGTTGGCCGAAGTGGTGCGTACCGAATTTAACATCGAAGGTTATCCCGATGCGCGTTATATGGCCTTGATTAAGCAGGTGCGCCCTGCACAAGCGACACTCGTGCCAGACCCGCCCGACGCGATTACGTCCAACACGGGTTGGGACACGATAGCGCACCAACAGCAATTGGCCGACATCATTGCCGAACTGAAAAGTTATGGCGTGCGCACGTCTATTTTTGTGAATGCGGAAGAAGAAATGATTGAAGCGGCGGTGCGCACAGGCACAGACCGCGTAGAACTTTACACAGAGCCTTACGCACAAGGTTTTTTGCATAATCCTGCCGAAGCCGTTGCGCCGTATGCGAGTTGTGCGGCACTTGGCCACTCGTTAGGCTTGGGCATCAACGCTGGCCACGACCTTGATTTGCATAATTTGGCCTATTTTCAGCGCAATGTTCCGCATCTGGACGAAGTGTCGATTGGGCACGCACTCATTTGCGACGCGCTGTATTTGGGACTGGAAAATACGGTTCGGCTTTACCGCAGACAATTGGAACAAGAATAATTTTGCATAAAAAAAGGCTTCTGCTAACCAACAGAAGCCTTTTTATTGTTTTATCTGATAAAAGCAAAAATTATAATTACGCGCCCAAATGAATAAGCGGTTGTTCCATGTCGTGGTACAAAAGAATTGTCCAGTGTTCGGTAGAACCTGACTTTTGCCATCTTTGGCGCAGCTCTAAAGCGCGTTTGCCGTCGGTGTTGCTTTTGTAGGCTACCTGATGTTTGAGATAATATTGTTGTGGCAAATTGTCCGCGCCATAAAAGGCCACTTGCGTTTGATTTTTTATCCAAAATACCTGATGAAAAAGACTGTGTCCGCCAGTTACTTCAAAGAAAATATCGTCGCCGATTTGACCTTTGTCAGCGTTGAGCCACGCCACTTTTAGCGTCGGGATTTGGGCAATCAGTGCCGTGTTATACGACAAATTATTTGTTTGCTCCAAAGCAAATTCGTATTCACGTTGTTGCAAATACACTTTTGCGTTTGGGAAATGAGGTTTTAGCGTTTTTCCGTCAAACTCGCCGATGCCTTCGATGTGGTCTTTGTGCAAATGCGAAATCAATACTTTGGTAATTTGTTCGGGTGCTACACCCGCTTGGCTCAAACATTCGTGTATGAGCGGCTTGCCATTGACTTGCCCCGCCAAACCCGTATCCAACAAAATGTAGTCTTTATCCGTAATGACCAAAAATGGTTGTACGGCCATTTTCAATTCGCCTGTAGGGTCTGCCACAGTATGTAACAGTCTGAATTCCTTCTGTTTATTTACAGAGTAATTCCCCTCTTTTAGTGGTATTATTTTCATAAGATTCTACGGTTTGTTGGGTTTGACTATTGGTTTCAAGTATTTTGTATAAAATAATTACAGGTAAGGTGTTGAGCAATGCCAAGCCGCAGAGAATATCCAAAAACACATTCGTGTTGAAATGTAGGATAATCAGTCCGCCAAAAAATGGCGTGAGTGCTTGCGCAATAAGTGGTAGTCTGGCCAGCTTGCCAATAACGAGGGCGTAACTTTCTTGGCCGTAAATCCAAAGTGGCAAAGTGCCACGCAAAATCGAACGCATTCCGTTGCCTAACCCGAACATTACAACACCGATTACCGCAACCGAAGGGTTGAGGTGCAGTATCGTAAGGCCAATCAGAATCGCGAAAGCCGCTATAATGGCGGTTCGGATGGGTGTTTTGGGAGCAAGGAACATATCCAAAGCCCGAACACCTACTTGACTTGGACCGAGCATCGCCCCGACGGCAATGGCCTCATTTACAGACAAATGATTGTTGGTCAGGATGTCGATGAGGTAAATGTAAACCCCCGTCATCAGGACAGAACCAATCTTAAAATTTATCAGTAACAAATAATACACATTGGACGAGTGAAGAAAGGCGGCTGTTGTTGGTTGTTGCGTTTCTGAATTAAGTTGCGGTTTTTGAGTGCTTTTATTTTCTGAATGAAATAGCGTAAAATAATGAATCGGCAGAATCAGGACGGCCAGTGCTGCGGCATACATCAGGCAAGCGTCGCGCCATCCGAAGCGCGTCAGCAAAAACGAGAGAGTAGGCCAAACAAGCGTTGTCGTAAACCCCGAAATCAAGGTAATTTGTACAATAAACTGCTTGGCATTTGCGCCATATTTTTTGCCTAAAGAAGCAAAAAGCGCATCGTACAAGCCCATTCCCATCGCTACGCCAATGATTACCCAGCCCAACATAAAAACCCATTGGTTATACGAAAAAGCGAGGGTTGCGATACCTGCGGCCATCACAAGGCCAGCGAACAGCAGAATATAATTTTTGTTCGTGAAATTGATTTTTTGCCCAACAAATGGCGAAATCAGTCCAGAAATCAAAATAGCCACCGACAAAGCCCCATAAATGTATTCGTGCGACCAACCCGTTTCGTGCATCATCGGTTCGCCCAGAATCGAAAGCAGAAAAAATGAGCCTCCCCATAACATTACTTGAGCAAACCCCAGTGTCAAACTTTCTGCCAGTTGTTTAACACTTATATTTTTTAATAAACTAAACACTGTCTTTTTTTTAAACAAATGTCGGCATCTTTGTTAAATTTGTAAAACGCTTTTTTTCGATAAAAACCATCGGTAAAACCGATTGATAAAATATGGAACTCCGACAACTTCGTTATTTTCTCAAAGCCAAAGAGCTGCTCAATTTTACGGAAGCGGCCAACAGTTTGTACATTAGCCAAAGTACATTATCTCAGCAAATCAGGCAGTTAGAAGACGAACTGGGTTTGCCACTTTTCGATAGGGTAGGCAAAAAAGTAGCTCTCACGGAAGCGGGGGAGGTGTTTGCCGAATACGCATTTCATAGCCTCCAAAAAGCGAAAGACGGCTATTTGGCACTCAAAGATTTGAACGAAATGCTCGGCGGAAGCCTGCAAATCGGTGTAACTTATGGTTTGCGCTCTACGTTTACGCCTGCGTTGGTGGCTTTTGTCCGAAAATATCCGCAAGTAAAAGTGAATGTGGTGTTTGCAACATCGGCGGAACTGCTGGAAAAGCTCAATAAATTTGAGTTGGATTTTGTGTTGAGTTTCAGCGAAGATACGGACGCTAAACACCTGAAATATCAGGAGTTGTACTCATCGCAATTGGTGTTGGTTACTTCGCCCAACTCCGAGTTGGCCAAGCGCACGCACATTACACTGGACGAAGTGGCCGCCTTGCCCTTGGCTTTGCCTGAGCAAGGTTACAGCACCACGCATTTTGTGTTAAAGGCTTTTCGGCAAAGCCATTTGCAACCCAATATTTCGGTGGTAATCAATGATATTCCGACGCTGCTCGAACTGGTCAGAAGTGGTGACTGGAATACGATTTTGACGCAAGCCACCATTGCGGACGATAGCACGCTTTCGGGCGTTCGGATAGACGGCGCAGACATGACGCGCCACGCCATGATTGTTTCGCTCAAAGAAATGTACGAGAAACGCGCTTCTGCGGCGTTTTTTAAATTGCTTATGAATAGATAATAGATTGGTTTTTAGTGGTTTGTTGTATTGTGGTCTGTGAAGACACAGACCATGGAAATAGATTGATTTTGAATGGTAGTAATAAAAAAAGGCTTCTGCTAACAACAGGAGCCTTTTTACTTTCCAAATTAATAACTGTTAAACTATATAACCAAATTAGAAAACTATACTTTTTTCGGTGCGCTCAACGCCATTGTCCACAACCAAACGGTATTGACCAGAAGCCAATTCCGAAACGTCGTAAGTACGGCGGAACGAATGCAAACCACTCAAACGCTCAGAAAACACTACGCTACCGTGCGCATCGGCGATAGAAATTTTTACGCCTTTGTCTGCCTTGTTCAGACAAGTGAGTTGCAGGGTATTGAGGCGGTGTTGTGCGTGCGATGTAGCGATGTTGGCCACAAGGCTGGTTGCGGTTGTTTTTGGAGTTTCGTCGGCGGCAGGCTCAGAAACTGGAGCAGTATAAGCCAACGCTTGGGCTTGGGCAGTCGCGGAGCTAACTACGAAAGCCGCAACCCAAAATGCTGATTTTACAAGAGAGTTTTTCATGTGATTTAACGTATTTATGATTTTTGATGATACATTTTAATAAAAACGCATTGCTTTTGATAAAATTGCAAAATGATTGTAAATATATTTTTAATATTTGAATACTTAATCTTTTTATTGATTAATATTTTATTAAAAAATACTTGAATATGTTGCTAATAATAAAATGATAAAGCGTTTTTGTTGTCAATATCTTTTTTTGATTGACAATGCAAATTTAGTGGGTTTAATCGTTTATTTGTTATTAAAAATATAAAAAATAAACCTGAATGTTAGATTATTTTTTCTCACTCGTTTGCGTTGCATAAAATATAAATTACGCAAATTGTATATTGCGTGAAATTTTATTCCGTAAAATTGTATTATTTAAAAATATTTATCGCAACGCAACGATTTGATAAAATAAAAAACTATACATATGGCTTATGTTATGTTGTTTTTATTTTTGAGTATAATGTAAGATATTTGTCAAATTTTAAGAATTTTACCTAACGCCCGTCATTGGATTCCAGCTACTTATCACTGAACTATCAATCTTTCCCATGCAAAACCCCCTATTTGATAGGATTTTTTTATCTCGTTTGTACGATAGATACCAACTGATTATCACCTTTTTAATCGTATTATTAGCCGTACTTCTTGCTGATATAAGCTTACACTATGTAAGTGCCTCTATTTTAGATATTCCACTTTTTGAGCACATGATTGAGCGGGAGCAAGCCACCAGCATTCCGCAAGATTTGTTTGAGGCGGAAGTTTGGCTTGGGGCTTTGAGTCTGATTTTGGGTACGCTTATCATCGTTATTTCCATTGCCTCGCAAAGCACGCCCAAACTCATCGACCTATATATTAGCGACCAAATCAGTTTGTTTTATGTGTGGTTTTTAGTGATTGGTACGCTGCACAGTTACGCCATACAAGTAATGGCCAGTACGATGCCGCATTTGCGCGTCAGTAGTGTGTTTCTGAACACGTACATTATGCTGCCGCTGTCTTTTTTGATGGCTATTCCGTATATTTTGTATATCCTGAAATATACCAAAACCAGCAACGTAATTGCCAAGATTCAGAACGATAATGTAAAGAGAATCAATTATTTATCAAAACAAAAGCATTACGATAATTTTAGCGATAAACATTTGATTGCCAGCTATCAGTACCGAATGTTTGAGTCTTTGAACCAGCTCGACGACTTGCTTGAATACGTGGAATTTAAAGAACCGAAGGGCGATATTATTCACAAAATCGGCCAAACGGTGCGCTATTATGTGATCAAAAAAGCACAGATAAACCCCGCTTTTTTTGCGTTGAGTGAGCGCATTCGCAACGATATTTCTTTCAAAACAATGGTTGGGCAGTTTGAAGAGATTCAGCATACTCGCATTTTTTACGAGCAAAAAGCCTTTCGTTTGCTTGGTAATGCCTACATCAAATTGATAGAAAACGGCGATTTTGATTTGGCTTCGTTGTGCGCCGCCGAGATTTCGGAATGTGGCGCGGAAGCTATTCGCCAAAAAGATGATGCACTGTTAGATGCTATTATTGTCCGATTCAATACGTTGTTGCGGTTTGGCATCAAGCACGGTTTGCGCAACGGCGAACTACGCAATATTTATAACACAGTGTTTCATTACAGTAGCCTCATTAATGAAATGGTGCAGGCTGGTAAAACGGCGCATATTCGCAGAAGCTGTAATTATCTCAAAATTTATGGCTCGGAAATTCACCGCCATGCGCAAAAAGAACCATCTTTTAATTTTTTGGTTGACGTGTTCGCGCTCGCGCTCAAAGACATTCTGATTACGTTGCATTACAAGCAAGCCGAGGAGAAACTACAAAAAGAAGTACTGGACTTTTTCTTGCAACTCGACTCGCCACCCGACCTAAGCGACACGGGCGAAGTGCGCGGTGTAAGTGATGGTGTGCGGGTGTTGCAAGTGGCGTTGGCTTTGTTTTATTTGAGTGTGGAGCATTTGGCTTTTGTGGATTTGATTATCAAAGATTTGCTGGAAGACGAAGCGATTTTGGGGAAAGAAAAACTTTTGGCGGGCATCGTGGCCACAGGCAAACGCCTACAAAAATCGACTCCAACTTTCTGGGAAGACACTGACAGAGGCAACACGAATATTTACTATTCTTCGCACCAAATGTTTATCCCTGTATTTGTGGAACGTTTCCAGAAAAAGTTACAAACTGGCCACTAAAGTTACAAATATGTTATAATACAAAACAGTGCTAATATGCTATAATACAGTGCATTAAAAAAGTTTTTAGTAAAAAAAGGCAAGGATATTTCTTTTAAAAGTATAAAATTTTACCTTTGAAACCGTTTGCGTACCTGCTGTGCAAGTCTGCAAGGCAAAATCATATTGAGCAAAAAAATCTTAAAAACACATGAACTTTCAATTAACAGAAGAACAAGCCGCGGTGCAAGCTGCTGCTCGTGAATTTGCACAAACAGAATTACTTCCTGGCGTAATCGACCGCGACGAAGACCAAATTTTCCCTGCTGAACAAGTGAAGAAAATGGGTGAATTGGGCTTTTTGGGCATGATGACCTCTCCAGCGTATGGCGGTGGCGGCATGGATACGGTTTCTTATGTGTTGGCTATGGAAGAACTTTCTAAAGTTGATGCGTCGGCTTCGGTGGTAATGTCAGTGAACAACTCATTGGTTTGCTGGGGTTTGGAAAAATACGGCACTGAAGAGCAAAAGAAAAAATATTTAACACCATTGGCCAAAGGCGAAATTATTGGTGCGTTCTGTTTGTCTGAGCCAGAAGCAGGTTCGGATGCAACTTCGCAACGCACTACTGCCGAAGACAAAGGCGACCACTACCTTATCAATGGTACTAAAAACTGGATTACGAACGGCGGAACGGCTTCTGTGTATTTGGTAATTGCTCAAACACACGTAGAAAAAGGCCACAAAGGCATTAATGCCATTATCGTAGAAAAAGGTACACCAGGTTTTGTGGTAGGTAAGAAAGAAAACAAACTTGGGATTCGTGGTTCTGATACGCATTCTTTGATGTTTACGGACGTGAAAGTGCCAAAAGAAAACCGCATCGGAGAAGATGGTTTTGGTTTTACTTTTGCCATGAACGTACTAAACGGTGGCCGTATCGGTATTGCGGCGCAAGCCTTGGGTATCGCTTCGGGTGCTTATGAGTTGGCCGTAAAATATTCTAAAGAGCGTAAAGCATTTGGCAAACCAATTTCGCAACATCAAGGTATTCAGTTCAAATTAGCGGACATGGCTACCAAAATTGAGGCGGCTCGTTTGCTTTGCTTGCAAGCAGCTTCTCTAAAAGATGCGCACCAAGATTATGCTAAAGCTGGTGCAATGGCTAAATTATTTGCTTCGCAAGTGGCGATGGAAGTAACGGTAGAGGCCGTACAAGTGCACGGAGGTTACGGATTTGTGAAGGAATATCACGTAGAACGTCTGATGCGTGATGCAAAAATTACACAGATTTACGAAGGAACTTCAGAAATACAAAAGATTGTAATTTCTCGTGAAGTTTTGAAGTAATTTTATGTTGTGTGATATTTTAGTCGTGTAATTCGACTATTTCGCCCCCTTATTTGGTCATTTGGCCGAGTAAGGGGGTTTTTTGATGTTGTTTTTTATTAGCTATGTATTGCACGCACGCTGCTAAAAGTTCAAAAAAATAAGAATTATAGTACATCATTTTTTTTCAAACCACTTGGAAAGTACAAGGCGAGTCATTAGTTTTGTCCAAAATCAGGAAAACATACAATTTGGCTCTGTATCATCCCTGTTTTTTGTTCAATCAGACCTTTATACTCCGCTTTTATTTAATTTACTAAAACTTAACACAGTTGTTTTCGCACTATTATTACTATGGAAGACTACAATAAAATTATCGAATCGTTAGGGGTACGCTTTATTAAAGCACGCAACATCAAGGTGTTGAAACCCTTCAAATTGGAAAACTACTACGACGTAGAAAACACTATTATCCTTATTCACAGAGGCGAAATCGTGATTGACAGTACGCAAGAGCGCGTAGGTTCGGGTGACATTTTGTTTATCCCTGCCAACCGCCAAGTGTCGTTCACGTATGGCGAAAAAGCTCCTTCTATCAATTATGAGGAGTTCATGGAAAACAACGCGGGTTTCTATGAAATGAACAAAGTAGTTACGCCAGATAAAATTGATGGCGATAATTATACTTATGTTACTTTCGAGGCCAAAGTTTTTGATTCTGTAAATTTCTTTTCGTCTTTGGACATTCCTGCTTTCGTAATTCCTGCGCATTCTACTTTGACTTCGCACATTACTGAAATCGTGAAAGAAAACATTAGCAGCGAGCCAGGCCGCGACCGTATTATCAAAAATAATACAGAACGTATTGCTATTGAAGTGTTACGTTTTATTTTACAAAAACGTTTGTTTGTGGAGCAGTTGGCAACCAACAGCACGTACTTCAAAGATCCACGTCTTATCAACATTTTCGCTTACATCAAAGAAAATTTGGGTGGCGATCTTTCAAACAAAGTGTTGGCGAGCGTAGCGCAAGTATCGGAAGATTATGTAGGTCAGTATTTCAAAATGCTTACGAGCATCAACCCACAAGACTACATCGAGTACCAACGTATGGAAGCTGCCGTATCGTTGTTGCGCACTACGAAGAAAAGCATTCGCGACATCGGTCGTGAAGTAGGCTACAAAGATACTGCTTACTTCTGCCGTCGTTTCAAAATGATGTTCGGTATTCCTGCGGGCAAAATGCGCCGTCGTGAATCATTGATGAACTTATAGTAACATTTAAGTTTTAAATAAAAGCCTCTGTGTGTTTGACATACAGAGGCTTTTATGTTTTGAAATCGCTGGGAATGGAAGCCTATTTGCTACATTTACTCGTGTGAAAGTAAAAGTTATTCGTGCGTAATACAAAATTATTCGTTTATACTAAAAAATTAACCGTGTAAAAATAAAAGTTACTCGTGTATAATACAAAATTACTCGTTTATACTAAAAAATTAACCGTGTGAAAGTAAAAGTTATTCGTGCGTAATACAAAATTATTAGGGAAAAGGTAAATACAACAGCCCCTATTCCTCAATCAAATAAAAAATAAACTGCATGGTGTAGGCATAGGTTTAGCGTGGCAATGTGATATGTTAGTGGTATGCCGCGTTATTGCTCTTTCACCTGATTGATTTGGAAAAGCTATGCGCTAGTTGCTGCCGCAGGTACGCTATTTTTAATAAATTTGATAGAAAAACAGCCAAAAATTCATAAACACTTTGAGTTATAGACTTATGGGGGCGGTTTTTCTGAGTGCATAGAATGACATAAGTGCGAGATTTTCCGATGAAAAAGATTTTAATAATAAGCTTCTTGTTGTGGAGTGTAGTGGTGTTGGCTCAACCGCAATTGACTATCGAAGAATTTGGGCAACTTAGTGGCACGCAACAACGTATTGATTTTATGGCCGACTCGAATATGTTGCGGATAGATTGGCCTACTTATCAACTGATATTAAAAGATATTCAGGCCAAAAATGACCCCAAAGCCGAAATTTTTTGGCATTATCAGTGCGTACGACACCTTGATTATTTCCAGAAGTCAGAGATATTCAATCAGGAAATAGAAGTGATGCTTCGATTTGCCCAAGAAAATGATTTGAAAGCCGAGCTTGTCATCGCACAATTTTACAAGACCTTGCGACTTTTTGGGGGTGGAGAACTGACAGAACAACAGGCTTATTCGGAATATCTGAATGGTTTTGAACAAATAAAATTCTTGGGAGTGGAAGCCTTTCGAGACTATAATCTGTTTGTGGTGTTGCATGAAATTGGGCGCAATTTTTATCAGTTGGGCGACAATGAAAAGGCCTTGGAAACGCTGCTGTTGGCCGAAAAAGTAGCCAAAAAAGGTACTCATTTCCAGACGCTTATCCTAAATTTGATAGAGTCTATTTATGCCGACAAAAAAGACTACCCCAATGCCATTATCTATGCCAAAAAAATCTATGCGTTGAATCTTACCAATAAATTTAGCTCAGTACAAGACCCCAAAAACTGGTATCCGATTTTTTGGCAGGGGTTGGCCCTGCTGGATCTTGCGCAATATGAGTTTGCGTTGGGCAATTTTGCGGAAGGCGAAACGTATGCCGATCAAGGTTATAAACGCTATCAAGCCCAAGAAGATGTAAATGACCAAGATAAAGTAATCGCGGCGTTTGATGCGTTGCAAGTTTTGATAAAAATAAAATTGAAGTTGGGGAAGTTGCGTGAGGTAGAGCCATTGCTCAAAAAAGTAGAATTTTTGAAGCAACACATCAATTTTTCGGAGGATATTAATTATTTCAAACCGCTACGATTTTATCAAAATTATACGAGTTATTACGAAGCGAAAAAAGATTATACGAATGCGTACCGTTACATGAAATTGGCTTCGCAAATGGAAGATAGCCTCAAAAGCCGCAACGACAAACGGACACTTTGGCAAACGGAAATGCGCGTGAAAGCCAGCCGCTACCAAGAGCAAATCAGGTCGGTGGAAGAGGATAGCCGCGTACAACAGCAATTGCGTAATGTGGTAATTGCGGGTTTGGTTGTGTTGACTATTTTTGGTTTGGTGTTTTACTTACGCATCAGAAAAGATAACAAGACGATTTCGGAACAAAAAACGATGCTAGAAAAGTCGTTGGTAGAAAAAGAAACGCTATTGAAAGAGATTCATCATCGCGTAAAAAATAACTTGCAAATTATCTCGGGGCTTTTTGACAAGCAAGCCCGCGTAGCCAAAGATGAAACGACCAAACGACTGATGCGTGAAGGCCAAGACCGCGTGTTTTCGATTGCGTTGGTTCATCAAAACTTGTATCAGTCGGAGAATTTGGCCACCATCGAAATGAAGTCGTACTTGAAAACATTGGTCAAAAACATAGAGAAATCGCAAAAAAGCGAATACCAGAACATTCGTGTCGTTTTGGAAATAGATGAAACCGTCGTGGATATTGATACGGCGATTCCTTTGGGGCTGATCTTGAATGAATTGATTACCAATTGCTACAAATACGCCTTCGCAGATCGAATGGAAGGCGAAATGAAAATCCAATTTAGCCAGCAAATCAATGAAATTACGTTTAGTGTGGCCGACGATGGGGTTGGATTGCCTGCGGATTTTGACATACAGAAAACACGTTCGTTGGGCATGAATTTGGTACGCGGTTTGGTGCGCCAGTTGGGCGGCAAACTAACTTTTACGAGTAGCGAATCGGGGACGATATTTACTATTTACTGTTTGAAGTAATAATGTCTTTCATATACGATCTAATTAACTAACAAGCACTTTTTATATTTTTTATGCGTAAAAATATCCGAATACTAATAGTAGAAGATGAGTTTGTAACGTTGGATTTGCTGCGTGATTATCTGGAAGAAAGCGGCTACGAAATTTCGGGCGATGCCATGAGTGCCGCCGAAGCCCTCGAAGTATTGGAGCAAGGGCAAACGGATTTTGCTATGCTGGACATCAATATTAAAGGCGATAAAGATGGGATTTGGCTGGCGGAACAAATTCAAGAAAAATACCATATTCCGTTTGTGTTCCTGACGGCTTTTAGCGACGCGCCGACGGTGAAAGCCGCTTCACGTACGCACCCTTACGGCTATTTGGTAAAGCCTTTCACCAAAGCCGATATTTTTACGACACTGGAAATTGCCTTGAGTAATTACAACAACCAGAAGCAAGACAAGACCCTGAACAACGACGCGCCAGACACCATTTTTGTAAAAGAAAACCAAACTTATACGAAGGTTTGTATCAAAGAAATCCGATACGTACAGGCCTACAAGAATTATTTGGAGTTGCGGTTGGCCGACAATCGCCAAGTTATTCGCTCAACGCTTTCGGATTTTCAGAAGGCATTGCCAATGTCTCATTTTATCCAGACACATCGGTCTTACCTTGTCAATACGAATTTTATAGACAAGGTTGGCTCTGATTTTCTGACCATCGGTTCAGATGAAATTCCGTTGAGTAGAGGGTTTCGAGAAGAGGTCTTAAAGCGACTGAATTTTTACATTTAAGCACACTTTTTGCATTTCGTCCCAGAATTCGAGCGATTCGTCCCACCAATTTTTAATAGTGGCTTCTGCTGCATAGGTTTGTAGTGTCATTAATAAGTAATAAAGTTTTCAAGAACATTTGCTTTAAATCCTGTGTGTATCATGCAGGATTTATTTCTTAAAATCTGAAACGAGGATGAAGCAACTGATTAAACAATGGTGGGTTATTGGTATTAGCTTAGGCCTTTGGCTGTCTTTGCAAACCACAAAAGCTCAGACTACGACTACGATAAACACTTCTCAAACATTAGCAGGCACAACGTGGGACGTTACTGTGCCTGCTTTGTCTAATGCACCCTACAATTTTATTTTTAACGCAACCAGCAAAACAGGCAACGTATTAAAACCCGATAATACCCTGACCGATTTTACGTGGAGCGAGGACGGAAAAGGTAATTGGTTTATTACGATAGAAGAAATGGTAGATGGCGTAAAACGAAGCGAAAACTTTTATGGTAAAATAACAGGCAATAAGGGCGTAGGCTTTTACACTTGTTCGACCAACCGTAAAGCTCAAAAAAACTTGACAATGGTTAAAGCACAATACTAAGTCGGTATTGAGCTGATTAATTCTCAAACATATATTTTTAGTTTTTCCATTACATATTAATGTTTAAATAGAACATGAAACAGAAATTTTTCGCGCTAATCTTCCTTTTAGGATTATTTACAACCACTAAAGCCAACAATTTAGTAATTGGTACGCCAGCCGTATCAGGTAGTAATCTGCAATTTACGATAGCTTGGGACAATAGCTGGAACACCAACATCGGGCCTCAGAACTGGGACGCAGTTTGGGTTTTTGTGAAACGACAATCTTGTACGGATAACTTGTGGGTGCATGCCCCTGTAAGTACGAGTTCGGCGAGCCATGCGGTAACAGGTACAGAGTTGCAAGTCGATGCCGTAACCGACGGAATGGGCGTGTTCGTTAGACGTTCGTCTGTAGCCAACGGCAACATTAGCACTGCGACGGTTACACTTGCTTTGCAAACAGCCGCGAACGTTTCGGACAACTTCCAAGTATTTGGTATCGAAATGGTAAATATTCCGCAAGGCGATTTTTACATCGGCGATAACACCAGCACCAGCTACAACTTTAGAACACTTCAAATTACTTCGGCCGTACAGTCGGCAGGACTTGGGGCTGCTTCTGTATATCAATCAAGTAGCTACGGTTCTACGGCCAATCTTCCTGCGGCTTTTCCGCTTGGTTGGAATAATTTTTATTGCATGAAATACGAAATCAGCCAAGAACAATACGCCTCGTTTCTGAATACACTTACTTTCGTACAACAAAATGCTCGTCAGGCCGTCTCTCCTGCCTCTGCGGTAGGTACAACGGCGTTATACGGAAGTTCTCGCAACCGCATTGAGATTAGTACCAGTGGCGTGTCTGCCAACAATACACCTGCGGTTTTTTCTTGTGATTTGAATAATAACAATGTTTTTAACGAAACGAACGATGGCCAAAACGTTGCTTGTAATTACCTTTCGTGGGCAGATATGATAGCCTATTTGGATTGGGCAGCACTCAGACCCATGACCGAATTTGAGTTCGAAAAAGTGGGCAGAGGCCCTGCATCAGTAGTTACACCCAACGAATATTGCTGGGGTACAACCACTGCCACACAAGTAACAGGTATTACCAATTCCGGAACTTCTTCTGAAGTAGCTTCTAATTCAGGTACTGGCCTGAGTTGCTATGGTAGCGTAACGGGAGGCCCTTTGCGTTGTGGCTATGCCGCCACTTCTGCTACCACTCGCGTGCAAGCAGGTGCTTCTTTTTATGGTGTAATGGAGTTATGTGGAAATGTAGAGGAACAATGTATCGGTGGTTACAACTACAATTACTCTGCATTTACCAATGCCAATGGCGACGGTACACTTGCTAACACTGGAGCCGCCAATACAGCCAACTGGCCTACTTCTGGCGGAGGAACTGGCGGCGGCATTGCTCGTGGCGGAGATTGGTCAAATGCAGCCAACCAAATGCAAGTAAGTATAAGAATATGGATGACAGACAACAGCAACGCGAATAGAGATAGTCGTGTAGGAGGTAGAGGCGTAAGAAGTTTCTAAGAAATTATGAAGAAAATATCACTTATCATATTTTCTCTGTTGTCGGCTAACGTAGTTCACGCGCAATATACTGGCGGCAATAATGATGGGTTGGCTTATGCTATCCTTACGCAATCGGCGTGTGCGGTAGCAGACCCGACTTATGTTTATTTTGGGGGAAGTAATGACGGTTTTGCGAAAAATACGCTTACGCAATCGGCGTGTGCGGTAGCAGACCCGACTTACGTTTATTTTGGGGGAAGTAATGACGGTTTTGCGAAAAATACGCTTACGCAATCGGCGTGTGCCGTGCCAGACCCGACTTACGTTTATTTTGGGGGAAATAATGACGGTTTTGCGAAAAATACGCTTACGCAATCGGCGTGTGCGGTAGCAGACCCGACTTACGTTTATTTTGGTGGAAGCAATGATGGCTTGGCGTATGGCACGCTGACCAATTGTTCTACTTTGCCTATTGAGTTGTTGCGCTGGGAAGCCAATTGCAAAGGCAACAAAATGGAGCTTTTGTGGGAAACGGCCTCCGAACTTAACAACGATTATTTTACTATCGAAAAAAGCAACGATGCGAAAACTTGGGCGGTGTTGGCTACCATACCCGCCGCAGGTAACAGCAGAGATTTGTTACGTTATACGTTTGCAGACCCCAACCCGTCTGAAAACACTACTTACTATCGCCTGAAACAAACAGATTTTGATGGCGCAAGTGTGTATTCGGCTACGGTGGCTGCTAATTGTAAAGATAACCGACAACTTAATTTAGCAACCGTTTACCCCAATCCAAGTACGGGAGTATTCATGCTAAAAGGTTTTGGTGTTCAGGCCAAAGTGTTAGTTTATAACGCGTTAGGTCAGTGTATTTTGCAAAAAGTGATTACTAATGATTTGGCAGAAATTGATTTGAGTCAAGAACGAGCAGGTGTTTATCAGTTGCATATCGCCACGGAAAGCAATGTAACCATCAACAAATTAGTAATCGAAAGGTAAAAGTTGTATTTCTTATAGCCAAAAACCTCTACACGATGTATGTAGAGTTTTTTTTTATTACTAAAGCAATTATCACTTAATATACTTTTACGTGAAAGATGAAATATAGAATCTGGAGCAGTTGGGCGATATCTTTTGTTTTCTATTTGGTTGATTGAGAGCTATTGGGCATACCAAATGAAAGCGAAATATGCGCAAATAATTGTTTGCCGTCTATGCGTCGGATAGATTCGCTTTTTTGGCCGACAGGAAACGTAATAATTGTCCAAGCGTCAGGGTTTGGGTTTTGGTATAATTTGTAGGTTTGGCGCATATTTTTGCCAACGCCGCCACTGAGCAGCAGCCGTGCAGAGAGTTTATATTCCCATTTGGCGGAGGCTATCCATTGATTTTGTTGTAGAGAATAATTTTTGTTGGCGAGCCTGAAACTAGCCGCTTCGCCCGAAAGTTCTAGTCCTACCCTCCAGCGAGTATTGATACGATACAACACTTTGGGTTTGATGGGGAACTGTCCCGTAATACTCCATCGGCTACCCATTGGCCGATAGTCTATTTCGATAAAAGGAACAATTTGGTGACCAAAGAACTGATGCCCATATCCAAGTCCCCAGCCTGTGGCAAAATGTGCGGAATGCTGAAATCGTAATCGAAACCCCGCCCCATACCGAAAATCGTCGGAACATATCGCACGGTTAGTTGGCAAGAAAAAACCAGCTTGCCCAAACACAACCAATGTTGTTCTGGCCGAAAGTGCCATTTGACCGAAAAGTGGCAGGCTTATTCCGTGCAGATTTTCTCCAAAAACAGAAGGCATCTTGTTTAATTTCAGATACTTATAACTAGCTCCAACAATCACGGCGTTTTTGTTCTTATGCCACACAGGAAAGCGGATTTTTATATCTGTTTGGCGCGTGTTGGCGGTGGTATCATTGTATTTTAATGCAGAAAAACTATGTTGAATGCTCGCAAAATCACGTTCTTGGGCACTGATATCAACGTATAATCCGACGAGCGAAAGACTTATGATTATTTTTTTCATGGGCGTTTCTGAAAAATTGAAAAATTGAAAGCGAGCCCAACATTAATTGAGAAGCCAGTAAAAGCACGAACTGAACCCATCTCGGTGGGTAGAGGAGATAGGTAGTATTGGGTATTGCCGATTAGTCGGACTAGCGGACTGACTGCGTAGGCAGCAGTAATAGCACCCCCATAATAATATCCTCGTTGTTTTTTGGTGGTAATATTTTTGGTTTGGTTGCCTCCGCCCCCTAATGTAATATCCGCTTGTCCGCCTCCTGCTACCGCATAAGTACGACCCGCCTCTATATCGGCATAAAGATTGAGCTCTTTTTGGGAGTAAACTACACCTCTTAGACCCAAGCCATAGCGCAACATTGCACCAGCATAGCCAGAGCCACTAATCGCCAACTTTCCTGTTGTACTATCTCGGCCTATTCGATTGATTTCTTTTTTCTTACCAGAATATATAAACCCAAAATGCGCCATTGCTCCAAGCCGAGAAGACATAAAATATCCCGTTTCTAATTGCCATAACATTCTGATTTTAGCGAAATCAACCAGTGTTTCTTCGTCAAATTGACTACGAACTCCTTTGTTGATATGTTGATAACCTATCGTAAAATCTATAAATATTTGCCGCCGACACGGAAAAGAGTCAATTTCTCGGGTATGTAACTTTTCGTTCATCACTGATACCATGCTCGCTGCTTCGTATGCCCTGAGTGGGTTAATATAATTACGTGCTTGCCATGTGTGACGCGCAGAGATATAAGGCCGAATAAACGAATAATCACATTCTGTAATTTTATGGTCTGATTTATAGATACTTATATTTATAAACATATTCGCCACTCGCCCAATCGTATCACAGGCAATATCTTTGTCCGATTGCCATATTAAGCTGATATTATTTCTGTTAAAATTATCACGTTGATAATTGTAGTCGATGAAATTAGACCAAAAACGCGTGAAATTCACATTATTGATAACCGTATCGCTGATATAATAAAAACACGTGTAATCTTTGATCCCTCGCACTTTTTGCAACCTTAGTGAGTCATTCAGATAAACATCATTCAGATTTGTTCCTTGCGCCGCTACTATAATAAAAACAGACATTCCATGAAATGTAAAACTGTTCGATATTCGATTATTTTGCGCCAGAAATGAAATTTCTTTTCCATTATAGACAAATACCCTATTTACTTGCGCATTAGCGGTATTTAAAGAAATAATTATCAAGAAAATAAACAGATATTTAGTGCTCATTTTAGATTATTTTTCCGTCAGACATTTCTATAATTCTATCACTTTTATTGGCAAAATCATTATCGTGCGTTACGGTAATAATTGTTTTTTGAAATTCAGAGGAAAGTTGCTTGAAAATATCAAATACAATGGCTGTATTTTTGGTATCTAAATTCCCCGTTGGCTCATCGCCCATAATAATGGCTGGTTCATTAATTAATGCACGTGCAATGGCAACTCTTTGTTGTTGGCCACCCGAAATTCTTGAAGCGGATTTTAAAGCCTGCTCTTCCAAACCCAATATTTTTAATTTTTCATAGGCATTATATTCTATCTCTTCTCTTGTTTTTTTTTGTAAACGTAATGCTGGAATCATTACATTTTTTAGGCAAGTAAAATCGGGTAATAAGTAATGAAATTGAAAAACAAAACCTAAATACTCGTTACGAAAAGCCGCTAATTTATTTTGACTATTCCCTGTTACTCGTTGTTCATTCAAATATAAAAACCCTTCATAATCAGTATCCATTGTAGAAAGTATATACAAAAGTGTTGATTTTCCACAACCAGACTTGCCAATAATCGAAGCAAACTCTCCTTTATTTACCTGAAAAGAGACATCTTTTAATACTTGAAATTTTTCATTTTCTGTAGTAGAAAAATATTTGTTAATATTTTCTGCTTTTAGTGCAATACTGTTCATAATTATGTATTTTATTACCCTCTAATAATTTGAACTGGATCTATTTTTGAAGCACGAATAGCAGGAATATAACCCGCAAAAAAAGTAGTAAGTAAACCAAAAATAATACCTTGTATGTAGTGTTTTATTAAAAAAGTAACGGGTAAGTATGTAATACTTCCTACTCCAATATATATTTTTGAAACCATAAAAGAAATAGTATATCCGAGTATTGCGCCCGAAAAAGAACCAATAAAACCAATCATAATGGCTTGTTTGATGAATATTTCTATTACATGATTACCCTGAAATCCTGTTGCTTTTAGAATGGCTATTTCTTTTATTTTTTCATAAATAACCATATTTAAAATATTATAAATTCCGAATCCTGCGACCAAAAGAATCGTAACAACAACGGCATTGGCAATAATATCCCGAATCATTTTTCCTGCTAATGATTGCTCGTTATTTTGCTGCCAAGTTTCTACATTATAGCCTGTATTTTGTTCAATTATTGAGGCAATATAAGCCGTTTTTGTATGATTTTTGATATTAATAAAAATGTCGGTGATATAGGTGCGGTCGCGGCGCAGCAGTTGCTGAATCGTAGCGATATTGGTATAACATTTGGCATTATCAACGGCCTTAATGGTTGTTTTGAAAATGCCTACAACTTCTAAGCGTTTGAATACGGAATTGCCAGCCGTTACGCCCAAATAATCACCGACTTTTAGATTTAATTTTTCGGCCAAACCAATGCCAATAATCACGGCATTGGGATTGTTGGCCAAATCTTTGACTCTCCCTATTTGCATGGTAGAGCTAATGTCAAACATTTTGTCTTGCTCTAAGATATTGACACCTTGCAAATTCCCGTTTTCCGCCACATTTCCATGCGTATAAATAACATTGGCGAATACTTGCTTGCTGATGGCGATTACCTGCGGATTGGCTTTGAGATAAGATAGCAATTTGTCGGGATTTGTGATGCGATTATCAGAGTAAGCAAACTGCGGATTACTAATAATATTGATGTGTTTTAGCCCCAAATACTGATTCATCATCTCATTGGTAACCAGTGAATTATCTTTGTGTATTCGCAAATGTGGTGTACTGTTCAACATGATTTTTTCAGACCAGTTGTTAGTTCCCGTAATGAGCGAATTCATAAAAATATACATTCCAATCCCGAAGGTAACTCCCAAAGCCGCCACAATTGTCTGCTTGGGGCGTGCGATTAGATAAGTAAGCGCGATTTCTGTATTAATACTCCAGTTCATTAGTAAATTTTGACTAATCTGTCCATAATATTAACTCCGCTCAATACTTCTACCCATTCGGTCGAGACGATTCCCGTACGGATTTGGAGTGTGTCTTGTTCATTTCCATCCTTTGCAATTACTATTTTGCCGTTTGGTAGTAAGCAGGCTCTGGGAATGAGCAATGTAGAATCTTTCTCCGCAACGATAATGTTGGCTTGTAGCAGCGTGCCATTGATGAGTGTTTTGGGCAAAGAATCAAAGATGGCCTCTACTTTATAGCTTTGCGTTGCTTGGTCAAAAAATGGATATATTTTAGAAATAGTGGCGGGATAAGCATTACCCTTTTCGGTATTTAATTCTAAAAGAACGATTTGTCTTTCTTGTATTTTTTTGATACTGGCTTCGTCCACATTCAATACAACCACAAACTCATCTACATTTCCTAAAATGGCCAATACTTCCCCTTTGCGAACAAACTCACCTTTTTCCTTTAATATACTATAAACCTTATAGTTACCTGTTGATTTTGTATAAAAATAATCAGACTTTGTGTCTGCAATTTGCTTTTGAGTTTGGCTATTTTGTAATGCTTGATTGAGCAATAGTTTTGTATTTTTTATATTGTTTTCAAGTTGTTGTAGGCTGCTAATGGCGTTATCGTAAGCAAGTTGCGCATTGTCCAAATCTAGTTTAGATACAGATTTTGTTACAAAAAGATTTTGAATTTTTTTGAGTTGTATCGAGTCCAACTCTTTTTTTTGTTGGGCAAAAGTTAATTGAGCTTTTAGTTGCAGTAGCGTTGCCGAGTTGCTTTGAGCTTGTGCGCGTGCTACGGTCAAATTATTTTGAGCAGTTTTTTGGTCGAGTGCAGCCAACGAATTGTCTTGCCAAAACAAAAGCTGACCAGTGTTTACTACTTGCCCCTCTTGCACTTCCGCGCCGAGCAAAATACCATCATTGAGTGCTGTTAATTGAAATTGGTTTTTGGCTTCCAAGTAGCCAGAAGCGAAAATCGCTTCTGTAATTGGTGCAAATGTCGGGGAAACAAGCTGTTGTTTTTTCTTGGAACAGGCCGTACTCAAGAGCAAAATAATGGGGAAGAACCAATATATAATTTTCATTTTAGTCAAAATTTTGTTGTTGTATTTTTAAGTTAACTTCCTGTATAAGAAGGTTTTGTAGTGCTTCTATATAGTCGGCCTGATACAGAAGCAAATCATTGTAATATCGAAGACGCTCATCTAGCGCAATGATACCTTCCTGAAGTTTTTGCTGCGCGTGTGTATCATTTTTTTGCGCTAAAGCCATTATTTGCTGGCTACTTCTAAACGCCTGAATCGCACTACGATACGCAGCATAATTACTTTTAAAATAAAGTTTTTGTTGTTTTTGGACGGCCTCATACATTTGCCATTTGCTTTGCTCCAACACTTTATTTTTTTGAATTTCATATCTGCGACTATTGCCCTGAAAAACGGGAATAGACATTTTTATATTCCAGAATTGTTGTGGGATTTTGTTGGTATTACTAAACGCCAACAAATCATTTTCAACTATCTGATTGGTATATTGATAATTGATAGATACTGTTGGATAAAATGCAGCCTTAGCACCTTGTAACTGTGTATGTTGCATCAAATATTGTTGCTCCGAAATTAGTTCTTCAGGCTGTGCTTTTGGGCTATATTGAGAAGTGCTATCAAGGCTGTAATGAAGAAATTGTAGCGGTATAATAATAGAATCTTCCGTATTGAGTAAGACTTTCAAATTATGATAGTTTTCTATTTTTTGATATGATATTAAATTGAAACTATTTTCTATTTTTTGTTGCGTAATCAAAACATTATTAAGTGTAATTTCACTTATAGTTCCTTGTGCATATTGGTTCTGGCTAATTTTGTATAACTCTTGATAGTTATACATATTTTGAATAAATATTTTACTCTTTTCTTCTAACATAATAGCGGTAATATAACCAGAAGAAATTTGAGTATAAATATATTTTTTTTGTTGCTTTATATTCGTATTTCCAATATTTCTAGATATGGAAGCATATTTGATATTGTATAAATTATTAGCGTTAAATATCTCCCATTGTGCTGAAATATTTCCATTATAATTATACCTTTTACCAAATTTTACTTCTGTATAATTTTCAGGATTAGCCGCCGAATTAAATAAAGTAGCAGGAACTAATGTAGGTTGAATAGTAATATTATCTGTCATACTACCACTCAGATAAATGCTAGGAAATAATTTAGAATATGCCTGTTTTTTTGTGTATTCAGCGGCATATTTTTCATTAAAAGCAGTTTTTATTTGTATGTTATTATCATTAGCATATTTCCACAAATCTTCTACTGAAGATATGTTTTTTTGTGCCTTTGATGGTGATATAAGTACAAATATTGTTAATATACCACATATTGTAATATGCAAAGTACTGCGTATCATTAAAAAACTAAACATATATTTAATGTTATGTTATTGCACTTTGTGCCAAGTTTGAGACTTAGAGAAATAGTTGTTATTTGCAGTAATAACCAATATATTATCATTTATTATTTTTGCGTAACAACTTACTTTTTTTTGTTTTTTGATAAGATATAATGTTCCATTATTATATTGGTTACCATCAAATACAAGGCCTGAAATTTGCTTTGCTCTAATTAGTTTTTTATCGGGAGCATCTACAATAAATGCGTCATAAGCAGTTTGATTTTTAGTAAATTCAATTATTCTTCCATCATCATTTTGCCATTTGCCCAGTATCGTATCAGGGTTGGCCGTGGCAATGTGTGCATTGGCCGTAAACCAAAAGTTAACCATCAAAATGGTCATGTAAATTAATGTTTTCATTTTTTCTGAATTTGTTGAGTTAGTAATAATAATATGATACAAAGGTAGTTGTGTAAATATTTTAATTTTTAAAATGCTTACCGAAACGGGCATTATTGATATTCAAACTGGCATTATAGTGCTTTAATGAAATAAAAAAAGCCATAACCTATTGAGATTATGGCTTTTTGAATAAACAAATGAAATGTATATGCACTATAAAGTATTGCCTTCTAACCATTCTAAAAACTCAGAAGATTTGGCCTTACTAATTACAACAGGTTCTGGTGTATTTACGATAAGTTTTATTACTAATTTCCGTGCAAAAAATCGCTCAATACTATTGATGTAATTCTTATTAATAATAAACTGTCTATTAGCCCGATAAAAAGTATCAGGCTCTAAAGATTTTTCTATCTCATCGAGTGTATTTGTTGTGAAAAATTTCTGATTAGTGTGCGTAACGATATGAATAATACTTCTATCCAAACAAAAAAAAGCTATTTCTTTGGTTGCTAATGGTATAATTTTATCTTTTTGATTGATAAGAATTGTTTTTTTATAACTAGGCTTTATTTGATTTAATAAACCATATACTTTGGATTGGTACGTTTTTTTTTCAAAAGAAGATTGCAATTGCTTGAATTTATTGAGTGCTTTTAATAGCATATCCTCGCTCACTGGTTTTAATAAATAACTAATCGCATTTGTATCAAAAGCGTTCATCATATATTCATCAAAAGCCGTACAAAATACGATGGGACTATTGATAATTACTTTATCAAATATTTCGAATGATAGACCATCAGAGAGTTGAATATCCGAAAATATTAAATCGGGTGGCGGGTTATTGCCAAACCAATCTATTGCCGATTCTACCGAGTCAATTATTTTTAATATAATAATTTCGTCATCAATTTCTTGCAACATGTTTGCTACCTCACTTGCTGCATTTATTTCGTCTTCAATAATTAATATGTTTTTCATATTATCGGTAATTTTACAATGAATTTATCTGATTTTTTAATGATTTCAATCTCTTTTTTGAAAAAGAATTGATAACGTTTCATTATATTGTCTAGCCCGATACCAGTGGAAGCATGAAGCGATTTTTTTGGTTGAAAATTATTTTCAATAACAAGGTATTTATTTTCTTCATTGAAAATATAAATGTGTAACTGCCTCTGGCTAGAGGCTATATTATGTTTTATGGAATTTTCTACTAAAAGTTGCAGGCTGAACGGTAATATTTTGGTTTTTAATAAGTCTTTATCTATGGAAATATTAATTTGAATCGCGTCATGAAATCGCGCTTTGATGATATAAAAATAAGAACGAATAAATTCAATTTCTTGCTCGATAGTTGCTACATCTTTTTCTTTATATTTAAGTACATACCGATACACATTGGATAGTTCTAATACATAGTTTTTTACCTCTTTTTCTTTGGTCAGTATGCTTAATGTATTGAGTGTATTAAACAAAAAATGTGGGCTTAATTGCTCTTTTAGTGAAGAAATATTCGCTTCTAATTGAGCTTGCTTTAGTTCGGCTATTTCAAGTACATGACGCTGTTTTTCCTCCAAAATATATAAATAATAGAGAATAAAATAAGTAAATCCGCTAGATAAAAGACCTCTGAATAAGATAATTAGCTCTCTTTGCCACAAACTTATTTCACCTGATTGAATAACCACATTTACAAGGTCTTGCAACGCATAATCGTATAAGAAAAATAATATAATTCCAACACCAACAGCCAGTATTCCTGTCAGAATATTGCTGTGTAGTCGGCGATGTAGCAAATATGTTTGTGCTAGCCAGCACGAAAAAGCCACAAGTAAATTAAACGTAACATGTTTGGCAATAAATTCGATATCAATCGACATCTTTCCTAAACGTATGATGTGTGGAAAGGCTGTGATACAAGAAAGTCCAAATGAGATAAAGAAACCTAAAATGATATGCTGTTTTTTCACAGCACAAAAATAGCTATAAACAAAACCGCCTGCATCTTTTGACGATACAAACGGGCAAAACGAATGCTAAAACAACCAAATTAATACTTGTGTTTGTTTCCATCAAAAGCAAAAAACCTCTACACGATGTATGTAGAGGTTTTTTTATTATCAAATCAATTATCACTTAATATACTTTTACGTGAAAGACAAAATCTTGGATCTTACGAAGTTGGGCGGTGCGGTCTAAATAACGCAATTTGTTATTTTTAGCCAATACAATGCCATTTTTTTCGAGCGAGTCTTTCGGAATGGCTGCCAACATACGACGGATGTTTTCAGTTTTTTGAGCAAATGCCACGCCTTCCGCGTCGGTTTGTTTGCCCGAAATTACCCCGATTACATTTCCTTTTTTGTCGAATAACGGGCCGCCACTGTTACCAGGGTTTACGGGAACTGATACTTGATACGCATTTGTATCGCCTTCATAACCCGAATAAGCACTGATACTTCCTTCGCCGTACACCATTTCTTCGCGCGGATAGGCCAGCGTAAAAATGTCTTCGCCCAGTTCTGCGGACTTGCTGCCCAGCGTATAAGGCAACGTACCAAAGCCTTCAAACGAAGGGCTTATAATTTTCAGCAACGCCAAATCATGTTCTTTGTCGCCGTACACCATTTTGGCTTTAAAGCGTTTTTCTTGTTTGGCTTTTTGCTCAATAATGATGGAGTCGGCGCGGCTTACCAAATGGTAATTCGTTACTACATAACCATCTGCACTAATGGCAAAACCCGTACCGCCGTATTTGAGCAAATTTTGGGTTGGTTTTGTGGCTGGCACATTGTTATTATTTTCCGAAACAATATCGTTGGCCAAAGCCTGTTGGCCTTGTTTGAGCCTGTCCACCTCGCGTTTGAGGTATTGGTAATGGCTCTGATGTTTGGTTTCTACCTTTTCGGTGTGCTGCATCGTGAAAATGGTACTAAATACCGTAATCAGCGCAACGGAAGCAGCTACGGCCATTGTCGGGTAATGTCTGTTTACCCAAGTTTGGAGTGAGTAGATGCGGCGCAGACGTGGTACTTTGCCTTCGGCTTCCATTTCCGTATGAAATGTGTCGAGTTGCATTTTCAGTGCGCTGCGGCTTTTGAGCGTCCGAAAACCTTGCAAAAGTTTTTGGTGTTGAGCTACTCGCGCCGCAAAAAGAGGGTCGGTTTGAAGCTGTGCCTCAAACTGTTGCAAACTTTGCCCCTGCAAATTGCCTGCTAAGTAGTCTTCTATTTGTTCTATATCAACCATGTTACCAATCTGTTTTATATGAAGAAATAGCGGCAAACTATTTCCGTAATTTATAGACAAAACGGCCAAGCATTGGCCAAATTTTATTTCACAACAAAATTTATAAGTCTGTGTACCTTAGTCGTCTGAGGGCATCAGCGACTCGGCTATTTTGCGCAAGCGATTCAGGCACTTATATTTCTGATTCTTGGCATTTTCGGCATTGGTATAACCCATTTTTTGGGCTATCTGCTGCATATTTAGGCCATGAATGTAGAAATCTTCCAAAATCGTGCGACACGGCTCACCCAATTTTACCAGTGCCTTTTCCATTTGCCCGAACATTAGTTCTTGTTCGTCGGCGGTTTTGGTTTCGGCTTCGGGCAATGCGATGTACGGCTCAAAATCCGTGAGGCGGCCTTCAAAGCGATTTTTGTAATACAAACGCTTGAGCCATAGCCTTCTGCACACCGAATACAAATACGTTTTTATCTGGCAATTGAGTTTGAAAGAACTATCGTTGAGGCTTTCGTATAGAATAATAAAGGCTTCCTGATAAATATCTTTCGCTTCCAGCTCTGTTCCGCTATTGCTCACCACGAAGTTGAGTATCATCGGATAATGCAACTTGTAAAGGCGGCTCATTACGGCACTGTCGTTGGTACGCAACCCAAAAAGAGCCTCTTCTTCTGAAAGTGTTTTTCCTTTGCTCATCGGACAGAATCTCGGTCTTAATAAAAAAAGGGGGCAGTAGTAACCCCCTCCATACTCAAAAAACTAATTTTTTTATTGGTAAGGCCAATATTACATCAATTAAAGCCTATTTTGTTTCGCCTTGCGGCGGAATGACTACCATTGTAGCAGAGGCTTTGGCCACCATTTTGCGTTCGCCATTATTGATGCACCAAACTTCTGCCTCGCAGAAGTGCATACGGCGGCCTTGCTTGAGTACCCAGCCAATCGCGTGCGCTTTTTGGCCGATACCGGGGTTAAGATACGAAATTTTTATTTCCCCCGTAACAACATGATAATTGGCTGGCACAAGCGTAGAAGCCGCAAAACCCGCCACGATGTCGGCCATCGTAGCCACCAAACCGCCATGCAAAAAGCCAATATTTTGTTGGTGGTTTTTGTTAATATCCAACCAACCTTCTGTACGCCCTTCTTCGATGGTGGTAAGTTTGAAGCCGAACAAGTGCATAAAATGTTGGCCTCCTAATTTGGCTTCTACCGCCGCCTTAAAGTCAGGGTTAAGTGCTTTTATCATCGCTTGTAAAGATTGTAATTTATTGAAAATAAGATTTTTATAAAAAATCTATTTAACTAAAGTCAAAAATGCTGCCACCACAGGCGCAGCCAATAGCAGGCCGTCGAAGCGGTCAAGGAAGCCGCCATGCCCAGGGATAATGTCACCCGAATCTTTGATGGCAATGCTGCGTTTGAGCATAGATTCCACCAAATCGCCATACGTTCCCACGCACACCATCACGCAGGCAATAACGAGCCATTTCCAAAGCACCAAATCCGTAAAAAACAGCGAAAGCACATAAGCCACCACTAAGGCCAAAGCCATACCGCCCGCGAAGCCTTCCCACGATTTTTTGGGAGAAATGCGCTCGAAAAGGCGTGTTTTACCAAACTTGCTACCCGCAAAATAGGCACCCGAATCGCTCGACCACAGCAGTAACATTGTTCCCATTACCACATGAAAACTATAGCCGTTGCCTTGCGAGAAAGCCGCCACATTCATCATAGAAAACGGCATTGCCACATAAATAATTCCCATGAAAGTATAGGCCACATTGGTAAACGGCTTATTTTCAATGTGATATAGTTTAACTAAAAAAACTAAACCCAACAACACGGGTAGCAATACGAGCCATTGGGCAGGGATTAAATTTTTTTGCTGAAAGAACGTAAAGCCAAAAAGTAGCAAGCCAATCACGCCGCCCAAGTTGGTAAGTGGGGCGTGTCCGTCGCCAATGGAGAGTTTATAAAATTCTTTTTGGGCAAAAAATAATATTGCTCCGAAAAGCAAAAAGTATGTCCATTCGCTAAAACAAATGCCGCCGACCATTAGCGCACCGCCAATGATACCTGCCACGACACGCTGTCCCAGATTGGACATACGGCTTAGAGGAGATTGCATAAAATTCTGATAGATAAAAGGTTAATAGCTTGATTCGTTGTTGCAGGCCAGCAATTGCTCGCGGTACTGCGGCAACAAAGCTAAAAGTTTTTGTTCGGTTTCGTCCAAACTCAGGTGCGATTTGCCACCTGCGGCGTTTTTGTGGCCGCCACCGTCGAAATGTTCGCGGGCAAAAGCATTTACCGAAAAATCGCCCACCGACCTAAACGAAATTTTGACCATTTCGCTGCGGTCTATCATCAGCACACCCATTACGATACCTTCGATGGAAAGCGCGTAATTTACAAGCCCTTCAGTATCACCAGTTTGCGAATCAAAACGTTTGAGTTCGTCTCTGGTAATGGCAAAATACGCCACGCCATATTCTGGTAAAACGCGTAGTTTTTCGGAAAGCGCGTAGCCCAAAAAGCGCAAACGCTGCTCGGTGTGATTATCGTAAATGAGTTTATGAATGCGCGAAGGCACAATACCCAATTCGATGAGTTCGGAAACCACTTCGTGTACTTTTTTGGTGGTGGACGAATGGCGGAACGAACCCGTATCGGTCATAATGCCAGCGTACAGACATTCGGCCATTGGTATGGTAATTAGTGCTTTGTCGCCCAACAACACGATTAAATCGTACACCAATTCGGCGGTTGCGGCGGCTTTGGTATCCCAAAAAACAAAATCGGCAAAATCTTCGGGCGAAAGATGATGGTCTATCAACAGCTTGCGGGCTTTGGAAGCTCTAACCAACTCGCCCATTTCGTTGATGCGCGAAAGTGCCGAAAAATCAAGGCAACAAACCAAATCGGCATCGGCGATAAGTTGGGCAGATTGTGCCTCGTGACCTTCGTAATTGATTACGTCAGACTCGCCACTCATCCAGTTCAGAAAGCGCGGATAATCCGACGGCGTAATTACATTTACCTGATGGCCAAGTTGTTGCAAGTAGCCAGCCCAACCCAAAGACGAACCCAGCGCATCGGCATCGGGCTTGTGGTGCGTGGTAATCACTATCTTTTTTGGGGAGGCCAACAGGCTCTTAAATTCGTCGAGATTTTGCATGAATATTGTTGATTGATAAAATCTTTTTTGTTCGTTTTGAGGCGATTAAGCCAGCAAATTTAATACAAAAATAAACTTGTAGGTCTGAATGCGGTCAGCCTGTGATTTTTATAGTTGCTTTTTGAGAAATAATTTACTGAAAATTAAGTAGTTGTGTCGTTTTTAATAAAATTATTACACTCAAAAAATGCTGTTAGGTTCAATCTTAGCAATGTGCGCACTGCCAAATCCCTGAAATTTTATATAGCTTTGCCCTCCGAATGGTCGTATTTTTATTTAATAATGGCCTGTAAATCAATAAAATGAAAAAGCAAAACGTAATCAAATCATTCCTGACAGTCGGCGTGTTGGCTTGCTTGGCTGCTTGTTCGTCCAAAGAAAATGCCCCCGATGCTGTTACAGGTAAGGCGCAACCCGTTGCTAAGGCAGATACTTCCGCCGCCGAATATGGCATTGACACACTTAGTAGTGTAGTGGAATGGACGGGACATAAAAAAGTTGGTGGGAGTCATTCGGGTACGTTTAGGCTCAAAGTGGGCAAGTTGGCCGTAGAACACGATAACGTAGTAGGCGGAACGTTTACAATAGATATTAACTCGTTGGCCATCAATAATATGGAGGGCGCGGAAGCCGACAAATTGCGCAAACATTTGCTTTCGGCGGATTTCTTCAATAGCACCAAACACCCGTTTGCAACGGTGGATATTGTATCGGTTGCGCCGTTTTCGGCTATTTCGCAATCCATGCACGAGAATGAGGCAATTACCGAAAATCCGACGCATAACATGGTGTTGAATCTCACGCTCAACGATTCGGTAAAAGCGGTGAGTTTTCCAGTGAAATTGACCACTACCAAAAATTCGATGCAGGCCGAAGCGCGTTTTAACATGAATCGTATGCTTTGGGGCTTGCGCTATGGAACTGATAAGTCTTTGGGTGATAAAATGTTACGCGAAGATGTGCTCATTCATTTTGTAGTGAAAGGCCAGCGAAAAAACTAAGATTATTTATTCTTTTAATATTTTTTTATGTCTTTTAAAATCAAAGGAAAAATGTACGTGAAGCAAGACGTACAGCAAGTGAGCGAGAAATTTCGTAAGCGTGAATTTGTGTTGGAAATTACAGAAGGTAATTACTCGGAATATCCTAAATTTCAGTTAATTAACGATAAATGTGCGCTGATAGATAGCGTATCCGTTGGCGAAGAAGTAGAAGTCTCGTTCAGCCTAAAAGGCAAGCCGTTTCAATCGAAAACAGGCGAAACTTTGTATTTCACGAACTTGGACGCGTGGCGCATTGAAAAACCTGCGGCACAAGGTTACGGAAATGCCAACACGCCACCCGATGCACCGTATTTCAACGAAATTCCTGACAATCTTCCAGACGATAATTTGCCGTTCTAAAACGCTTATTTTTTGTGCAGCACCACGAATTTGACATAAAATTTTATACCAGCGACCAACTCAATCGCACGGCTTGGAACGACTGTATTAGCAACTCGTCCCAGCGACTCATATACGCTTTTGATTGGTATCTGGACTGTGTTACCCAAAAAAAATGGGGAGCTTTTGTGTGTGAAATTGCACAAAAATATGTGGCGGTATTGCCTGTAGCTTTGGGTAAAAAATGGGGTATTAGTTATACTTATCAACCATTTTTTACCCAACAGTTGGGCGTTTTTGGCACAAATGAGGCCGCACAAAATTGGCTATTATCTCAAGCCCCCCAATTGTTGCGCCGCAAGTTTTGGCTGGTGCAATATTGCTTTAATCAAAAAAATGAGGTTGTCGGTAAAGAATTTACACGTATTGAAGAATGCGTAACATACCAAATAGACCTGAATGAGTCTTACGAGACTCTGCGAGCTGTGTACAACCAAAACCGCCGCCGCGATTTGCGGAAAGCAGAACGTTTGGAAGTTCGTGAAAGTATTGATATAGAATCTGTTATAGAGATTTTTATAAATGAAAAAGGCAAGCAAATAGAAGACGTAACATGGCGAGAATATGCGATGTTGGCTTCATTGTTTCGGCAGGCGCATGAACGGGGGCAAGCGATTTTGCTAGTTGCCCAAAATCCTAAACAAGAAGTATTGGCAGGTGCAGTATTTTGGATAGATAAGCCTTATGTTACACTCATTTTTTCGGGAGCTTCGGCGATGGCCAAAAATACAGGAGCAATCACCAAGATTATAGATACAGCACTACAACGCTTTGCAAATAAGCCGCATATTTTTGATTTTGAAGGGAGTATGATACCAAGTTTGGCACATTTTTATCAAACATTTGGCGGAAAATCATCTATTTATAGACTTTTTAAATATAAAATCTGGAATTTTTGAAGAACAGCATAGTCTATTTGAAACTGAAAAATGCCCATTTCAAAATAAAAATAGGCGTAAAACGTTTCACAGATGCCATAGCGTTGTATATTTGGCCAGAAACACAGCACTTTGTTTTGTTACATTTTACACACAAACTATATATGAATCTGATTTTTAAGCATATAACTTTTTTTTGTGGCTTATTTTTGCTTGTTGGTGGCTATGCCATAGCGCAGCCAAAAACAGCAACGGGGCAGCCCCAACCTGCCAAACGCATCGTACAAGTGTCTGGTTTGGTGGTAACTGGTGAAAATTCGGTGGGTTTGCCAGGAGTTCACTTTTACATTCCCAAAGCGGGCAGAGGCGTAAGTACGAATGCTTACGGTTATTTTTCTATTCCGACGTTGGCGGGCGATAGTGCCGTAATTAGCTCCGTAGGCTTCAAAAGACAATGGTATGTAGTGCCAAACGACGAACGTCAAAGCGTTTCGGTGGTGATTTATATGCAAGCAGATACGACACAATTGCCTGTGGTAGAGGTATTTCCGTTTGCTACCGAAAAAGATTTTAAAGATGCTTTTCTTTCGCTCAAGTTGCCCGAATCTGACATGGAACACATGCGCCGCAACTTAGACGAAAATACTTTAGCACGTATGCGTTACGAAATGCCAATGAATGGCGCGATGAACCATACTTATTTTATGAACCAACAAGTTAGTAAAATAGAGAATGCACGCTTTTCCCCAACCAACCAACTGCTTAATCCATTTGCTTGGGCAAGATTCATAGAATCGGTGAAGCGGGGCGATCTCAAACGCAAAGAATGGAAAGACGACGAGTAATATTACGTTGCTCATAATAAGTGATGTAAAGGCTAAAAAATGGCTTTTACATCACTTATTTTTGTTTAGATAGATATTTGGAATTTTTATTAACATTGCGACACACAAACTCTAACTAAATATTCCTTTTATTTAAAATCAATCACACAACACATTTTTAACATAAAAGACTATTAATCAAATTCTTAGTCTTTAAAATTACGATGGAAGATAAACACGAAATACACGGAAAAGCCACGCCAATTGGTGTGCTTATAGCCTTAGGTATTATTTATGGAGATATTGGAACATCTCCTCTGTACGTAATGAACGCCATTATTGGCAAAGAAGCGATTAACGAAACCCTCGTTTATGGCGGATTATCTTGTATTTTCTGGACGCTGACACTACAAACGACCCTTAAATACGTTATTCTGACCTTACAGGCCGACAACAACGGCGAAGGAGGGATCTTGTCTTTGTACGCGTTGGTGCGTCGCCATTTCAAATGGATGACGGCTTTTGCCATTATCGGTGGTAGTACGCTATTGGCCGACGGAATTATTACGCCACCCATTTCGGTTTCTTCGGCTATTGAGGGCTTGCGGATTATTTATCCAGAAATAAATACTGTGCCGATTGTATTGGCAATCCTTACGTTTTTGTTTGCCTTCCAAATCTTCGGGACGGGTGTAGTGGGCAGAACGTTTGGGCCGTTTATGTTTATATGGTTTTCGATGTTGGCTATTTTGGGTGGTTATAACATTGTGGATAATCCCAAAATTTTGGCCGCACTCAACCCATATTACGCTTACCAAATGCTGACCAGCTCTAATGGTGGTTTCTGGATTTTGGGTTCGGTATTCTTGTGTACGACGGGGGCAGAGGCTTTGTACTCGGACATGGGGCACTGTGGCCGCGACAACGTGCGTGTGAGTTGGACTTTTGTAAAAACCTGTTTGTTAGTAAATTACTTCGGACAAGGTGCTTATTTGCTCAACCACGTAGGGCAACCTCTCGAAATCAATCCGTTTTATGGCGTAATGCCCGATTGGTTCTTGATTGCAGGTATTGCTATCGCTACGATGGCGGCTATTATTGCCAGTCAAGCCTTGATTTCGGGTTCTTATACGCTGATTAGTGAGGCTGTTCGTTTGAATTTCTGGCCAAAAGTTCGTTTGGTTTATCCGTCTAATGTACGCGGACAACTTTACGTGCCAAGTATCAATATTTTGTTGTGGGTTGGCTGTATTTTGGTGGTTTGGTATTTCAAAGAATCTTCAGCCATGGAAGCGGCTTACGGCTTGGCCATTACGATTACCATGCTCATGACTACTATTTTGCTGGCGGCATATTTGTATATGCGTCGTGTGTCCAAATGGATTATTGCGGTGGTATTTGTGTTATATCTGAGCATTGAGCTTTCCTTCCTGACCGCTAATTTGGTGAAATTCATGCACGGCGGTTATGTGTCTTTGATGATTAGTGTGCTGCTGATTGCTATTATGTGGGTATGGAAAGAGGCCAACGAAATCAAGAGCCGACTTACAGAATACAATAATCTTGACGAATATATTCCGCAAATCCGCGAGCTAAGCGTGGATACCAGTGTTCCCAAATACGCGACGCACTTGGTATATATGACCAGTGCCAATAACCCGCGAGAAGTCGAATCCAAGATTATTTATTCGATATTCCGCCAACGCCCCAAACGAGCTGATATTTATTGGTTTATTCACGTGGACATTACCGACGACCCATATACGATGGATTATAAAGTAGATGTGCTTTCGCCCGACGACGTGGTACGCATCAATTTTACCTTAGGTTTTAGGGTGGAACAACGTATCGGGATGTTCTTCAAAAAAGTAATTGAAGACATGGTGAAAAACAAGGAAGTGGACATTATGAGTCGCTACGAGTCTTTGCGCGGCGGCAACGTAATCGGTGATTTTAGATTTGTGGTACTCAACAAATTTTTATCTTACGAAAACGATTTGCCAGTGTACGAAAAAGCGATTATGGGGGTTTATTTCTTTATCAAACGCTTCACGACCACCGAACGCCAGTGGTTTGGACTTGATGCCAACGCCGTGAAAATCGAAAAAATGCCTTTGGTGATTAACCCAACGAATCGTTGCGAGTTGCGTCGTGTTCGTTAAGGTTTTTTTCTTGTAAAATAAATTTACGTCCCAGTCTTCCGCCGAAGGCTGGGATTTTTGTTGCGCAATGTTTTGGGTTTTTGCTCAATGGATTCTTGTTTCTTTTCGGCTTATTCCCTTCACAATTTGTATATTTGTCAGATAAAACATATTCGACTATTTTTTGCGCGATTTTTGTTAGGCAATTGTAGCCGCGCGATTTGCGTTAGAGAACATAAACAAAGCGTGGCTGAGACAAAAACACAGATTGGAATTATGAGAAAAACAAGCCAATGGATTCGGAATATTTTGTTGGGAATGCTGTGCGCGTTGGTGGTGCAGCCGACCGCGTGGGCTTCGTCTTTGCTTATCCCCATGGACGAGGCGCAAGCCAACCACCTCAAAGCCTATGGCATTACGTACTGGGTTTTGCAGAAAGGAGGAGAAGCCGATTGGTTGCTCAACTATCGTGGCGGAAGTTTTATGTTCAAACATTCGGTATCTTACGAAAATGAATTGGTGGTGCGTGGCGTGAGTTACGAAGTGATTTCTGATGCACAAGCAGGACAAATTTTATCACAAATTGCTGCCCCAGATGCCAACATGGACGTAATGCACTTGGAGAAAGCTCCCAAAGTGGCCGTTTATTCGCCCAAAAGCAAACAGCCTTGGGACGATGCCGTTACGCTGGTAATGACCTACGCAGAAATCCCTTACGACGTGGTATTTGACGATGAACTAATGCAAGAAAAATTGCCTAAATACGATTGGTTGCACCTTCACCATGAGGATTTTACGGGACAATATGGCAAGTTTTACGCGTCTTTTCACAATGCGCCTTGGTACAGAGAGCAAGTCCGCGAATACGAAGCCGTCGCCGCGCGTTATGGTTTCTCTAAAGTTTCGCAACTCAAATTGGCTGTCGTGAAAAAAATCCGTGATTTCTGTGCGGGTGGCGGATTTATGTTTGCGATGTGTTCGGCCACAGATACTTATGATATTGCCTTGGCTGCCGAAGGCGTGGACATTTGTGATGTGATGTTCGATGGCGACGGCCAAGACCCACGCGCCAACAGCAAACTGGATTATTCCAAAACATTTGCTTTCAAAGATTTTAAACTCGTAACCAATCCCTACACGTACGAATATTCGGACATCGACGACAATCCGATTGAGCGCGGTTTGGGCGAAAACAACGACTTTTTTACACTGTTTCAATTTTCGGCCAAATGGGATCCAATCCCGACCATGCTCACCCAAAATCACCTGACCACTATCAAAGGTTTTATGGGACAGACGACAGCGTTTAAAAATCGGATGATAAAATCGGACGTAGTGATAATGGGCGAAACCAAATCCATCAACGAAGTACGCTATATGCACGGCACGTATGGCAAAGGTACTTGGACGTTTTACGGCGGCCACGACCCCGAAGACTACGAACACCGCGTGGGCGAAGAGCCAACCGACCTGAATTTGCACCCCAATTCGGCAGGTTATCGACTTATTCTCAATAACATACTTTTCCCTGCTGCCAAAAAGAAAAAGCAAAAAACCTAAGATTTGTAAATGCACAAAAGCAAGCCCCAGCTCACAAGGCTTGCTTTTGTTTTTAGGAGGAATAATAATCGTAACGGAAAAGATTACGCCTCCAACTCCATTTTTAGGAACTTGGCCGTATAGCTGCGTTTGTTTTTGGCAACTTGTTCGGGCGTGCCTTCGCAGACAATTTCGCCGCCACCTGCGCCACCTTCCAAACCAATGTCGATGATGTGGTCGGCCATTTTGATTACATCCAAATTATGCTCGATAATTAGTACCGTGTTTCCTTTGTCGGTGAGCTTGTTGAGTACGTCAAGCAAATGCTGAATATCGGCAAAATGTAGGCCTGTGGTTGGTTCGTCGAGAATGTACAAGGTTTTGCCCGTATCTTTTTTGGAAAGTTCGGTAGCCAGTTTTACACGTTGCGCCTCGCCGCCGCTCAACGTCGTGGCGTGTTGGCCGATGGTGATATAATTCAGCCCCACATCGTTTAGCGTTTTGATTTTGCGCGTAATGGCGGGCTGGTATTCAAAAAACTCAACGGCTTGCTCAACGGTCATGTCCAGCACATCAGCAATGGATTTGCCTTTGAAACGCACTTCGAGGGTTTCGCGGTTGTAGCGTTTGCCTTTGCAGGTTTCGCACGGAACGTGTACGTCGGGCAAAAACTCCATTTCAATCACGCGCATCCCGTTACCTTCGCAGGTTTCGCAACGTCCGCCCTTCACATTAAACGAAAAACGGCCAGGTTTGTAACCTCTGATTTTGGCTTCAGGCAATTGCGTAAACAGCGACCTGATTTCTGAGAAAACCCCCGTATAAGTAGCTGGATTAGAACGCGGTGTGCGGCCAATTGGCGACTGGTCCACTTCAATTACTTTATCAATATGTTCCAGCCCTTCGATGGCCTCAAATGGCAACGGTTCTTTCTTGGCTCTAAAGAAATGTTTGTTCAGAATCGGGAATAACGTATTGTGAATCAGTGAGGATTTGCCGCTACCACTCACGCCCGTGATGCAAGTCATTTTACCCAAAGGAATGTTAAGCGTTACATTTTTGAGGTTGTTGCCTGTCGCGCCTTTGAGCGTAAGAAATTTGCCGTTTCCGTCGCGGCGTTTGTCGGGAACGGCGATGCGTGCCGTGCCTTTGAGGTATTGCGCCGTAAGACTGTTTTGTTCCAGAAAAGAAGCGGGATTGCCTTGCGCGACTACGTGGCCACCGTGTCGGCCTGCTCCCGGCCCGATGTCGAGGATAAAGTCAGATTCCAACATCATGTCTTTGTCGTGCTCCACCACCAAAACCGTGTTGCCGATGTCGCGCAATTGTTTGAGCGAAGCAATCAATTTTACGTTGTCGCGCTGATGTAGCCCGATGCTTGGCTCATCGAGAATATACAACACACCCACCAATTGCGTCCCGATTTGGGTAGCCAAACGAATGCGTTGCGCTTCACCGCCGCTAAGCGTCTGCATGGGGCGGTTCAGGTGCAAATAATCCAGTCCCACATCGAGCAGGAATTGAATACGCTTCCGAATCTCTTTGAGCACTTCGGCAGCAATGAGGCGTTGGCGGTCGTTGAGGCGGTCTTCCAAGTGCTCAAACCAAGTATATAATTGCTTGATGTCCAAGAAGGTAAGCTCCGCAATATTTTTATTATCTATCTTAAAATGCAAGGATTCTTTTTTGAGGCGCAGGCCATTGCAGTCGGGGCAAGTGGTCGTCTGTACAAATTCATCCACCCATTCTTGCATTTTGTCTGAGCCGCTATCCTGAAAGTTTTTGAGATAATTAATAATACCTTCAAAACGTGTATTCCATTCTGTGCCAGGGTATTTGACCGAAGCCACTTCAATGGATTCTTCCGAACCATGCAAAATTATTTGGAGCACTTCTTGGCTCAATTTGTTGAGCGGCGTGCTTAGGCTTACTTTATGGCCTTTAAGAATGGCCTCCAGTTTCTTGAAAATCCAAACGTCGCGGTACTCGCCCAGTGGCGCGATGCCGCCTTGCGCGATGCTCAAACTCTTGTCGGGCATTACGCTTTCTTCGGTAATTTCCTGAATTACGCCCAAGCCTTTGCAGGTCGGGCAAGCTCCGTAAGGGGAATTGAAAGAAAAAGTATTGGGCGCGGGTTCGTCGTAGGCGATGCCCGACGTGGGACACATGAGCGTTTGGGAAAACATTTGCGTTTGGCCATCAGCTCCCGCAACCATCATCAGGCCTTTGCCGTGTTTGAGGGCGGCATTTACGGACTGCGAAAGTCGATAACGGTCGGTGTCGCGAATCGGTAAGCGGTCTATCACGATTTCGATGTCGTGGGTTTTGTAGCGGTCGAGCTGCATTTTTGGTTCAATCTCAACGATTTCGCCGTCCACGCGCACTTTATTGAAACCCATTTTGCGAATCTGTACAAAGTCTTCGCGGTAATGACCTTTGCGGCCTTTCACTACAGGCGCGAGCACGGAAAGCGGCTTGCCATCGTATTTTTGCAGCAAAATATCTACGATTTGGTCGGCGGATTGCTTCTCCATTTTCTCGCCCGTCACGTAAGAAAAGGCTTCGGCGGTGCGTGCGTAGAGCAAACGCATGAAATCGTATATTTCGGTGGTAGTGCCGACGGTGGAACGCGGATTGCGGGACGTAGTTTTTTGTTCGATGGAAATGACAGGACTCAACCCATTGATTTTGTCCACGTCTGGCCGCTCCATTCCGCCAATGAAAGCCCGCGCATAAGCCGAAAAACTTTCCATGTAGCGGCGTTGGCCTTCGGCATAAATCGTGTCGAAAGTAAGGGAAGATTTGCCGCTACCACTCACGCCCGTAACTACAACTAATTGATTACGAGGAATATTGACACTTATATTTTTGAGATTATGTTCGCGTGCGCCAAACACTTCGATTTGCTCAAAACCTGTGTTGTCGGTGTTGATAACGGAATTTTCTGCTGACATGAAACGTAGATTTTCGTTGTAAAATGAAAGTTGCCCAAAACCAAGACAACCAAAAACAAAGATAAAGGGTTTCGGGCTGTGATTGGAAATGTATTTGGAAAAACAATTGCCCGCACACAACCTTTTTGCTTTCCCCGACGTTTTAGTACCATCATTAGAAACTTTGGCATGAGAAATAAGCCGTTTATATAGGTGTTTTTGCAAAATAAATTATCTTTGGCAACTTTGTGGATATACAATTTAGCCTTTTAGCAAAAACGTAAAGAAAAATTTTATTCTAAAATAATAAAGGAGACGCAGTGGAAAAAATCAGTAATTCAGGCTCGAATATCCGCATACCCGTTTTGTTGGGCGTAACGCTGGCAGGTGGTATTTTGGTGGGAGCTACACTCTTTGGCAGCAAAAACGCAGGCGATGATTTGGGCAAAGACATTAACAAACTCCGTGAGATTGTGACGCTCATAGACCGCGAATACGTGGACACGGTAAATATTGACCAAATCACCGACTACGGCATTAACAAAATGCTCGAAAACCTAGACCCGCACTCGGCCTATATTCCCGCCAAAGAAGTGGAGTTGGCTAAAGCTCCTCTCGAAGGCGAGTTTGACGGTATCGGTATCGAATTTTTTATTCTAAAAGATACAATTATGGTGGTTTCCCCAATTTCTGGCGGGCCATCGGAGGCGGTTGGTTTGCGTGCTGGCGATAAAATCGTGGCCGTAGATGACAAAACCGTAGCAGGAACGCACCTTAGCAATCGCGATGTTTTTACCAAACTGCGTGGCAAAAAAGGAACGAAAGTAAAACTTTCGGTTGCTCGTAAAGGCGAAAAGAAATTGCTTGATTTTGTGGTAACGCGTGATAAAATCCCGACGCATTCGGTGGACATTGGCTACATGATAGACGACAAAACGGGTTATATCAAAGTGTCGCGTTTCTCGGCCAACACTTATAACGAGTTCAAAGAAGCCATGACCAAACTCGTAGCCAAAGGCATGAAACAATTGGTGTTGGATTTGCGCGACAACCCAGGCGGCTACATGGACAGAGCAACGAAAATGGCTGATGAGTTTTTGTCGGGCAATAAAATGATTGTTTACACCAATGGCAAAGGCGAACGTTATGACCAACAAATTCGCGCGTATATGCCTGGTGATTTTGAAAAAGGTTCGGTAATTGTGCTTATCAACGAAGGTAGCGCGTCTGCTTCCGAAATCGTGTCGGGTGCGTTGCAAGACAACGACCGTGCGCTTATCGTTGGCCGCCGTTCGTTTGGTAAAGGTTTGGTACAAATGCCAATTCCGTTGTCGGACGGTTCGGAATTGCGCCTTACTATTTCGCGTTATTATACGCCAAGTGGCCGCAGCATTCAGAAGCCATACAGCAAAAACGAAGACGAATACAACATGGATTTGGCCAAACGTTTTGAAAATGGCGAATTTTTCCATGCCGACAGCATCAAGTTTGCCGACTCGTTGCGCTACAAAACCATTGGCGGACGTACTGTGTACGGTGGCGGCGGCATTATGCCAGACGTGTTTGTGCCATTCGATACGAGCATGAACAGCCGCTATTTGAACGGACTTTACAACAAAAATATCATTCGTGAGTTTTCGTTGGATTACGCCGATGCCAACAAACCAACGCTTTCGGCCATGAAGTTTGAAGACTACGCCGCTAACTTTAAGGTTACGCCGCAAATGCTTGAAAGCCTCAAGGAATTGGCTACCCAAAACGGTTTGGTGTACGACGAAAAGCAATTTACACGCTCTAAGCCATTGATTGAAAATGCCCTAAAAGCATTCATCGCCCGCAACGTATGGAAAGACGAAGGTTTCTATCCTGTCATTGCCAAGCAAGACGATGTGTTGCAAAAAGCCCTAACGCTTTTCGGCAAGGCTTCGGATTTGGAAGAAGGTAAGTTTGAAAAAGAAAAGCCTGTTTCTCCAAAAAGTAAAAACAAACCAGCACCAAGTAAAACAAAAAAATAAGGTGTTGATTTTTTTCTGATATTTGAATGAAAGAAGGGGGCAGCCCGCAAGCTGCTCCTTTTTTTTGGTTATAATGCACCTTGATTTATTGATGACTTAGTAAAAATAATACCAATGCTCCACGACGATACTACTAATTATAATAACGAAGAACTTTTACCCGAACAAGAAGAGGCCACCGAATCAAACGAAATGGCGACTATGCGTGCCAAAGGCATTGGGGGTTGGGCGGCGATGGGGCTTTCTGTGCTTTTACATCCGCTTTTGCAACCAACTTTGCTGTTTGGCATTTTGTTTTACGGCGTGGAAGGACTGTTGCCCGTTGCACCAGATGTAAAAAAACAATTTCTATTGCTCATTACGCTTTTCACGTTTGGCGTGCCGATGCTGGGCATTTACTTGTTGCATTTGATTGGTTACGTGCGTGATTTGCACATGACCGACCGCCGCGACCGCATCATGCCAATGGTGCTGACGACCGCCGTTTATTTGGCTATTTCGTGGATGTTTTTCCAAAAAGGCGCAAGTTACATTGTGGCCATCGTAATGGGGACGATTAGCGTAGCTTTGTTATTGACAACCGTTATTTCTTTGGTTTGGAAAATCAGTGCGCACGCTGTGGGAGCAGGTGGTGTGTTGGGCTGTGTACTGATGATAAGTTATGTTTTTTCGGCAAGTTACTTGCTGTACCCTGTGTTAGGGCTAAGTGTTTTGTTGGGCTTGTTGCTTTCGGCGCGTCTTTACCTCAATGCACATACACCCGCGCAAGTTTGGGCAGGCTTTGTCTTAGGCTTCGTAGTGGCCACTTTTAGCACTTGGTATTTTTTATAAAATTCGTTTGAAGAAAGGTTTTAGCGGCTTCGGGGCGAATTGTATCGGCTATGGCGTTGGGGCGTTGCCGCCCGTTGATTGATTAATCAAATTTGTATAAAATTTAACTAATCAATCAATTACTCTTATGGAAATGCAACAACAAGATTCGGAAACCTATTACAGAGAGGCTGGCAAAAAGGTAAAGAAAATCAAAGCTTTTTATACATCACTTGTCATTTATATTTTGGTCAATTCGGGGCTGGCCGCTATCAACATGATTAAAACGCCCAATCATATTTGGTTTATTTGGCCGCTTTTTGGCTGGGGAATTGGGCTTGTGATGCACGGGCTTTCCGCCTTCGATTTGTTTTTCTGCAAAGATTGGGAAGAACGCAAAACCCGCGAAATAGCTGCCCGAATGCAAGGTTATAAAAAAGTACACATCAAAAAGGATTAAATCATAAATTTTTAGCTGTATAATACCTGCTTCGCCGCGTCGTTTTGAATTAGATTATGTACTTTTGTGTCATTACTTCTAATTCAAAATACGCATGAGCAAAATTTTAGTAACGGGCGGAGCAGGATTTATTGGCTCTCATACGGTCGTTCAACTTTTTGAAGCAGGTTACGAACCTGTCATTGTGGATAATTTCAGCAATTCTAATCCGCAAGCATTGGAAGGCATCGCCAAAATCATTGGCCAATCTTGTACGTTTTATGAAGGCGATTGCAACGACATAGCCTTTATGGACAAAGTATTTGCAACTGAAAAAAATATAGACGGTGTTATACATTTTGCAGCAAGCAAAGCCGTAGGCGAATCAGTCCAAAAGCCATTGCTTTACTACAAAAACAACTTGGGTTCGTTGATTGTGCTTATCGAAACGATGCACAAATACGGCGTTGAAAAGCTCGTATTTTCGTCATCGTGTACGGTATATGGCCAACCCGAAATGCTACCTGTAACCGAAAATTCGCCAATTTTGCCCGCCGAGTCGCCGTATGGCAACACCAAGCAAATAGGCGAAGAGATGATAAAAGATGTAGTCGTTTCCAAAAACACGCCGTTGCGTGCTACGCTTTTGCGTTATTTCAACCCGATTGGCGCACACCCAACTGCCCATATCGGTGAGTTTCCGACAGGAGTTCCCAACAATCTTATTCCATTTATCACCCAAACGGCGGCAGGCTTACGCCCCACTTTGTCGGTTTTTGGCGATGATTACAACACGCCTGATGGTACTTGCGTTCGCGACTATATTCATGTGTTGGATTTAGCCGAGGCGCACATCAAAGCTCTTGAGCTGTTGGATAAACAAACCGAAAAATATTTCTGGAACGTGTTTAACATTGGCGTAGGTCGTGGATTTTCGGTATTGGAAGTAATCAAAACATTTGAGTCGGTAAGTGGCCAACCACTTAACTATAAAATTGCGCCACGCCGTAGCGGAGACGTAGAGCAAGTATTTGCCAACGTGGAAAAAGCTACCAAAGAATTGGGCTGGCAAACAAAACTAACCTTAGCCGACGGGCTGAAAGATGCTTGGCGTTGGCAACAAAAATTATCACAAACAGCAGTTTCTTAATTTTTTAAAATCAAATGAAAAACATTCTCATTACTGGTGGTGCTGGTTTTATTGGTTCGCACGTAGTACGTCTTTTTGTTAATAAATATCCTGATTATCATATCTATAACTTAGATGCACTGACGTATGCGGGCAATTTGGCCAACCTCGACGACATCAAAGACAAGTCAAATTATACGTTCGTAAAAGGCGATATTAATGACGCTGCTTTTCTGACGGATTTGTTTGCGCAACATCGCTTTGACGGTGTCATTCACTTGGCCGCCGAGTCGCACGTGGACAGAAGCATTACCAACCCGTTGGCTTTCGTGATGACCAACGTAATCGGGACGGTGAATTTGCTTAACGCCGCCAAACAACAATGGAAAGACGAGTTGGACAAACATCTTTTCTATCATGTTTCTACCGACGAAGTGTATGGCTCTTTGCACAATCCCGAAGACTTTTTCTTGGAAACAACGCCTTACGACCCGCAATCGCCGTACTCAGCTTCAAAGGCCAGTTCCGACCATTTTGTACGCGCCTACCGCAACACTTACAAAATGCGCACTGTGATTTCTAACTGTTCTAATAACTACGGCCCCAACCAATTTCCTGAAAAGTTGTTGCCGCTCATGATTCATAACATTCAGAAAAACAAGCCGTTGCCAGTGTACGGAAAAGGTGAAAATGTCCGTGATTGGTTGTTTGTGATAGACCATGCCCGCGCGATTGATATGGTGTATCATGAAGGCAAAGACGGCGAAACCTACAATATTGGAGGCTTTAATGAATGGAAAAATATTGACATTGTGCATTTGCTTTGCCGCGTGATGGACAAGAAATTAGGCCGCGCAGAAGGTGAATCTGCTAAGTTGATTACGTTTGTGAAAGACCGCGCTGGCCACGATTTGCGCTACGCCATCGACGCGACCAAAATCATGAACGAATTGGGCTGGAAACCATCGTTGCAGTTTGAAGAAGGCATGGAAAAAACAGTGGATTGGTATTTGAGTAATAACGATTGGCTCGAAAATATCACTTCGGGTGTTTACCAAAGCTATTACGAAAAACAATACGCCGAAAGATAGTTTATTGACAAACCAAAAGAAGTCCGCACGGTGTCAGAACTGCGCGGACTTCTTTGTATTTTAGACTGATAATCCGTATTTATTTAAACCATATTTTAATGAAAAAACAAGTCTCTGCCATTGGCTTACTGCTTTTGTCGGGCGTGGCTTTTGCCCAAAACGCAAGCGTTATTAGCAAACAAATCATTGATTATCAGGATAAAAAAGGTGTTCCTTACGCCACCGTGAATGTAAAACATACCCAAAATGCCACGTACAGCAACGAGCAAGGTATTTTTAGTATCAGTTGCCTGCCAACAGACACGCTGCATTTTTCGTCGGTGGGTTATGAGCCAACGGACATCGTAGCCAGCCAAGTGCTTAACCAACAAAATATTTTGCTCCGACAGGCCACTATTACGCTGCAAGAAGTGGTAATTACTAACCAGAAACCGCAAAAAACAAAATCCGAATGGCTTGGCTACGCGAAACGAAAAGGGAATAGCGGCTACATTGGTTTTCAGGAAGCGGCGGTATGGATTGCCAATCCTTACAAACGGCCTTTGCCTATTACTTCGGTGCGTTGCATCATAGAAAAAAAACGTAATGGCTGGATAGCACCAAATAACCCAACAGAAAAAGGGAAAATGGTAAAATTAACCAACGAAAAACTTTTGGTGCGGCTGCGGTTTTATACCAAAGACGTAAACGGGTTTCCGATAGACGAAGATATTTTGAAACAAAACGAAGTGGCAGAAGTGCCAACAGACCAAGCTTTTATTGATTTTGATTTGCGCGATTTGAGTTTGGATTTGTCAAAATATGGTGCTTTTGTAGCTTTAGAGTATTTGGGAATTGTTCGGCAAAATACCAATGAATTTGTGCCTTATGATAAATTAACTATGCTTGAAAAGCAACAGTTTCACCTGAAATTGGTGAAAGATAAAAAAATAAAAGATGACAGTTTTGCACGCGACTTTTGGGGAAAATGGGGCAAAGCCATTATACCTGGTAACTTTTGTTTTAGTATAGAATTAGAAATTCCAGAGGAGTAAAAAAAGCAAGACCCCGCCTCGTACATCACGAGGCGGGGTGCTGCTTTTTATTTATTCTAAAAGAAAAATTAGTCGTTGCGGCGTGCGCCTAACAAAACTGCGATGTAATACAACAGCGTAGCCAACGAACCCAAAGCCGAAACCACGTAAGTCATGGCAGCCCACCAAAGCGCGTCTTTGGCCATAGCGTGTTCTTGTGGCGTTACGATTTTGCGGCGGTCTATCCATGCCAAAGCGCGTGCGCTGGCATCAAATTCTACGGGCAAAGTAATGAAGCTAAACAAGGTCGTAAGCGAAAACAAGGCAATGCCAAGTTCGAGCGGAACAACGGAATAACGTAGGGCAAAAAAGCCTATTAGAATCAACCAAGGCATAAAGCGCGAAGAAACCGACAACACAGGCACCATTGCCGAGCGGAATTGCAAAAAGCTGTACGCGGTGGCGTGTTGTACGGCGTGGCCACATTCGTGCGCGGCAACGGCAGCGGCAGCGGCGTTACGACCGTAATACACATCGCGACTCAAATTAACGGTACGGTTGGCGGGGTTGTAGTGGTCGGTTAGTTCGCCTTCTACCGAATGCACCGTAACATTATAAATCCCGTGGTCGTTGAGCATGAGTTGTGCGATTTCCGCACCGCTCAAATTACTGCGCAAACCCGTTTGGGAATATTCCGCAAATTTGTTTTTGAGTCTTGCACTTACCGCCCAACTAATCAAACCGAAAATGGCGGCAATTATATAACCGAACATCATAGTACTTAATATTTTGTTTTGTGTTTATAAAATCTGTTTTTGTTTTGAATGAAAGTCTTTGAAATAGAACTGTTTACCCGATTTATTCAAAGATGCCACGCCTACAGCGTTGAAATGATACCGAACCGAAACTTTTCTACAAATATTTCAATCCTTACGGATTTTTGCGTGATTTAGATCAAGCCTTAGGCTTGGTATCTTTGTAGCGCGAGCCACATCATCTATTCACCGCAGCAGAACGCCGTAGGCGTGAAATCTTTGTGATAATCAGGTTCAATTGATACACTAAATGTCTAAACTTATCTCCGATGCTTTGGCTAATTATTTTAACCAATCAATCGCTTACTTAATATATTAATAAGCTGCTTTGATTTTGTTGATAATATTGGTAGTTGAATAATTTTCGACCAAAGGCACGGTAAGCACCTGCCCGCCACGAGCCAATACAAAATCTGCACCAACGATATTTTGAATCGTATAATCGTTGCCTTTTGTCAGAATGTCAGGTTCGATGGCCTCAATCAGTCGTAATGGCGTATCTTCCCCGAACAGCACCACCAAATCCACGAAAGCCAACGAAGCCATTACACGCGCACGCGCGTACTCGCTGACTACAGGCCGCAACGAACCTTTCAGGCGGCTCACGGAAGCATCCGTGTTTAGCCCCAACACGAGTTTGTCCCCTAAGTTACGGGCTTTTTCCAAATAGTCCACGTGGCCTAAATGCAAAATATCAAAACAACCGTTCGTAAACACGATTTTCTGTTGTTGGTTTTTCCAGTCTTGCACTTGCGCAATGGCTTGGTCAAGTGACTGGATCTTGTTGGCACAATTCATATTTACGTTAATTTAAAACCAGATGGTTTAGATGATTAAAATTTAAACTTCTTCGCGCATTATCTGCTCAATGTACTGTCTGATAAGGTCGGACTCATAGCCTTTGGAAGCCGCAAAGAAATACAATTTTCCGCGTTTTTGCATTGGACTAAGCTCGGTTTTGAGGCTTTGGTATTTCTTCAACAAAAGTGCGTACAAAGTTTGTTCGTATTGGTCTTGGTCTATTTCGTCCATGCCCATACTGGCCTCTGTGTCAGTGAGTCCGCTTTGGCGAAGGCCTTGCCGAATCTTGAGTTTTCCCCATTTTTTGAACCGAAATTTGCCGTTAGAATAAGATTGCGCGTAGCGTTCCACACTCAAAAATTTTTCGGAAATAAGCCATTGAATCACCTCTTCCGTCTCGTCGGGTGTGGCTGCAAGTTGCTGCAATTTTTCGGTTACTTGCTTGGGTGTGCGTTCTTGGTAGGCGCAAAAAGCGGCAGCCTGTTGGCAAAATTGTACAAATCGCTTTTCTTCTTCTTGCATAAAATAAACGAGTGTTTTTGTTATTATTATTCAAAAAATCTTACAAAGGATTGAATGTCAATATGAATTTTCATGTAATTTAGCCGTTTATTTAACTTGCACTAATATTAAATTCGTGAATACGATATATAAACATTCTAAGCAAATTCTTTGGTGGGTATGCCTTTGTTCTTTTTGTTGGGGGCTGAGCAGCCAAGTAATGGCGCAAAATAAAACAAGTTTATCGACATGGACACTACACAATATTCATAACCAAGAAATAGGGAAATGGTCTTGCGATACGATTTTTCCGATTACCAACAGCGTATTTGCTTATCAAATACAGCACCATTGGGGGCTGATGTGGTTACCTGCCAAAAAAGTAATTGAGCCTACGTTTGAGGGCATCGGGACGCAGTCGGTGAATAACAATGTTATTTTTAAAGCAAATGGCAAATATGGTTTGTTGAGTCTGAAAGGATATTCGGCACTGCCACCTGCTTTTGACTCTATTTACATGACACTCAACCACATTTATACCAAAAATGAATTGGGCTGGCAAGTGTATTCGGGGCATAATTACAAACCTTTGTCGGCGGTTTTTGAGGCCATGCAGCCCGCCTCGCAAGGCTTGAGAGCCGTGAAACCCGATGGAGGTTGCTGGACGTACACCGACAGCGCAGGCCGCTATGTGTTGCCTGTGAGTTTTGACACGTTGGAGGCTTTTGTGAATAACAATGCCATTGCCAAGCGTGAAGGACTTTGGGGCGTGCTGGAAATTTCGGGCAATTGGCTTCAAAATCCTGTGTATAAAAATCTGACGCGCCTGACGGACTCTACTTTTTTAGCCCAAACCGACAGCAATTTTGCGATGATAGACCTTTACGGCAATGCCATGCATGCCACCAAAGACACCTTGCGCCTTCGCGAAGATGGTTTTGTGTTGCAGAAACGCGCCGTAAAAGTTGGACTTTGGGATAGAAATGGTTGTAAAATTGTTCCAGTAGAGCTTGATTATGAACAGATTAGCGACTTTAACCCCAAAGATAGTACGTTTATTCTTTCGCAAGATGTGTGTAGAGGTATGGCGCACGCGCGTTTGGGTGTAACGTTGCCCCCAAGTCCCAAATTTTCGCGCATTGAGCCGATGGCCGAAGGGTTGGCACGCGCCAAAATTGGCAAATATTACGGTTTTATTGACCTCAACGGGTTTGTGCGTATCGCGAATCGCTACGATTCGGTCGGCATTTTTTCCGAAGGTTTGACGGCTGTTATGCTCAAAAAACGCTGGGGTTATATCAACCGCAACGAAAACATTATTATACAGCCACTTTACCAAAAGGCTCTTCCGTTTGGGCGTGGTGTGGCCATTATCAAGAAAAAAAATGAATTTGGGATAGTGAACGCCAACGGTCAAGAAGTACACGCGGCCGCGTTGGATAGTCTGTATCAGCTCGAATCAGGCTATTTTGTGAGTGTAAAAAACAAACATAAAGGTATATTGCAACCCACAGGCCAAGTGATTACTTACCCGAATTTTGATAACATAGAGCATTTGTATAATGGCTTGTTTTTAGTAGAACGAAATAACAAATTTGGAGTGTACAAAACCGATGGCGAACCGTTTATTCCGCTCACATACAGACGAATAAGCTACGAACATCGTTTCAAACTCTATTGCATAAAGCACTGATGGGGCGTGTTTATTTGCACAGGCTTTGTATATTTGTTGCCCAAATCAAAACTCATAAGCCAATGCGTAATTTAATTTTTGCGGGAATCTGTCTGTTAGGAAGTTTGGCGGCCTGTACGTCTAAGCAAGGTAATCCAGATCAAATCCGACAAGTTCCGACCGAAAACACATACAGCGAAAACACCAAAATCAATTCTATTACCAAAGCCATAGAGGAAAACCCCGACAACGCCAATAATTATTTTATTCGGGCCAAGTTGTACAGGGAAATGAAGAAAAATACACAGGCCATCGCCGACATCGAAACGGCTACGTCTCTGGACAGTACCAATGGTTTGTTTTTCTTGGAAAAAGCAAAAATTTATCGTGTGGCTGGCGATGTATCGAAAGGTATGCAAGCGGCTCACCGTGCCGAAGCACTCAAGGTAGAATTACCTGAGCTATATATAACGATTGGCGAAATGCTCATCGTGGTCAAAGACTACCAAAATGCCATGGATTATCTGAACAAAGGCCTTCGTGTTGCGCCATTTTTTGCAGAAGCATATTTTTATAAAGGATTGATTTTCTGGGAGAAAGGGGATACGGCACTTGCGCTTTCCAACCTTCAGACTTCTATCGAGCAAGATCCAGAATATGTGGACGCTTACAACAAGTTAGCAGCTATTTATTTGGTAAAAAACAACTTGAAGTTAGCTTACCAATACTTGCAATCGGGTATGCGTTTCAACCCTGATGATGCTTACATCAACTACAATATGGGTTGTTATTATGAGGCCAGCAAGCAGCAAGATAGTGCGATTACATTCTTCAAAAAAGCTATTTTCTTTGATCCAAGTTTGTATTCGGCGCACTACAATTTGGCTACATTGGCTTACCAACAGCGCAATTACACGGAAGCTGCCACACATTACGAAAACGTAAATCGTTATAACGACAATATGCCTGAATCACATTTTTATTTGGGCATTTGTTACGAAACGCAAGGTAAAAATGCGGAAGCTGTTACTCAATACGAAAAGGTACTACAACTCAATAATGGCTATACAGAACCGACCGTCAAAATGCTGGGAAGTCTGCGCAAACGTATGGAAGTGCAACGCCGACTAGAGGCCAAGCGCGATTCGGCAGAAGCAGCCAATTCCATTGTAAAAGTTCCGTAAGTATTGTTTTGTTCTTAAAATATAGTCCTCATTGCTTGCTGTAAAGTATAGACAATGAGGACTTTTTTATACGTTGTGAAAGCCTTAGCCCTTTGCGGTTAGGGTTTTGTTTTTTAGGGCAAAAGCATGATTTTTTGAAATAAAAACATTTGGTAGCTTTGGTAAAACTAAAACACTACGCACATGACATCATTCGAACAAACAGAAAAGCCATTGACAGATGCAGATTTACAACAACTTCGGAATACTCGTAATTCGGCTGTTTTAATCGGAGGATTGGTAATCGCGATTTTTGTGGCAATAAGTGCGGCCATTATAGTCTCCAGCGATGGCGGATTGGCGTGGTTTTCGGCGATTATGCCAGTATTGGGGATGGCTATTATCGGATATATGCTCTATAAATACAATCAAGACGTAGGCTATGGAAAAAAAGTTTGTATAAAAGGCACGATTACAGGCAAAAAACAACACACCACGCGCAACAACAGCAAATCTTCGAGTTCGAGCAGCAGCACGGCATACTATCTAATCATTGGCGAAAACCGAAGAGTAAGTGTCAATGCGGACGTTTACCAAAAATACCATTTGGGCGAGGGCATCGAACTGGAAATGACCAAACACAGCGAAACGATTCTGGCACAAAAACATTTGGAAGGCAGCATTAGAATAGAGGAACAAACGAAGAATCAGGAATTTAGACAAAAACAGGCGTATATTTCGCCAAGCTCGCTTTCTGACCTTACGCCCGACGACTGCCGCGCAATTCGCAAAGCCCGAACCCGTAGTATTTGGGGGTTTGTGGGTTGGCTCTTCATACTGGCATTCATTAGTATTTTTGTGGTAATTTTCGGTATGATATTCTTGGCTTTCGTAGTTTTCGAACATCTACCCAAACAATATTTGCCTTATGTGGGGCAGTTCTTGACGTATGGTGTGCCGGCAATTGTATTGGTGGCTTTGGGAAATTGGCTTATTTCGCGGCTGCTGCCATTTAATCGCGATTTAGCCGAAGGCCAAAAAGAAATTCAGACCATGTATATTACTGATAAATTTGCCAGCAACGTACAAGTAACTTCGTCGGGCTGGCGCGTTACTTCCAGCAGCGGCCAGTATTATTATGCCGTCATCAATGGTCGAAATTATGATATAGATTACGCCCTTTATGAAAAAATAGACAATAGCCATCCCGTTCAGGTGCATTTGGCTCCACATAGTAAAGTTTTATTAAGAATTGATTTTTAATTTGGTTCAAAATTTCCTTTTCGCGATACATACAACATGATCGACTACCAAGAGAAAGAGGTCCCTTTTAGCCCAGCGGAATTACAAAAACTCAAGTCTGAACGCATTCTGGCGGTTGTTGTGGCGGCAATTATTTGGCTTGTATTTATGGCGGTAAGTATTTTTTTACTGATTAACAACGACAGCGGTTGGGCTTGGCTGTCTGTGTTACTGCCTGCCATTATTGGATTTACGTTTGTGTATATGCTCAATTCATTGAATAAAGACATTGCATATGGTAAAAAAATACAAGTGTCGGGCGTGCTTGCCGACAAAACACAACGTACAACCACTTCCACCAGCGGAACAGGCAAATATGCTGCTGCCAAAAGCCGTACCGATTATTTTTTGGTGATTGGCCCGCGAAAAATACAAGTAGAGCTGCGGGTGTATGCCCAATATCATGTGGGTGAAAAACTCGAAATAGAACTAACCAAATACGATAATGCGATTCTTGCACACCGACTTGCTTCCACAGCCACAAGAGCCGATTTTTATAGAAAAATTAGACGATAGCATGACACGTGCCGCACTTTCGCCCGACGAATGCGACCAAGTCCGTAAAGCTCGCCGCCGCCGCATTTGGGGATTTGTGGGTTGGTTTTTTCTATTTCTTTTTGTTGGTTTTTTTTTATGGGGAATGGTAGCAGCCTTGGTAGGAATGGCCGTTATGAAATTTATTCCAGAAGAATATTTAATAACCATAAGTCAGTTTGCCATCGTGATAGTGCTGGGTTTGGTACTATGGGCTACGGTCAACAGATTATTGGCGCGGCTGCGGCCTTTTAACCGCGATTTAGCCGAAGGCCAAAAAGAAATAAAACGTATGCGTATCTCCGATAAGTTTGCTAGTAACGTGCAAGTTACCTCTTCGGGTTGGCGCGTTACTTCTCGCCGTGGGCAATATTACTATGTGGTAATCAATGATCGAAACTACGGTATTGACTACGAAATTTACCAAAAAATAAGTAAGACCCAGCCAGTAGCCATACATTTTGCCCCGCGCAGTAAGGTAGTTTTGAAGATAGAATTTTGATAGAAATAGCTCAACGTTTTGCATCAAAAAAGCCTATAAGTGAAGTACAACTTATAGGCTTTTTTGATTGAAAATATATAGAGCAGATTAGAAGCCGCCAGCGTCTTCTTCTTCCTTCTTCTTCTCTTCTGCTTTTTTCTTTTCCTCCTCCAAGCGTTTGCGTTCTGCCTCTTTTTTGGCTTCTTCAGCGGCTTTTTTCTCGTCCTCTTTGCGTTTCTTTTCTTCTTCCTTCTGCTTCTTTTCGACCTCTTTTTCAGCCTCTTTAGCAGCTTTTTCCGCTTCTTTTTCCGCTTTCTTCTTGGCTTTTTCGTCCTCTTCGGCAGAAGGCTCTTCAGCAGAATCACCTTCTTTTTTCTCGGTTTCTTCTACCTTTTTCTCCTCGTCTTTTTTCTCTGGCTCTGCTGGCTTGGCGGCAGGTGTTGGCTTGGCTGGCTCATCAGAACCGAAACCGTCATCTTCTTCCGCTGGTTTAGGTGCTACTTTTTGGGTAGAATCTGCTGCCGCAGGTGTATCAGTTACTGCTTTTTGAGTCGAATCCGTAGAAGTATTTGTACTGTCTTTGGCTGGCTCGTCGTCTGTTGAGCTACCAAATGGGTTGTCTTCTTCAGCTTGCTTCTTGGCTTCTTTCGCGCGTTCTTTTTCGAGCATTTCGAGCGTAATTTCTTTACCAAAATAATCTTTGTTAAAGTTTTTGATAAACATCACACGCTCAATTGGATCAGAAGGGGCAAAGGCATATTGGTTGGCTTTAGCGGCGGCGGCTTTGGACTTGCTGGCAACAGCATTGTTGTAGTCGTCATCGGAAGATGCCGTCATTAGTCGTTTGCTGGCATTATCGTACATGAAATAATACCACGTATCAGGCGAAGCCTCCAGATACAAAGTAAATAAAGTAGCCGATGCGCCTTTCTTAATTTCCAAATAGCCGTCGATTTTGGCATTGACGTTTTCGCGTATCACATTGGACACCCCGATTTTTCCTACGCTATACCAAGAACTATGCTCTTTCGACCATTTCAGGTTTACATTAGAAAGTACTAAGCCTTTGGCTAGCTTAGAAATCATGCTTGCAATTGGTGTAACTTGTGCTTGAGCCGCTTTGCTGTAATCTTGTGCGGCACGGTCGCCCGCAGCATCTGCAATTTTATAGAGCAATGCGGTTTGGTCGTCGTTGGCCTCTGGTGCAGAAAGGTCGGAGGCCCGTGCGGCTAAAGCCTTGCCCATTTGTTTCCAAGCCGCAGACGGCATATCAAACTCCGTTTGGATTAGCATATTCATGTCGTAATGATTACTATCCAAATGTACTTGTCCCGTACCCGTTGCTGTTACCCTAAAATCGCGGTCTTCTATCGGTGGTGTCATTAGGTCGTAGCGGCCTTCAAAATGTGCTAAATCCAAAGAGTCATTGTAAGTAAACACGTTACCTTCGTAACTTTTACCCGCAATTTTATCAGGAGTACCAACTTTAAATTCGCGTGTTTCTTCCTGAAACTTCAATAAACCATCTACGGCAAATACTTGCTTGTCGGTTGTGGATTTGCGCGGTGCGGCAAACGAGGTGTAAGCCTGCATTTCACCATCCTGAATGAACAAACCTGTTTTGAGGTCTGCACCAGACTCATCTTTTGCTCCTGATAGGTTCAAGGCAAAATCGCGACTTTCTTTATTGGCATACTTAAACCAAACGATATTGGAGTTATTTTTAATGTCCAAACGTACCTCCCCGTCAAAATCTAGGTTCGGTTTCCGTGCATCCATGTGTACTTTCCCTTTGTACAAAATACCTGGCGTGAGTTTGAGCGGTTTTTCTGCAAATACATCACCCCCCGAAGATGAATAATATACTGATTGCTTTTTGGTGCTAGCCTCTTCGTCTTTCAAGATTTTAAACTCATCAAAGTTGATGGCTAGTGTATCATTATCCGAGTTTACGTATTGATACAAAGCGTTTGCGGAATAATCGTTTCGTTTGAAAATGTGCACATTGGCTTTTACCAAGCGGTGGTATTTGTTGAGTGTATCTACAACCATAATGGCGTTATTCAATACCTCCATTGTCGCATTCTCAGATACTACAACTTTGCCGCTATCAGGCTCTATACGTGCATCGGCTATGTTGATAAACGGAACGCCTTTGATGTTGAGCTGGAATTTTTCAATATTATAAACCGCAGCCGTAGCATTAAAGTTGATGGAGTCTTGCTCTGGGTTGGTAGAATAGAAATAAGAGTTACTAATATCAACATTTTCAGGCTTTTCCATTTCTACAACTTTTCTATCCAAATACCAAACCGCTCTCGGAATAGAGGTTTTGTAGCGGGTATAAGGAAACTCGTTACTGGCATAACCTTCTTTTTCGGGGTTAAACTCCGCAAATTTTTCTTTGAGGTTAAAGTTGAATTTTACGTCACGGCACAATACGGCTGGCTTGAGGGCATTGGATGACTGAATCTCGAAAATGGCTTCACGTCCCGAAAAATCAGTAATTCCAAATGTATAATTGGGTGATACGATTTGCGAACCACGCGTTTTGATTTTACCCGAACCATTTACGCCCGTAGTGGCCACAACCAAAGCTCCGTCCAACGTGGCGGTTTTTTCATAGAGTTTGAACAAACCAAAATCAGTTTTGTTGTAAAGCTTCTTATAGTCGGCAGCATACTTATCTTTTGCGTCTATATTACTGATTACCAAGCTATCTGTGGCAGGTGTCCATTTCATGTGGAAGGCCGTTATGGCTGCATCAGGGTAATTTCCGTTTGCAATCGTTCCTTCTTTCATCACGAAAGTTGTACCATTGGTAACTACAGAATCTTGATAAAAAATAAAGTCGTCGGATTTAATCAGAGATGTCAAATACTGAATTTCGCCTTTGCCCCTAATGCCTTTGTGGTCGAGTGTAACCACACCAAAAAATTTACCCGCACCGTTGTATAACTGATAACCTTCATCAGGAACTTTGTGGATAAAACCCAATGATTTGTCAGGGCGAATTACCAAACGTTCTTTGAACGGCGGGAAGATTCGGTCTGGGATAAAAGTCCCGTCAAAGGATACGGAGTTAGGGTCGTTACTGGCCACCGAGTCCACATTAAATGGCGGTAGTTTGAAGCGTACTTTTTGGTCGTAGGCCTTATTCAATACTTCTTTGGTATCAAAATACACGAAAGAGTTAGACATTACGTCAAAAATCGGGTATTTGGGTACTTTGCGCAAACCAGCTTTGTTGTTGGCTTCATTGATATACAGTGTTCCTTTGGTGGCCTTGATATTTTCGGCTTTTTCGCCTTCGGCCTCTTCTGCAATCCCTCTGTTTTCGAGTTTACCCGTCGATTTACTTTTCTTTTTACCAAAAGCCTTTTCTTTGGAGTCTAGCTGCAAAATTACGGAGTCAATTTTCTGCAAATCCACCGTAAAGTTGGTGTAGTCAAATTTGAAACTGGTGCCGTGTGCCAAAAAGCTACCCGCGTTCACTTTGCCGTCAAACATCATGTCGCGGTTTTTCAGGATTCTTACTTGACGATCAGTCGGGATGATATATACCCCCAGCGAGTCACTCAAATAGAATTTATCCACACCTGAAACCAATAGTTCTTTGGTTTTCAAATCCAGTGTACCGTTGGCTTTGCGTGGCGCAATAGACGGCACAGACATATAGTCATAATCTTTCTTTTGTTTGTGCGAGGTGTAATAGTGTTTGGCTTTGTCCAGTACCGTAATCGCCCCAGACTCTGTGTTGTAACGGATAAAACCATTAGCCGCAATGGCAGCCAAACCACCTTTGAGCGATTGTAAATTTTGTCCGTATTTATTGGCCAAATCACCTGCATTAAACGTTTCTTTTTTAGAAGAATTGGCATAACCAATCACCATGAGTAGCGGATTATAACTGAAACCGCCTTGTAGGTTATCGAAATAATTATCTTTAAAGAAATCCAAAGACTCAAAATAAGCGGCGTTGCGGTTGTTGGCGCGGAACATATAAAAGCCCACTTTCGCGCTATCCAAATCCCATTTTACGCCTTCGCAACTAATTTCAATTTTGTGGTACGTGTCCATGAACGGCGTAAACTTGTACTGGCCGCCGTCTTTGTGTATTTCTAAATGGCGTGTTTTGCGGTTGTAGAACATACGCGCCGCTGGGTGCGTAATCGAATCTGATTCTACATTGATGCGCAAACCCGCACTACGCGCCGAAATCACCGAATCGCCAATGTTAAACAGCGGCGATTTGGCAACAAATACTACCTCTCCTTGGTCTTTGATTTTGAGGGTAGAAAGCGAACCCGATGCACTGGCACTGCTGATATTGGCACCAGCCAACGAAAATCCGCCCCGAAACATCACGTCATCGCCCAAATTACGAATTTCCATGCCCGATTTGTAGGACTTGAAACGCGGAAATTGTGCTTGTGAGGGCAGTTTGTAACGGCGGCTTTTAAATTCAAAAATCCCCTCTAAGGTTTCGTCTAATTTAGATTTGTAATGAAGTGTTACGTCTTTGGCAGCAAATTCTGGTATCCTGACCATGAAAATATACTTTTTCAGGTCGCAATACACGTCCGAAGGATCAAGGCCAGCCATGCGCCAATCAAAACGACCGCCTTCGCCCACAAACAACGAATAAGTAACCATAAAGCTACCCGAAGTTTGCTCGATGGTGCTGCTGTCGTAAGCCGTTTTAAAGGTCAAATCTGTTTTATCAAAGCTAATAATTGCTCCTTGTAACGTTACTTTTGGTTCTGTTGGGCGTACAATCATAGTCGGGTCTATGCCCGAAGCCGAATCTTTTTTGGCAATATCCGAATTGAGCGCATTATAAGCGGCATCTTCTTCTAAGTCCTTGAACTTGCTTGGTTGCGGTGCCGTGTAAGCCGCAATACTGGCTGTGTCGGTGGTTTCCATGTAATAGAAACCAATGTCGTTGGTATTGGAGGCTTTGAGCGTGTAATTGTTGCCTGTGTAAAGCGCGTCTTTTTCAAACAAGGTGCGACACGTTTCCAAAAAAACTTGGAGTTGTACGGGACGCTGCTTTTCGGCTACTTTTCGGGCTACGTCCAAAAAATTAGTCATTTTAGTTTCGTCCAAATGCTTGATGTTCGCCGCCGCGTCGAGTGTGGCCACCAACGTCTCGAAATTGGGGCGAGGTTTCATGCGCTTTTGTCCCATTTGTTGCGCTAAGGCAATGATGGTTTTCTTTTGATTTTCGGAAAAAGAACCGCCATTCCACGCCGCTAAAAACGAATCGGAACGTTTGATCGTAGCGGGTGTTTTAAGAGAGTTCATCATCCCTTGAATGTTTTTGGCAAACTCATCAGGATTGTCCGAAAATTTAAACTGCGCTTGCACCTGTATCGCCAAGCCAAGCCACAACACCAACGAAAGTAGTACACGAAATTTCATACACCTGTAATCCAAATAAAATGACTAAGAAAACCTGTTCGTATTTTTTAGGATAAAATCCTTATTTTCAATTTTTTAGGCAAACCAAACCGCCGACCATTGGTCTCTGATTTTACGGCTTTGTTCGGTGAGTCCCACGCTGGCCGCCACTGCCGCAATGTCTGCGATGTCGTGTTCATAAAAACCACTTAGCAATAACACGCCGCCTTTGGTCAAATGTTGCACATACGCAGGAATTTGGTCTAACAAAATATTGCGGTTGATATTGGCCAACACAATATCAAATTTGGCATCAGCCGCTACGCCGTTTATTTCGCCTTGCCAAACCGTAACTTTCTGGCAGCTATTGAGTTGTAAATTTTCGCGTGTATTTTCCACTGGCCATTCGTCTATGTCGAAAGCTTCTACAAAATCAGCTCCTAATTTTTCGGCCATAATCGCCAAAATGCCCGTACCCGTACCCGCATCCAAAACGCGTTTGCCTGCGTGCGGAATAGCCAACTGATGTTCTACCATCAGGGCAGTAGTAGCGTGGTGCCCAGTTCCAAACGACATTTTAGGGTTAATAATAATTTCGTGCTTAAATTCTGGGCGTGGTTCGTGAAAAGTAGCACGGATAAAACATTCATTTCCAACGGTTACTGGTTCAAAATTGCGTTCCCATTCTTCGTTCCAATTTTGTTGGGCAATGCTTTGGGTCGTATAAGAAATGGGTGTTTGTTGGGCATAAGTCGCCAACAAATCGGCTACGGCTTGTGCGTCGTAATTTTTTTCTTCGGCATAAGCCTGTACACCGTTGTCGGTTTCGGTGAAAGTATCAAAACCCACTTGGCCTAGTTCGGCGATAAGCACGTCGGCAAAGTCTGGGGCAACTTCAATGTTAAGTTCGATGTAATTCATCGTTTCTGATTTAATAAAAAATTGATATTGAGTTATTTACAGCCTGCAAAAGATTCTGTTTCGGTATAAAAAACCGAAAAATCGGCCATCGCGCGATTGGGTTCAATATATACCGTAAAATCGGCTTGTACCTTCGTGTCTGTGAAGTGCCAAAGGCCAGCATCATCGGCAAACAGTTTGTTGGCGGTCTTAAAAACGGTCAGGTCGGCCATGCCTTCGGAGCTTTCCACAAAAATGCGATAGTCGGCCATAAGCCTATTTTTTTCTATAAAAACACTTCCATACACTTTGCAAGGATTGGGGTTGTTTTGCGCCATGCAAGCTACTGAGCTAAGCAAAAACAAACTAAAAGCCAAAAAATACTTCATAACAAGCTGATTTTTTGCGTTAAAAATACTAAAAAACATTAGGCAAAGATAACAGATGCTTTGGTTATTACAACCCCATTTGGGCAAACAAAAGCGCAGCAAAAAGCCCATATACGCGAATACATGGGCTTAAAGAATGTGTTTTTATAGATAATTATTTGGCCATATCCATAATTTGTACGGCATCTGCTCCCAAATGCTCAATTAGAATTTTGCGATATTCAGGCGTTTGCATAAACTGTACCAAAAACTCGTTGAAAACGGGCTGCCAATCCGACTGAGGAGGCATTACCAATCCGAAAGATTCGCCTGGGCGATCGGCCACCGAGTGGCGTTTTACAGGTTTTTTATCTTCTACGGCATCAAAATAAATGACTAAATCTTGGTAGCAAAAGGCTTTAGGGTCTTTGAGTACCTGCGCTAAGGCTTCTTTGCTGGACGTCGTGTAACTAATGGGCATTTCTGGGTAAAATTGCTTTTTAAGCGAATTCATAAATTTTTCGTGCGTCGTGCCTTTGGCCACATACGCTTTCATGCCCTTAAATTTGGTGGACATTTCGTTGAGGCGCGTAAGCGGAGGCGCAGACTTTTGTGTAACCAACAATGCCACGTTGGTCATAAAAGGAACGCTAAAAGAAACTTCTTTTTTTCTTTCCTCTGTAATAGTAATATTTCCTAAGCCAAAAACAGCTCCAGACGAACCTTTCATATTATTGTAAAATTCCTTGAAATTAGTTTGTCCATCTCTGTATTTTAATGTTACATTTACTTTGCGCCTATCTTTCAAAAAAGTTACAAAATTTTGCATAATATCAGCGCAAACACCCTCGTATTTTCCCCCAACTTTTTCGATTAGATTAGGCGTATCATAATAAGTAACATACAGATTACCAGAGCCTTTTTGTTTTACCTCAGTCCACGATTGGCCTTTGATTGTCTGTGCGTTAGCTATTGTTTGTAGCCAATTTGATAGCAATAATAATAAGATTATTTTTTTGTACATTGTAATGAAGGTTACGGATAAAGGTTAATAAAAGTTTCTTTTTTATGAAGGATTTGATTTTACTTAAATCAAACGACAAATGTACTAAAGTTATTGATTACGTGTGCGTAAAATTATAGTAATTATCCATTAAAAATCATTTAAAAAAAGAAATAAAATAGTTTTGTTATGTGATTTTTTTTGATATTATTTACATAATAATATAATATTTTATAGGTGCGTCAGAAATGTTTATTTACTTGACAAAACCAGCAATTCGCCTTAGATTTGCAATCGTATTTATGTAAAAAATATTGTATATGAATCCGTATTTTTTAGTATAAAGACAAGCCAAAATATATCTCATCATTTCCCCCAACAAAAAAAATGACCGTACAACCCAACAAAGTGGTTTCTGTGGCATACCAATTGGAAATCAATAATTTAGATGGCGAGCGCGAAATCGTAGAAACTGTAAGTGCCGATGCCCCAATGGTATTGCTATATGGCATGAGCGGTTTGCCCGAAAAATTTGAAGAAGAACTTGCTGGCCTAAGCGTAGGCGATAATTTTTCTTTTAACCTCAGCCCAGAAGAAGGCTATGGCGATATTGACGAAGAAGCAGTCGTTACTATTCCTATCGAAACATTTTTGATTGATGGCAAACTCGACGAAGAAATGCTTCAGTTGGGCAACTATATTCCCATGACCGACAATTACGGCAACCAATTGCGCGGCTGCGTGGTTGGCCTAAGTGAAGAGTCTGTACAAATGGACTTCAATCATCCATTAGCGGGCAAAACAATGTACTTCGTTGGTAGCATCATAGCAATTCGCGACGCGCAACCAGAAGAACTTGCACATGGTCACGTACACGGTGACGGCGGACATCATCACTAAGATTTTTGCTTTATTGCCAAAATTTCAAGCCTCATACTCCCCAAGAGTGTGAGGTTTTTTATGCAAATTAATTGGCCTAAAACAGCGCGGGGTCGGCTCTGAAAGAGCCGACCCCGCCACAAGAATTTATACAAAGTTCAAAAGTTCTAAAATTCGGTTCAAATCGTCTGCCGACGTAAACGGAATCTTGATTTCGCCTTTGTTGTTGTCTGCCGATTTTACTTGCACTTTCGTACCGAAATGCGTAGCCAAACGCGACTGAATATTTTGTATTTCTACGCTGGCTTGCGTTTTGGGCGTTTGTTTTTTTTCGTCGCTTGGTAGCCCGAAAGTAGCCAAATCGCGCACAATTTCTTCTACTCTGCGCACCGATAGTTCATCAGCAATAATGCTTTTGAAGATAGATAATTGCGTATCAATATTTTCCACATTCACGATAGCACGGGCATGCCCCATGCTAATATAATTATCGCGGATGGCGGCCTGAATTTCTGGTGGCAATTTGAGCAAACGTAAATAGTTGTTCACGGTACTGCGTTTTTTGCCTACGCGGTCGCCCAACTCTTCTTGCTTCAGGCTACATTCCGTAATAAGTCGTTGGTAGCTCAAGGCAATTTCTATGGCGTTGAGGTTTTCGCGTTGAATATTCTCAATCAAGGCCATTTCGAGCATTTGCTGGTCGTTGGCCGTGCGTACATACGCAGGAATTGAGGCCAAGCCTGCCAGTTTGGAAGCCTGCAAACGGCGTTCCCCCGAAATAAGCTGGAATTTATTAGCACTCAACTGGCGCACCGTAATCGGCTGAATGATCCCCTGTGTGCGGATAGATTCGGCCAACTCTTCAAGCGCATCTTGGTCAAAATGTGTGCGAGGTTGATAAGGGTTTGTCTCAATAGTATCTACACTAATTTCGTTCATAAGCCCCACGCTCGCCTGTTCGTTTTTATCCTGCGCCTGCGAACTGTCGGCGGGGTTTTCGAGCAAAGCACCTAAGCCACGCCCCAAACCACTTCGTTTTTTTATCGTCATCTTACTATCGCTCATCTCCCTTCAATTGTATTTTCGAGACATCAATGCCATTTTTTACTAAAATCTCGCGTGCCAAATTCAAATAGCTAATCGAACCTTTACTTTCGGCATCGTGCACGATGGCTGGTACGCCAAAGCTCGGCGACTCGCTCAAACGAATGTTACGCGGAATAATCGTGTCGAATACCATCGACATAAAGTGCATTTTTACTTCCTCCACCACTTGGTTGGAAAGGCGCAAACGCAAATCGTACATCGTCAGCAAAATGCCTTCGATTTCCAGCTCAGGGTTGAGTCTGGACTGAATTATCTTGATGGTATTCAATAATTTACCCAAACCCTCTAAGGCAAAATATTCGCATTGTACGGGTACAATCAGCGAGTCAGAAGCCGTCAGGGCATTGATGGTAATAAGTCCCAGCGAAGGCGAACAATCTATCAGGATAAAATCGTAATTATCGCGGATAGGTTTGAGTGCCTGCTTCATTTTATCCTCACGATTTTCTAAATTTATCATCTCCACTTCCGCACCCACAAGGTCGATGTGCGAAGGTAGCAAATCCAAATAAGTAATATCCGATTTGAGGATAAGGCTTTGTGCATCAATGCCATCTACCATACATTCGTAAATGCTGTTTTCGATGGTTTTGGGATTAAACCCTAATCCCGAAGTGGAGTTCGCCTGAGGGTCTGCATCAACGAGGAGGGTCTTAAATTCCAAAGCTGCCAAGCTGGCTGCCAAGTTAATAGCTGTTGTTGTTTTGCCTACGCCACCTTTTTGGTTGGCTATTGCGATAATCTTACCCATTGTGATAAATATTCGGGGTTAGGGTTTGCGTTTTTGTCAAGTAATCAAAATATTTATTTGATTGTCAAGGTTTTGCCTATCGGAATAAAGAATAGCTCCTTTTTGGCATGTGCCGCACGAAGTTTGGCTTCTTGGTGATCTATCTGAATGTACGGGAACGTGTCGTAGTGCATCGCAATTACGCGGTTTGTTCCTGCCCAGCCTGCTGCAATCATGGCATCGCCTACGCCCATCGTAAAGTTGTCGCCGATTGGCAAGAATGCAAAATCTATTTTGAAAAGCTCTCCGAGCAACTTCATGTCCGAGAACAAAGCCGTATCGCCACTATAATAAAACGTATGGTCTGCCGTATTTACGATAAAACCCGCCGCTTCGCCTGCATACGTGCCATCTGGCAAGCTGCTCGAGTGCACGGCCTGAAACATACGCACCGAACCAAATTCGAAAGGCCATTTACCACCAATATTCATGGGATGTACTTTCTCTACGCCTTTTGCCTTAAACCATTCCGTAATTTCAAAGCTCGAAATAATGGTAGCTCCTGTGCGCTTGGCAATAGCTTCTGCGTCTGCCATGTGGTCCCAATGCCCGTGAGAAATAAGAATATAGTCTGCCTCTATTGTGTTTATATCAATATTTTTAGCCAATTCGTTTGGCGTAATGAAGGGGTCAAACAAAATTTGGTAACCGCCAATATTTACACCAAAACAAGAATGTCCGTAATATGTAATATCCATAAAATATTAGGTATGTTTTTCTGGGGCATAAAGGTACATCTTTCGCACCACAATAGGCAAATATCGTGAAAAAAAGTTACCCAAACACTTTATACTCGAAGTATTTTAATGTTTGACCACCGTTTTTTTTACTAATCTCAATTACAGCGTTTAATGGTTATCTGATTTATTCCTATAAATTTGCGCATACCAAACAATCAATTTTTTAATCCCTTACAAAACCAATTTAATAAAAAAATGGCTGCACAATACGACGTTATTTTGATAGGAAGCGGGCCTGGTGGCTATGTTGCCGCTATTCGCGCCTCTCAACTGGGCATGAAAGTTGCCATCGTAGAACGTGAAAATCTTGGCGGTATCTGCCTTAACTGGGGCTGTATCCCGACCAAAGCTCTTCTAAAAAGCGCACAAGTTTTTGAATATATCAAACACGCCAAAGACTACGGCATCAATGTGGGCAGCGCAGAAGCGGACTTCGGCGCGGTTATCAAACGCAGCCGCGATGTGGCCAACGGCATGAGCAAAGGTGTTAGTTTTTTGATGAAAAAAAATAAAATTGACATCATCGACGGCTTCGGCAAAGTGAAAGCAGGCAAAAAAGTAGAGGTAGAAAAAGACGGTAAAAAAACCGAATATTCGGCCAAACACATCATTATTGCCACGGGCGGACGCGCACGCCAATTGCCTAATGTGCCTATCGACGGACAAAAAGTAATTGATTATCGCAAAGCCATGACACTCGAAAAACAACCAAAATCTTTGTTGGTGATTGGTTCGGGTGCTATCGGCGTGGAGTTTGCCTACGTGTACGCCGCAATGGGTACGAAAGTTACCATCGTGGAATTTATGCCAAATATCGTTCCCGTAGAAGACGAAGATATTTCTAAAGAATTGGCCAAACACTACAAAAAATTGGGCGTGGATATTCACACCAATTCGAGCGTAGAAAAAGTGGACACGTCGGGCAGCGTAGCCAAAGCCACCGTAAAAACACCAACAGGCGAAATCACCATCGAAGCGGAAGTAGTGCTTTCGGCGGCTGGCGTGGTAGCCAACATCGAAAATATCGGCTTGGAAGAGTTAGGTATTAAGGTAGAAAAAGGCAAAATCGTAACAGACGATTATTACCGCACCAACGTAGATGGCGTTTACGCTATCGGCGACGTAACAAAAGGTCAGGCATTGGCGCACGTGGCTTCTGCCGAAGGCATTTTGTGTGTGGAACATATCGCTGGCCTACACGTAGAGCCAATCAACTACAACAATATCCCAGGTTGTACGTACTGCTCGCCAGAAATCGCTTCGGTGGGCTATACCGAAAAAGCAGCCAAAGAAGCAGGCTATGAAGTGAAAGTGGGTAAATTCCCGTTCTCGGCTTCAGGCAAAGCCAAAGCGGCTGGTCATTCGGACGGTTTCGTAAAAGTGATTTTTGATGCTAAATATGGCGAATGGCTTGGCGCACACCTTATCGGTGCCAACGTTACGGAAATGATTGCCGAAGTGGTAGTGGCGCGCAAACTCGAAACTACTGGCCACGAAATTATTAAATCTGTACACCCGCACCCAACCATGTCGGAAGCGATTATGGAAGCTGCTGCCGCTGCTTACGGTGAAGTAATACATTTATAATTTTCTGTATTTCAATAAAATACCAAACGCACCGACAAGCCGCCGCAAGCTGTTTTGTCGGTGCGTTGCTTTTTCACTTATCTTTGCGCCGATAACCCCACAACCCGAAACCTTATGCGTTGGGTGCGTGTTGTTTCTTTGAGTAAAAAAACGCACTTCAAAACTAATTTGTAGCATTTATCCCGAAAAGGCAATTTTGCCGCCCTTACGATTATGGCTATTTCCACCACAACACATACTGCCGCATTTGATGTAGCAAAAGTTCGCGAAGACTTCCCGATTTTGCATCAAAGCCTCAACGGCAAACCGCTTGTTTATTTCGACAATGCGGCCACCACTCAAAAGCCGCGCACGGTCATCGACGCGATTTCGCATTATTATCAAAACTATAATGCCAATATCCACAGAGGTATCCACACGTTGGCCGAAAAAGCAACCGCCGAATACGAGCGTACACGCCAAACGGTTCGCGCTTTTATTGGTGCGGCGCACGCGGAAGAAATTATTTTTACGCGCGGCACGACCGAAGGCATTAATTTGGTAGCTGCCACTTATGGCCGCCAAAACCTCAAGGCAGGCGATGAGGTAATCGTTTCGCACATGGAGCATCACTCCAACATTGTGCCTTGGCAAATGCTTTGCGAGGAAAAAGGCGCGACGTTGCGCGTAATTCCAATTACGGATAGCGGCGAATTGGTGTTGGAAGAATATGCTAAATTACTTTCCGAAAAAACCAAAATTGTGTCGGTGGTTTTTGCTTCTAATTCATTAGGGACAATCAACCCGATAGCCGACATTATCCGTCAGGCGCACGCGGTCGGGGCTAAAGTTATGATAGATGGCGCACAAGCTACTTCGCACTTAGACGTTGATGTACAGGCCATTGACTGTGATTTTTATGCGTTTTCGTCTCATAAACTCTACGGCCCAACAGGGATTGGGGTTTTGTATGGCAAAAAAGAATTGTTGGAAGCCATGCCACCGTATCAGGGCGGCGGCGAAATGATTAGCGATGTGAGTTTTGCACGCACTACTTACAACGATTTGCCTTACAAATTTGAAGCAGGCACGCCTAACATTGCCGATACTATCGCTTTGCGTGCGGCCATCGAATACATTAACCAATGGGGAAAACCTGTTATTGCGCAATACGAAGACAGTTTGTTGCAACACGCAACAACACGCCTACAAAACATTGATGGCGTGCGACTTATCGGGACGGCCAAGCACAAAGTAAGTGTTAATTCGTTTGTGGTGGACGGTATTCACCCTTTCGATTTGGGTGTAATGCTCGACGCGAAAGGCATTGCGGTTCGCACTGGCCAACACTGCACACAGCCACTCATGGAACGCCTGTGCATCGAAGGAACTTCTCGCGCCTCGTTTGCGCTGTATAACACCATCGAAGAAATTGATTATTTTGCCGATTGTTTGGAAGCCATCGTGCGCAAATACCGTTAGTTTTTTACTTTTTTACGAAATAAACAACAATGCAACACCGTTCTACGCCCAAAGTTTCGATATTGGTAGCCGCCCGTAACGAAGCACATTGCATAGAACGGTGTTTGTTGTATCTCTCGCGCCTCGATTACCCAACCGACGCGCTGCAAATCCTTATCGGCAACGACGATTCCACAGACCAAACGGCGGAAATTATTGCCCGATTTATTCAAGACAAACCTCATTTTCAGTTAATTAATATTACCCAAAATATAGGCTTGGCCAAAGGTAAAGGCAACGTGTTGGCACAATTGGCACAGCAGGCTACAGGCGAATATTTTTTGTTTACGGATGCCGATATTGCCGTACAGCCGCATTGGGTGCAAGCCATGCTTGCGGGCTTTGACACAGAAAAAGTAGGTGTAATCAATGGGCTTTCGACCATCAGCGGCACGCCACTGTTGGCGCGTATGCAGGCCATTGACTGGCTGGCTAACTTGCTGATTATTTGGCTTTTGTCTTTAATAAAAATCCCGATTACGTCGATGGGCAACAACATGGCCACTACCGCCAAAGCCTATCGCGCTACGGGTGGTTACGAAAACCTGAAATTCTCCCTCACAGAAGATTATCGTTTGTTCAAAGCCATTTTGGAACAAGGTTTTGAATTTCGGCAACTCATGTCGCCTAAATGTGTGGCTGTTTCCTTGCCCATTACGACCGTAAAAGGCTGGCTCGTGCAGCGCAACCGCTGGATAACGGGAGCTTGCGAAGGCGGTTGGTATTATCAACTGTTGGTGTGTGGGTTGGCGGCACTTTACGTGGCGGTTTTTGCGTTATTTTGGTACGCACCTGTGCCGATGTTTCTTTTTTGGGTAACTAAATATTTTATCCAAAATCTTGTCATTATTGGGCTGCTGGGGCGTTTGCGGCAAAAACATTTGTGGCGTTGGGTTTGGTTTTACGAAATCTACGCTTTTGTTTTTACAGGAATGCTTTTTGCCTATCATTTTGGCAACCGCAAGGGCGTAGAATGGAAATCTCGCCAATATTAACCTGCATAAATAACTGATTTTAAGGCTTATATCATACGAATTGTCCCGATGCCAGAGGCCGAATTTGAGCCGCCTTCATGGAGAAAAATAACTAATTTTATGCGCTTTATTTCATAGAAAATATTGCTTAATTGATTTATATTCCGAACTTGCCCCAATAATTGGTATTATACTTTTTGTACTATTTTTTTAATAAACCAATGAAAATCAGACCTTTTATTTTGTATTTTGCGGTGGTTGTGGGCTTGCTGGCGGCTTGTTCGCGCAACACCATTGAGATTTCTAAGCGCAATTTTGAGCAAGAAATCGAACAGCAACAAAATTTGGTTTTTACGTTTAACCAAGACGTAGCCAAAGACTCATTGTTTAACCTCTGGGACACGACGCAATACGTGCATTTTGAGCCTGCCGTGCGTGGGCGTTTTCGCTGGACAGCCGCCAACGAACTAACTTTTTCTCCCGAAATTGGCTTTGCCGCTGGCACGGACTACAAGGCCACACTTACGCCGCTCATTAGCCAACTGACCACGTCCGAAGATGGCAAGTTGAGTGTAAGCAGTGAAACAATGGCATTTCATACGCCATATTTGAACCTGACGGGAACAGATATTTTTTGGAATAAAGCCGACGATGGCAAAATCGAACTGCGCTTTAACCTGCATTTCAACTACAAAGTAAATCCTGTGGAGGTGATGCGCCTTTTGAGCATCGAAATAGACGGTAAAAAGCTGGCCGCCACGCCCAAAAGTAGCGTAATTAGCGAAACGGTGGAGGTAGTCGTAAATCCCGCCAACGCGCAGGACATCGACGAAAAAGCCATCAAAATTAGCGTAGAAAAAGGCCTGAAATGTATAGAAAGTGGCCACGTGAGCAACGAACCCATCACGCTGGAAACGACAGTGCCGTCGCGTGCCGACTTGAGCATTATGCAAGTAGAAGCTCAATACGAAGGTGAGCAAGGTTATTTGCATATCGTTGCCAATCAGGGACTTGACGTGCGAAACGCTGCCCAATATATTCAATTTGAGCCAGCCGTAAAATTCACAGTTGAGGCGTTGGAATATGGTTTTAATATCAAAGGCAATTTTAATTCGGCTATCAATTACGAACTTACCATTTCGGAAGGTTTGCGCGGAATTTTTGGCGGCACTTTGCGCAAAGAATTGCAACAAATGGTTGTGTTTGGTCAGCCCGAACCCGCCATTAATTTCACGGAAGCCAAAGCCATTTATTTGAGTTCGAAGGGCGAGAAAAATGTAGCTGTGAGCATTGTTAATGTTCCAAAAGTCAATATTCTTTTATACAAAATTTACGAAAATAACATTTTGCAGCACCTGCGCAACACGGGGCTTTTGTATGGCGGAACAGAATATTTTGATGGCTACGGTAGCTTTGAAGATTACGGCGATTTGGTGATGAGTCGCGAAGTGGCTACCAAATCCCTGAAAAAAGATGCAAACGGTCGTTATTTGGTGAACTTGGATTTTGCCGACAACAACAATTTCAAAGGAATTTATGTGCTAAAAGTGCAAGACACCGAAAACCAATACAATGGCGCACAACGCACGATGGCCGTTTCGGACGTGGGTTTGATTGCCCGCGAAACGGATAATCGCATTGTGGTTTTTGCAAATTCCTTGCTGACGGCCAAACCATTGAAAGAAGCTGAAATTACGCTTGTCAGCACCAACAACCAACAAGTTTATAAGGTCAAAACCGACGAAAATGGTATGGCAGTGTTTGATAACATTCGCCGCAAGGCCGCAGGTTTCCGCACGCAAATGCTTACGGCGCGTTACGAAAACGAGTTCACGTACATGCACTTGCAACAAACGGCTACCGACAAATCGCGCTACGAAGTGGACGGAATGTACGAGAATGCTTCTGGTTATCAAGCTTATATCTACGGCGACCGCGACATTTATCGCCCATCGGAAACCATGCACTTCAACGTGATTTTGAGAAATGAAAAATGGCTTGCGCCCGAAAAATTGCCTGTGAAGTTTAAAGTAACCTTGCCCAATGGCCGCGAAATGCTCACGCAACGCGCCCAACTCAACGCGCAAGGCGCATTTACGGCAGACGTGAAATTGCCAGATGCCGCCGTAACGGGTACTTATAACGTGGAAGTGCTGACAGGCAACGACGTAATTCTTAACTCACAGGCTATCAGCGTGGAAGAGTTTATGCCCGACCGCATTCGCGTAAACGTGGTGGCCGACAAAGAAACGGTACGCCCCGCCGAAACTTTCAGTATTAAGGCCACAGCCGCCAATCTGTTCGGGACGAATGCCGCAGGCCGCAACTACCAAACGGAACTGACTTTTAGCCGCGAAAATTTTGCCCCAAAAGGCTACGAAGATTATAAATTTAACATCGAAGGGCTGGACAACATGACTTTTGCGTCGCAATACCACGAAGGTAAAACCGACGACAATGGCGAGTTTGAACAGTCGTTCAGTGTACCAGCCGAATTTGAGGCCAGTGGCTTGCTCAAAGGTCGCATTTACACGACGGTTTTTGATGAAAATGGCCGCCCTGTAAATCGCATTACGCAAGTGTCCGTGCCGACGCAAAACGTTTTTGCTGGTATCAAATATTTTGATAGCTACGTGGACGTAAACAAATCGTTGCTGGTGCCTATCGTTGCCCTGAACGAAAAAGGCAAAGGCGTAAGCACAACGCTCAACGTGGCCGTAATCAAATACGAATGGTATTCGGTGGCGCAAGAAAGTTATTCGGGTTCAGGCTTCCGCTACGTTTCGCAACGCAAAGAAAAAGTAATGTTATCGCGTAGCATGGCCGTAAATGGTGGCGGTAGCACGTCGTTTGCTTACGTTCCTGCCAGTTCGGGCGAATACGAAATTCGGGTGTACGCAGGCGACTGGAACAGATACGTGGCGCAGTCGTTTTATGCTTACGGCTTTGGCTACACCAGCAACACTTCTTTTGAGGTAAATAAAGAAGGTAACATTGATATTGCTTTTGATAAAGAAAGTTACAAAATCGGTGAAAAAGCAGACATTTTGTTCAAAACGCCATTTGCGGGCAAAATGTTAGTAACCGTAGAGCGCAACCAAATGTATGAGCATTTTTGGTTGGAAACCGACAAAAAATCGGCTAAACTCTCGCTTCCTATCGAAGAAAAACATTTGCCAAATATCTATGTTACAGCGACTTTGTTCCGACCTGTGGACGATGGCTCTATGCCTATCACGGTAGGGCATGGCTTTAAGTCGGTGCGCGTAACCGACCCCGAAACGGAGTTGCCTGTGAGCATTGAGGCGGTGGCGCAAGCCAAATCGAACAGCCGCCAGAAAATTACGGTCAAAACCGAAAGCGGCGGCGAACCTGTGGAAGTAACTATCGCTGTGGTGGACGAAGGTATTTTGCAATTGAAAAATTATAAATCGCCGAATCCGCACGATTTCTTTTTCCGTAAACGCGCCTTGCAAGTAAACAGTTACGATATGTACGCGGTGGTTTTCCCTGAGCTAAAAGCGCACAAAAACAGCAAAGTGGGCGGCGACGGTTACGACCTTTCGCGCCGCGTAAACCCACTGACCAACAAGCGTGTAAAACTCATGGCTTACTGGAGTGGCCAACTCAAAACCAATTCGGACGGCGAAGCCTCATACACGATAGACATACCGCATTTTTCGGGTGAGTTGCGTGTGATGGCCGTGGCGTACAGAGGTAGAGCTTTTGGCGCAGCCGAAAAACCGATGAAAGTGGCCGACGATTTGGTATTGTCTTCGTCGTTGCCGCGTTTCTTGAGTCCAGCCGACGAAGCGGTAGTTCCCGTAACATTGAGCAACACCACCAAACGCAGCCTCAATGTGGCCGTGTCTTTGGCGGCCAGTGGCGCGGTGCAAGCCGACGGCGAAACCGCTCAAACCGTTGGTATTGAACCAAATAGCGAAAAGCAAGTTTTCTTTAAAGTAAAAGCAGCCAACCAAGTAGGCCAAGCCAACGTACAAGTAACGGCACGCGCCGCAGGTCAGACTTTTACCGAAAAAACAGATATTACGGTAAGGCCTTCGGCTTCGCTGAACAAAAAGAATTTTTCGGGTGTGTTGGCCGCAGGCAGCAATGCTAATTTAGATTTTGGAACAGATTATTTGCCTAATTCGGGCGCGGGTTCGTTGCTGGTGAGTGCTTCGCCTTTGGTGCAATTCTCCGAAAACCTCAACAGTTTGTTGCAATATCCGTATGGCTGTGCCGAACAAACCGTTTCGGCGGCGTTTCCGCAGATTTATTTCCAAGAAATAGCCAAGACTTTGTATAAGAAAAATCCGAAACAATACGCGGCCATGCCGAGCAGCAACCCGAACTACAACGTACAAGAAGCCATCAATAAACTGCAAAATATGCAGCTTTACGACGGCGGCATTAGTTACTGGTCGGGTGGTGAGCAGTCGCAATGGTGGGCTTCGGCGTATGCGGCGCATTTCTTGATAGAAGCCCGAAACGCTGGTTTTGAGGTGAATACAAGCACTTTAGACAAACTTTTGAGCTATTTGGGACAAAAAGCCAAAGCCAAAGAATTGGAGAAATACAGCTATTATACGGAAAGCAACCAACGCATTATCAAAAATATTGCGCCAAAAGAAATTGCGTACTCGCTGTACGTGTTGGCGTTGGCAGGCCGCCCCGACGTGCCGACCATGAACTATTACAAAGCCAACAAAGCACTTTTGGCCATCGACAGCAAATATTTGTTGGGCGCGGCTTACTTGCTGGCTTCCGACCAAATCTCTTACAAAACGGCCTTGCCTTCGGCTTTCGTGGGTGAACGTTCGGTGGCTGCCAACGGCGGAAGTTTCTACTCGTTTGTACGCGATGAAGCGATTTCGTTGAGCTGTTTGGTAGATGTGGACGCAAATAATCCGCAAATCCCGATGATGGCCAGACATTTGGCCGTCGAACTCAAACGCGACCCGTATTTGTCCACACAAGAAAATGCTTTCGCGTTGTTGGCCTTGGGCAAATTGGCCAAAAAAGCCGCCAACAGCAAAGCAACCGCCAGCGTAAACGCCAACGGAAAAACCTTAGGTAATTTTGCGGGTTCGGATTTGTGGTTGGATAAAGGTGTTTTGGGTAAAATGCTTAATATCAGCACATCAGGCAAAGGGCAAGTGTATTATTTTGGAGAAATGTCGGGTATTCCTGCATCGGGACAAGTGAAAGAAGAAGACAGTTATTTGCGCGTGCGCCGCAGTTTTTACGACCGCAACGGCAATGTGCTTTCGGGCAATACTTTCCGCCAAAACGATTTGATTGTGGTAAAAATCACGGTGAGTACTACGGATAGAAGTCGTGTAGAAAACATTGTATTGACGGATATGTTACCAGCAGGTTTTGAGGTAGAAAACTCGCGTTTGAGCACTTCTACGGAATTGGCTTGGGTAACAAATGCTTCTATTCCTGACCATCTGGACATCAGAGACGACCGCGTAAATATTTTCACGGATGCCTACGGCTCAGAACGCACTTATTACTATGTGGTGCGTGCCGTTTCGCGTGGCAAATTTGCGCTGGGTGCGGTGAGTGCCGATGCCATGTATGACGGCGAATATCATTCGTACAATGGTGCGGGTACTATCGAGATTGTAGAACGCGAGGCGATGCCTTAACCAAAATATTTCGTTTGATAAATAACAAAAAGCGTAGGTCGTTCGGAGGCCTACGCTTTTTTGTTTGTATTAGAAAAATTGCCTAAAACTTATTGGGCTTTACTTTTGGAGGCCAACCATTTTCGGACAGGAATATCATACAATTTTAGACAAGCGTAAGCAATTGTAATGGATGCCAATAGCACTAATATTCCCACTGGCCAAGCATCTTGAATCGACAATTTGTTGTCCACCACCCACGCCGAGAAAATATAAATAAGTGGATAGTGGGTAATGTAAATAGGGTAAGAAATATCGCCTAAAAATTGAGAAATAGACCGTTGCCAACCACTTTCTATTGTGCCATTCGCTCCAATGTAAATGATGAGTGGAAAAATAAAAATAATGACAAAAGCCTCGTACAGACCATTTTGCCAAACATTTTCTACTTGCCCGATTCTTGGCAGCGCAAGCACCAATAAAAGTAACACACCACTCCATACAAACGCGTTACGGATTTGGTGAGGTTTGAAATATCTTGAAAGAAGCAAGCCCGCAAAAAAAGGAAACAACAAACGCGTAAGTCCTACATGTATTTGCGTTGGATCTAAAGCCCAGCCGCCGATTACATCGCCATTGGGACTGGTGACTGTCAGGTGAACAAGTGCGCAAGCGGCCAAAAAAGTTAAGACTATTAGCCATTTGGTAGCGGTTTTGCGAAGAACGAAAGCATACAAAATATTGGCTACGTATTCATAAAACAGCGACCACGCAGGGCCGTTGAGCGGGTGCATTTCTGTCCAGCCGCGTATGTCCAGCGACAAGGGCACGGGAATAAGCGTAAAGCCAATGAGCATGATAAGTAATAATTTCCAAACAGGAACGCTGCTTATCAACGGAAAAAGAACTGGCGAGGCACTAAAATAAAAGCCGATTGCGCCGATAATCATTCCGACTACAATCATGGGATGTAGGCGGATGAGGCGTCTTTTGAAAAATTCGCGGAGTGTCATTTTCTGCCAACGGTCGTCGTAAGCATGGCCAATCACGAAGCCCGACAACAGAAAGAAAAAGTCAACGGCAAGATACCCGTGATTGATGATTTGTAAGGCGTGGTTGCCACCCGAAAAAATCTCGAAAATGTGAAATATCACGACCGTGATGGCTGCGATACCTCTCAAACCGTCGAGGATTTCGTAATGATTCTTAGAATCAGAAAAAATGTTTGAAGAATTCATCTTAATACTTTAGGGGTTAATTAAATTAATAGGTAAAGTATTTGAGGTGAATTTTTATAGGATTGCAATACTGCAACAAAAGTAAAGCCATTGTCTGAATATACAAATTTGGGCTTATGCAAAATCTAAATGTTGGCGGCTTTATAGCCAAAGAAATACGGTGCTAATCCTTTCGAATAAAATTATTTTTGAGAAGAATCATTGTAAAATCTTAGGTAACCTGCTACATTGCGGCTGTTTAAATTAAGTCTAAATAAGCCATGAGTCAGCCATCATCACCCAAAAGTATCGCCGATTTGAAAGTAGGCCAAAAAGGTCGTATCAATGCGTTTACAGATGCCGAAATGTCGCTAAAACTACTCGAAATGGGCTGTTTGCCTGGTAGTGAAGTGTCGGTGGTCGGGCTTGCGCCTTTAGGCTCTCCTATGTGTATAAATGTATCGGGTTATAATCTTGCGCTACGTCGCGAGGAAGCCGCTACTATCTTGATTCAGTGAGTTTTACGAAATGGCCAATACTTCTAATAAATTAACCATTGCGTTGGTGGGAAACCCTAACGCAGGGAAATCGTCTTTATTCAATTTACTGACGGGCTTGCATCAAAAAATTGGGAATTTTCCAGGGGTAACTGTGGAGAAAAAAGTAGGCGTGGCGCGTCTGTCCGACACGCAAACGGCTACGATTATCGACTTGCCTGGCACGTACAGCCTTTACCCAAAATCGCCTGACGAACAGGTGGTTTATGATGCACTGAGCAACACCAAAGACGAACTTTATCCTGATGTGGTCGTGGTGGTGGCCGATGCCTCCAATCTTAAACGTAACCTATTGCTTTTCACCCAAATACACGACTTGGGTTTGCCTGTGGTGTTGGCTTTGAACATGATAGACGTTGCCGAGAAAAAAGGTATTCGCATTAATCTCATAGAGCTTGGCAAACAGTTGGGCGTGCCTGTTACGTCCCTGAATGCTCGTAGTGGCGCAGGCGTAACAGAGCTTAAAAATATTCTGCAAAAAGAAATTTCTTGTCCCCAAAAATCATTTTACGAAGTACACGACCAAGCACCAGAAGTAGTGGAGGCTTTGCGCCAAAAATTTAGCTTGGCCAATGATTATCAGGCGTTTCAGTTGGCGCATCAGTACAAAACTTCGATGGCCATTTCTGACCGCGAACGCCAATTTGTAGAAGAAATCACGGTGCAACATGGCTTTCAAAACCTCTCTTTTCAGGCTGCCGAAACCATTGCCCGCTACGAAGTAATTAACCGCTTGGTTACGCCTTGTGTAACGAAAGTAACGCCGCCGCGCCCTGAATGGAGCAATCGCTTAGACGCGATTCTGACGCATCGGGTAGGGGGCTATGCGATTTTCTTGGCGATTTTGTTTGTGATATTTCAGGCCATTTTTGCTTGGGCAAGTTACCCCATGGATTTGATAGATGGTGGTATTGCCTCGCTAAACGAATGGCTACAAGCCAATTTGCCCGAAGGCGTGCTTACGCGTTTGCTTACGGAAGGGCTTATTGCGGGGCTTGGCGGTGTGATTATTTTTATTCCACAAATTGCTATGCTTTTTGCTTTTATCGCGATTTTGGAAGAATCGGGCTATATGGCGCGTGTCATGTACATCATGGATAGGCTCATGCGTCCGTTTGGCTTGAATGGTCGTAGTGTTGTGCCGTTGATTTCGGGGGTGGCTTGCGCCGTACCTGCGATTATGGCCACGCGCAGCATCGACAACTACCGCGACCGCCTCATTACGATTATGGTTACGCCGCTGATGAGCTGTTCGGCACGTATCCCGATTTTTACGGTGCTGATTGCCTTAGTTGTTCCCGAAAAATATTATTTGGGCGTGCTTAATCTGCAAGGTATCGCGCTAATGGGCTTGTATTTGTTGGGTTTTGTATCGGCGATTGTGTCGGCATGGATTCTGAAAAATATTATCAAAAGCAAACAACGTAGTTTCTTTATCATGGAACTGCCTTCTTATAAAATTCCGCGTTGGCAAAACGTAGGTTTTACGATTTTGGAAAAAGTAAAAGCCTTTGTGTTTGAAGCTGGTAAAGTAATTGTAGCGATTTCGATTGTGCTTTGGGTGTTGGCTTCGTATGGGCCAAGCGACCAAATGCAAAAAGCTGAAGTACAAGCCATTGCGCAAGCTCAACAGCAACAACTTAGCCCTGAACAACAAGATAATTTTGTGGCTTCGGCCAAACTGGAAAGTTCGTATATTGGGCATTTTGGCCGCTTCATTGAGCCTGCTATTCGTCCGTTGGGCTACGACTGGAAAATCGGTATTGCCCTGATTACCTCGTTTGCAGCGCGTGAAGTTTTCATCGGGACGATGGCCACTATTTACAGTATCGGCAGCGACGCAGACAACGAAGACACCATCAAACACCGAATGCAAGCCGAATTAAATCCTGCCACAGGCCAACCCATGTACACGCCTGCGCTGGCTTTTTCGCTGCTGATATTTTATGTATTTGCCATGCAATGTATGAGTACGATTGCCATCGTGTATCGCGAAACAAGGGGCTGGAAATGGCCTGCGATTCAGTTTGTTTATATGACGAGCTTGGCGTATTTGGGTAGTTTCTTGGTCTATAACCTTTTAAAATAAATAACCTGTTAAATTATATTTTACTAAAATCCCTCACGCAACAGATTGTGTGGGGGATTTTTTTGAAGTTGCGCGGCCTTTTTGCGGTAAAGATTTCACGCCTACGGCGTTCGTATTTCTCTAAAATATTGATTGCTACAAAGGTGCCAAGCCTAAAGGCTTTTGGGGCTTAGAGCAAATTCGTTAGGATTAAAATCTTGGTAGCCAAATATTGTGGCGTATGATTCTAACGCCGTCGGCGTGGCATCTTTTGGGTTTATTGTAGAAAATAAAAGCCGCATAACATTACGCTAGGCGGCTTTTGATTTCTTAATCATGCAAATATTTGAGAAGTGCTTGATAGGCTGGACTCAGTTCTTTTTTGCGACGTGCCATGACGCGCTGTTCTGTTTCGAGGAATTTATCAAAACGATATTTTTCCCAACTCGTGTCCGAACCGCCCCACGAAAACGATGCGATATGTTTGGCAGGAAATCCACCACCAAAAATATTAGCTCCGACACCTACCACCGTGCCCGTGTTGAACATGGTATTGATGCCGCATTTGGAATGGTCGCCCATCATTAGGCCACAGAATTGTAAGCCCGTATCTTCCTCGTTGCCAGTGCCGTAGTCGTAGAGTTTTACGTTGGCGTAATTATTTTTAAGGTTGGAGTTATTGGTGTCTGCGCCCAAGTTGCACCATTCGCCCAACACGCTATTTCCCAAAAATCCGTCGTGCCCTTTGTTGCTAAAGCCAAACAAAACGGAATTGCTTATTTCGCCACCAACTTTACAAAATGGCCCGATGGTATTGTCGCCGCGCATTTTGCCGCCCATGTTGATTACCGCGCCTTCGCACAAAGCCAGTGGCCCTTTGATGAGCGAACCTTCTTGTACTTGTGCGTTGCGGCCAATATACACGGGGCCTTCTTCGGCGTTGATGATGGCCGCTTTGATGTTTGCGCCTTCTTCCACAAATATATTTTCAGCACCATATATAATAGTGTGTTTGTCGGCGATGGGTTGCGAGGTGCGGTCTTTGGTGAGGCGTGCAAAATCTTGGCGAATTTGTGCCCCGTTTTGGGCGAAAATATCCCATTTGTGCGCGATTAGCGTAACGGCTGCGGCGTATTCGGTTGTTTTTGGACTAAAACTGCCTGTTTGCCATTGGCTTACTTGCGTGGCCGAAAGGCGAGCCGCCAACAAAACGCCGTTTTGGGTGAAGCCTTCGCCTGTGGCTAAAGCTGCGCACGCGGTGGCCAGTTCGTCGGTGGGACAAAGTGCGCCATTGACGAGCAAATTATCTTCGGCCACGTGTAGCGGGAAGAGCGTTTGCAAAGAAGCGTCTGTGAGGAATGAGCCTTTGTTTTGGCTATAAAATTCCCATTTTTCGGCAATCGTAACAATCCCGACACGAATGGCGGCCACAGGGCGCGTAAAAGTGAAAGGTTTGAGTGAGTTGCGAAATGCGGGCGTATCAAAGAAAATATAATTCATGGATTGGTGAAATTTGACAATAGATAAGAACCTGTGCAAAGTAAAGCAAAAGCCCTCTTTAAAGTAAATGGTTACCGCAAAAAGCCCGATAACAATGCAGTTATTTTTGGTTAAAAGAAAAGAAATGCTAAAAGGTAAATTTTTTCAGAAAAATATAAAATAGTCTATTGTAATTTTGATTAAATTAAACTTAAAATCGAAAACAGTAAATTGTAGAAGATTTATGAGAGAAAAAAAACATTTTCGGTTCAATTAGGGTGTGAGGAAAAGTTGTATTGTTATTTATTTTGATTCTAAAAATGAGGCTAAAATTTTGGGCTTTTTGGTTTTTTAGTACCTTTAAGGCTCAATAGGCAACCGACCTGCATGGGTTGGTTGCTTTTGGTTTTGCAAAATCCTTATCCTAATTTATATATGATGGTTACCGTAAAAGATAAATCATTTAAACTTTTTATTGACGAACAGGAAATTGCAAGCCGTGTGGCTGAGTTAGGTGCAAGAATTAGCCAAGATTACGAAGGAAAACGTCCTTTGTTTATTCCTGTGCTCAATGGCTCTTTTATGTTTGCGGCAGATTTGCTGAAAAATATTTCGGTGGACTGCGAAGTTACTTTCGTGAAAGTAGCCTCCTATGAAGCCATGGAAACCAAAGGCCAAGTAGAGGAAATTTTGGGTTTAGAAAAGGATTTGAAAGATCGCCACATCGTAGTGGTGGAAGATATTGTCGATACGGGCATCACAATGACAGAGATACTGAGAAATATCAGGGTTTTTCATCCTGCCTCTGTTGAAATTGCCACAATGTTTCTGAAGCCCGATGCGTTGCGCCGTGAGTTGAGTCTCAAATATGTTGGGAAAGAAATCGCGAACAAATTTGTGGTAGGTTATGGCCTTGATTACGATGGTTATGGCCGCAATTTGCGCAGTGTTTATCAGCTTCACGAATCCGAAAATAGCTAAGATTTACCATTTATTTATCCCCTAAAAACTATGTTAAATATAGTATTGTTTGGTCCTCCTGGCGCAGGAAAAGGCACTCAAAGCCAGAAACTTATAGAAAAATACGAACTTACACACCTTTCTACTGGCGACTTGCTTCGTTCGGAAATTGCGGCAGGCTCAGAGTTGGGTTTGAAAGCAAAATCTTTGATGGATGCGGGTTTGCTCGTGCCTGATGAGGTTGTAATCGGCATGATTGACAAGAAAACGTCTGAAAATCCTGATGCCAAAGGTTTTATTTTTGATGGTTTTCCGCGTACCGTACCGCAAGCGCAAGCCCTCGACGTACTTTTGAACGGCAAAGGCACGCCCGTAAATTGTATGGTGGCTTTGGAAGTAGAAGAAAATGAGTTAGTTACTCGTCTTTTGCTTCGCGGTAAAACGTCTGGCCGCCCCGACGACCAAGACGAGGCTCTTATCGCCAAACGCGTACAAGAATACAATACTAAAACTGCTCCCGTAGCGGACTATTACAAATCTCAAAGCAAGTTCTCATCTGTGTATGGCATCGGCGAGATCGAAGAGATTTTTAGCAAAATTTGCCAAGCTATTGAAAAACATTCTGCTTAGATTCAGGAATATTTAAAAGATATTTTATAGAAAAGTAGCCATTGTTATTTTGTTTTCTGAAAGCAATAATAATGGCTGCTTTTGTATTTTATAGATATAAATGCAATTTGGATACAAGCGTATCGTTAAAGTCAAGATTTTATTTTCATTAACCCTAAACAATATTAAGTATTTTACCGCTAAGCCAATATTTGACTAGTGAGACTCATTTTGAGCTAATAAAATATTGAAAATTGTGTAATATACCGTATAATTGTGCTTGGATTATTTCTATTTTCCAAAAATCACTTTTATTACAATCAGAGATATTTTACACCTAACATACCATTCTACTTTTCTAACGTTTAACTAACCTTCTCATACTTTTATTCAAAACAAATTTCATGAAAAAACTTTCACTAACTAAATTTTTCATGCTCCTGTTCGTGTGCTTACTGGCTTATAGTCAGGCAATGGCATCGCACATCGTGGGCGGTGAAATAACCTATAAGTATTTGGGACAACTTGGCTCGTCGGCCACTCCATTTCGGTATAAAATAGACCTGACGGTTTATGTGGATCGAAATAGTCAGTTCCCTAATGGTAATCCAGAAACAGGCAATATTTTCGTTGGGGTTTATGCGGCGAACAGTTGTAACTTGTACAAAACCCTGACCATGACCCCCAACCCTGTGGACGTACTTCCCGAAATGCCTCCCAACTGTAATGCAGATGCTTGTTTGGGTAGCGTGGCAATTTCGGTGAATAAGATGACGGCGACTGTGGACTTGGCCTTCAATATGGCAGGGTACTATATATATTGGCAACGTTGCTGCCGCAATAGTTCAATAGACAACTTACAGAACGCTGGCAATGAGGGTTCTACATTTTTGGCTTATATTCCGTCTGCCATTTTCCCCAACAGCTCCCCCGAATTTGTAGAATCGGGTATTCCTTTTATTCTTACAGGCGATACCACTACTTTTTCTAATAATGCCATTGACCCAGATGGCGACCGCCTTATTTACTCGTTTGTCAACCCATACAATGGTGCTCTTTCTGGACAACCGTCGCCATTTGGGCAAGGCGCACCCCCTGCTTGTCCTTCATATAATAGTATTAACTTTAATGCTGGATATACACTTACGCGACCATTTGGCCCGAACAGCTATGCTTTTATAGACCCTGCCACTGGTTTTACAAAATATTATGTTCCCAATGCTGGACGGTATGTAGTAACGTTGGAAATCAAAGAATACCGAACGCTTTCGGACGGTACGGATACGCTACTCACCCGAACGCGAAGGGAGTTGCAGTTTATTGCCAAAACGGCGGGTGTGGCAGGTTGCCCCGTAAATGCCGCTCCCGTATTCAGATCCATAACCAATACTACGCCTACTTATACTTATAATATTTATGAGGGTCAGGCGGTTAACTTTGTAATCAGGGCTACGGATACAGCCACAGATAGTTTATACTTGTCGGCCAAATCCAGTATTTTAAATGGAACAAATGGTTATACTGGGCCGTTGGCTACCTTTACGAATGTAAAAGGAATAGGAGATGTTTCTTCTACTTTTTCTTGGCAACCCAATTGCGGCCAGACGGGAAGCTTTGCGATTAATGCTACCGTTTCGGACCGAAATTGCCCCCCCAAAACCAGTAGTGCGATTTATACCATTAACGTGCTTCCTTTTGATGCACCACCCCGAATTTTTGGTCCTGACACGGTTTGTTCAACTTCCTCGATAGGTACTTATTATGTTCAAACCACTTCGCCAGATAACCAGTTTACGTGGAAAATAACAGGCGGAACATTATTAAGCAATATTCACAATGATACCATCAAAGTACAATGGAATGGCTCTAATACTAATGGTTTTCTTACTTTAGTTCAAAAGTCATCAAGTGGGTGTCAAGACTCGGTCAGTACGAAAGTATATGCCAGAGCGTTTCAAACCCTAGTGGCCAAAATCCCGTCAGTAAACGCCAAAAGTATTTCGATTTGTGCAGGTCAATCCGTAGGTTTATCGGCAACGGGCAGCACAACGGGCTACAGATGGTCGCCAAGTACAGGTTTGAGTTCCACAACATCGGCCACTCCGACAGCCAGCCCAACCGTTACCACACGTTACATTGTTACAGTCGGAACGGGTAGTACGATTAATTGTTGGAAGACAGATACAGTAACGGTTAATATTGTTCCGAAAGTAGCCGATGCAGGTCCTGCCACAGCATCTATTTGTAGCGGAGATTCGTTGTCGGTGGGCGTAACAGCTGTAAGTGGCTACACCTACGCGTGGTTGCCGATTACAGGCGTAAATAATACGACTAAGTCCAATCCTAAAATTAAGATTGTAAACACAGGTACAAGCAGCCAAGTAATTAAATATTATGTTACGGCTACACATACGGCCACAGGTTGTACGAGCCGCGACTCTATTTCGGTTACCGTTGCGCCTGCGCCTGTTGCGGTGGCTGGTACGGATAAATCTTTTTGTGTAACGGGTTCTGTACAAATTGGAGCGGCTTCGCAAACTGGTTTTACTTATTTGTGGTCGCCAAGCACTGGTTTGAGCAGCACAACGGTTTCTAACCCAACTGCTACATTGACCAATACAGGTACTTCTCCGATTACTCAACAATATATCTTGAAAGTAACGACGGGCAGCACGGGTACTTGCGCTGGATTTGATACAGTATTGGTAACCGTCAATCCTCGCCCTGTCGCGTTGGTTGGTTCTAATCAATCGGTTTGTTTGGGTGCTACTGCCGTTTTGGGCGGAATAGCCAATCCAAGTTATACTTACGCGTGGTCTCCGAAAGCGGGCTTGGATGATAGTACTAAAGCCAATCCAGTATTTACAGGCACGGCAGTTGGTGTGAAAACTTATACTTTAACGGTAACAGACAATACAACGCAATGTGTAAGCAATACGGCCACTGTAACTATAACGGTAAATGCTGCCACTAATGCCGTGGCGGGAGTTGATAAAACGATTTGTTCGGGTATTACTACACAAATTGGAGCAGTTTCTCAAACAGGCTTTAGTTACGCATGGTCGCCAAGTATAGGTTTGAGCAGTGCAACGGTTTCTAACCCAGTCGTAACTTTAAGCAATACAGGCACTTCTTCGATTACGCAACAGTATATTTTACAAACCACCAATACCGCTACGGGTTGCGTGGGAAGAGATACGGTAGTTGTAACCGTAAATCCGTTGCCAGTGGCCGTGGCTGGAGCAGACAAGACAATTTGTTCTAATGGTTCTGTACAAATAGGAGCAGCGTCCCAGACGGGCTTTAGTTACGCATGGACACCAAGTACAGGTTTGAGCAGCGCGACGGTTTCTAACCCAACCGTAACATTAACCAATACAAGCACTTCTGCCATTACCCAACAATATATTTTGCAAGTAACCAACACGACTACTAATTGTATAAGCAAAGATACTGTTTTGGTAAAAGTAAATCCGTTGCCAGTGGCGGCGGCAGGCACAGACAAAGCCGTTTGCGTTGGTTCTACGGTGGTTTTGGGCGGCGCAGCCAATCCGAATTTCACTTACGCGTGGTCTCCAAAAGCAGGCTTGGACGATAGCACCAAAGCCAATCCTGTATTTACAGGCTCGGCGGTAGGCGTGAAAACTTATACATTGATTGTAAAAGATAACACTACACAATGTGTAAGCAATGCAGCGGATACGGTTTTAGTAACTGTAAATCTATTGCCTACGGCTATTGCGGGAGCAGATAAAACGATTTGTTCGGGAGGAACTACCCAAATAGGTGCAAACTCACAAGGTGCGGGCTTTGGGTACGCTTGGACGCCAAGCACAGGCTTGAGCGGTTCGGCACTTTCCAACCCGATGGTAACACTGACTAATACAGGTACTTCAGCTATTACACAGCAATATATTTTGCAAATTACCAACATGGCCACCAACTGCGTAAGCAGAGATACGGTAGTTGTAACGGTAAATCCTCGCCCTGTTGCCTTAGTGGGTAATCCTCAAAATGTGTGTATCAATAGCACTGCGGTTTTGGGCGGCACACCTGATGCCAGTCTTACTTACGCGTGGTCTCCGAAAGCAGGCTTAGACGATAGCACCAAAGCCAATCCAGTATTTACGCCAAGTGTGGTAGGTGCGGTAACTTACACGCTGGTAGTTACTAACAATACGACGAATTGCGTGAGTGTCCCTGTTTCGATTACGCATCAAGTAAAACCATTGCCTGTGGCGGTGGCTGGTGCGGACAAAGTGGTTTGTTCGGTACAAAACACGTCTTTGGGTGCTGCGCCTGTGGCTGGCCTTACTTACGCGTGGTCTCCAAAAGTTGGTTTGAATGATAGCACATTGGCCAACCCAATTTTTAACATGGCTTACGCGGGTACGGATAGCCTTATCAAAACGTATGTACTCACTGTAACAGATGGTTTTAGCTGCCAAAAAACAGATACGGTAAATGTGGTTGTAAAACCATTGCCAATAGTTGTGGTTGGAACAAATGACGCATTTTGTGGTAGTGATACATTCGAATTAGGTGCGCCGCCAGTACAGGGTTTTAGTTACGCATGGTCTCCAAGTACTGGTTTGAGCAATGCCAATATTGCCAATCCAACACTTACGTTGAGCAACAACACCCAAACTGACCAAGTACACGATTATGTGCTGACAGTAACGAATATTAAAACGGGTTGCTCGAATAAAGACACCATTTCGGTTCGAGTGAATCCGTTGCCAATCGTGAATTTGGGTACAAATGACTCACTTTGTTCTGGTCAAACCATTACGCTTGGTGCGGCTGCGGAGGCTGGTTTTATTTACGCATGGTCTCCAAAAGTTGGTTTGAATGATAGCACTCTGGCCAACCCGACGCTTACTTTAACCAACCCGACGCAAGCCGTACAAACACATGATTACGTGCTGACGGTAATTAATAACGTAACGGGTTGCGAAAGCAAAGACACTTTGACTGTTCGCGTGAATCCGTTGCCAATCGTAAATGTAGGCGTAAACGACTCGCTTTGTTCGGGTGGAAATATTGTATTGGGTGCGGCTGCCGTAACAGGTTATAGCTACGCGTGGTCTCCTGCTACTGGTTTGAGTAATGCAACGGCTGCCAATCCGACGCTTACTTTAACCAACGCAACACAAACCGTAGAAACGCACGATTACATTTTGACGGTAACCAATAACGTAACGGGTTGCGAAAGCAAAGATACTTTGACCGTTCGTGTGAATCCGTTACCAATCGTGAATTTGGGCGTAAACGACTCACTTTGTTCTGAACAAACTATTACGCTTGGCGCGGCTGCCGTGACAGGTTATAGCTACGCGTGGTCTCCTGCTACTGGTTTGAGCAATGCAACGGCTGCTAACCCGACACTTACTTTAACCAACCCAGCCCAAACGGCGCAAACACATGACTACGTTTTGACGGTTACCAATAATGTAACAGGTTGCGAAAGCAAAGATACTTTGACTGTCCGCGTGAATCCGTTGCCTTTGGTGAATTTGGGTGCGAATGATTCGCTTTGTTCTGGTCAAACCATTACGCTTGGTGCGGCGGCTGTGGCTGGTTTCAGTTACGCATGGTCTCCAAAAGTTGGTTTGAGTGATAGCACTTTGGCCAATCCGACACTTACTTTAACCAACCCAACGCAAGCCATACAAACACACGATTATGTGCTGACGGTAACTAACAATGTTACGGGTTGTGTGGATAACGATACTTTGACTATTCGCGTGAATCCGTTACCAATTGCCAATGCAGGAACAGACAAAGCCATTTGTTCAGACGACAATACAACCGTTGGCGTGGCGGCTCTTGCCAATGTTACTTACACTTGGACTACGAACGGACAAGGTACGCTTTCGGCTGCTAACGTGGCCATGCCAACTTATACCGCCGCCAACCTGACCCAACAAGTTCGTGTAGATACATTGTATTTGTTGGTGCAGGCACAGCCTACGGGTTGCGTTTCGACGGACACGGTATTGGTAACGGTAAATCCTCGCCCATTGCCACAAACTATTTTGTATGCAACTACTTGGGTTTGTCCGAACTCCGATGCGGTTTATAAAATCGTTCCAACTGACCCAACCGACACATATCTCTGGACTGTGGTAGGTGGTTCAATCAATGGCGCAAACACAGGCACAGCCATACAAGTAACTTGGGGCGGTGCAAATCCGGCCGCTAAAGTGTATGTACGCGCGACCAACCAATACGGTTGTGCGGGTGGTCTGGACTCTATTACGATTTCCATTAACCCACAACTTCACCCTGTAACGCCAGCAGGTGCGGACACACTTTGTTCGTTTGATGCTGCCAACCAAACTTACCAAACAGGTGCGTTTGCCAATGCCGCTTCGCTTTATACGTTTGGCGTGCAACACCCCGACGGTTCGCAAGTGTCTTTCCCATCGCAGTTGGGCAACAACCAAATTACTGTAAACTGGCAAGGTTTGGGTATCGGTAAAGTTTGGGTTCGTGAAAATATCACTACCTCAACGACGGTTTGCGAAGGCGTTTCGGATACATTGTATGTATTGTTACAACCAAGCCCAGACAGTACTTTGCTTGTAAATGGTAGCTCGTTCTTGTGCGAACAAACTTTGTCGAGTGCTTATAATTTGGCTGGTGCAAATAATGGATCTTCTTTTGTTTGGACAATCACGCCATCTGCTGGCGCAACTTTTGACGGCAGCACCAACAACGATTCTGTACGTGTAAATTGGCTTGCAGCAGGTACTTATGTGCTTTCGGTGCAAGAAATTTCGGCGGCTGGTTGCGTAGGCAAACTCATTGATACGACCATTACCGTAAATCCTTTGCCAAACACACAATTGCTCACTTACGACACACTTATTTGCCCAACTACATTGGGCGGCAGAGTGTACGCCGTATCAGGTTTGGCAGGTTCTAAATATCAATGGACAATCACAGGCGGAAGTTTTGCTGGTACGGACACGACGAGCAGCACGGCTGTAATCAACTGGTCTGAGTCCGCAAGTAATTACGCGCTGTCGGTAGTCGAAATTTCGGCGGCGGGCTGTACGCTTACCGCGCCTCTGAATGTGCCATTGTATGCCGACAAATCAAGCGTTATACTTACACAGGTGAGCGGCTCAGAAACCGACGCTACGGCAATTGAACTTTTGTTTGCGGTGAATAATCCACAGACTTATCCACAAGACGGCAAAATTACCGTACAACGCCGCAAAAAATCAGGCAACGGCAGTTGGACTAATTTGGCAGAACTTCCGTACACGGCTACTTCTTACACCGATTTCCCAGCCGAACCAGACACGACGATTTACGAATATCGTGTGGTAGGCGAAAATCGTTGCGGTGCCGAGCTTGCAAGTGCTGTGCAAAATAACATTGTGTTGAAGGCGTGGGCTTTGGAAACAGAACGCCTCAGCCAATTAGCTTGGAATCAGTATGTTGGTTGGCCAAATGGCGTGTTGCGTTATGAGATTTATCGTAAAGCAGGCGAAACGGCAACTACCTTCGATTTGTACGACCAAAAAGACGACGGAGGCCTCGCTTGGGAACGCAAAAACGCATCGGATGCCTTTACGCAATGTTATAGAATCAAAGCCATTTCGCCAGACGGCGCGTTTAGTTGGTCGAACAGCGTTTGTATTTCGTTTGAAAACAAACTCGTGATTGCCAACGTCATTACGCCAAACAACGACGGCAAAAATGATAAATGGGTGATTGGTAACATTGATTTGTACCCAGACAGCGACGTGAAAATCTTTAACCGTTGGGGCAAAGAAGTCTATAAAACGAAAGGCTATGATAACTCATGGGATGGCGAAGATTTGCCAGTAGGCGTTTATTTCTACGAGGTGAGCAGCGACCAAAAAGGAGTCAAAGCACGCGGTTGGTTAGAAATTTTGCGTTAGTCTGCCAAAGGCTATTGTTTTAAAGAAAGGCTGCCTCTTCGGAGGTGGCCTTTTTGCTTTCCGAAAAATGTTTTTGCAACTAACTATCCTCCAAACACTTACTATTCTTTTTTCTTTTGTGAGGATAAATAATTTTTTGTGGATTTTAATTTGATAATCAAGAATAAACCACTATTTTTGCGCTCCTTTAAAAAGAGCATAAAACTAATTTTAAACATAGCGTCATGAAAAAAGATATTCACCCTGTGTACAGAGACGTGGTTTTCCAAGACCAGTCAAGCGAATTCAAATTTCTTACTCGCTCTACGATGACTTCAAGCGAAACTATCGTATGGGAAGATGGAAATACATATCCTGTAATCAAAGTAGAGGTTTCTTCTGCTTCACACCCTTTCTACACAGGCAAAAAAGCATTTATTGCTACTGCTGGTCGTATCGACAAATTCAACAAACGTTACAAAAAATAATCTTTTTGAAGCGTTTTACAGCATAAAAAAAGCGAACCGTTCTACTGAAATGGCTCGCTTTTTTTATTGTCTTTATGTAGCAATTATCGTAAAGATTTCACACCTACGGTGTTTGTGCCGACTCCGAATATTTGGTTATTGCTACAAAGATTTTAATCCTAACGGATTTGTTTTAAAGTAAAATCAGGCCTTTAGGCATCTTTGTAGCAAATATAATTCAGATTACCACGCCGTCCAGCCGCCGTCCACGCTCAACACTGAGCCTGTCATGTAGCTGGAAGCATCAGAAGCCAAAAACACAAACGGTCCGTTGAGTTCTTCGCGGTTGCACATACGGCCAAGCGGCGACATACGCGCAAAGTTTTTCAAAAATTTCTCTTCGTGGTCGTTGAAAATTCCGTGCGGCACGATGGCGTTGCAACGGATATTATCTTTGGCATAAAACGTAGCCAAATAGCGCGTATAATTCGGAATAAACGATTTGGAAGCGATGTAATCAATCGGTTTGTATTTGATTTCCGCACCGTCGCCGAAGTCGTAAAGTTGCTGATTAGGAGCAACCATCGAATACGTCGAAGCCACGTTAATAATGTTGCCAGAGCCTTGTTTGAGCATTTGGCGGCAGGCGTGCTGCGTCATAAGTACTGTCCCCGTTAGGTTTACTTCTACGGACTTGCGCAAAAGTTCCATTGGGTAATTTTCAAAGCGGCTGGCGTTTACTGCACTTGTACCTTGCTTGTCGAATTTGGCATCAATGGCCGCGTTGTTTACCAACACGTCCAAACGTCCGAATTTGGCTACAATGGCTTCCATGCAAGCGGCTGCACTTTCTTCGCTGGTGATGTCCAATACCTGTACCAAGAAACTGTCAGCCGAGTATTTTGCACCAAATTCTTGGGCAATGGTTTCGGCGGCGTTGGCGTTGATGTCGGCCAATACTACTTTGGCTTCACCGTCCAAAAAAGCCGTGCTAATTTCTTTGCCAATCAGCCCGAAAGCACCTGTTACTAAAATTACTTTATCCTTTACAGAAATCAATTCTTTCATAAAAAATAACAAATTATAAATTTTGTGGGCAAATATCTATCAAAAAAACAGAGAAAACCAGTGCAGATTGGTATTTTTGAATTTAATACTTAGACAATATTAAGGCTTTGCTCTTTTATTTTTTCAAGCTCTTCTTTCATCTGCACCACGAGGCGTTGAATTTGCGCATCGTTCACTTTAGAGCCAATCGTATTGATTTCGCGGCCAATTTCTTGGGCAATAAAACCTAATTTTTTGCCGCTGCCTTCTATGTTTAGTGCCTCCAACGCATAGGCCAAGTGGCTGCGCAAACGCACTTTTTCTTCTGCAATATCCAATTTTTCGATATAATAAATTAGTTCTTGCTCAAAGCGGTTGTTGTCGATGGTCACGGTGGCGGCAAGCTCTTGTATGCGGTCGTGAAGGCGTTGGCGTGTGGCTGCAATACGTTGAGGGTCAAATGTTTCTACCTCCGAAAGCAAATCGCCGATCCGTTGCAAATACTCGGTCAGTTTGCCGCGAAGCGTTGCGCCTTCATCGGCGCGGAACTGGTCGCAGGCTTGTGAGGCTTGTTGCAAAGCAGCCTGAATGGTTGCCCAGTCGTTGGCGTTACGCGTTACCAAATCGCCTTCGTGTAGTTGGGTGGAGGCTTCAGGCATTTGCATAGCCATGCGGAAAAGCTCTATATCGTAGTTATTTTTTTCGGAAAAAAGATGTTGCGTCGCATTGTTCAAGTCTGCAAAATAGGCTTGCACGATGGGCAGATTGACAGCTACGCGCGGCGTTACAGCACCTTTTTGAGTTACGTCAATCGAAACATTTATTTTCCCGCGTTCCAGCACATTGCCTACCATGTTTCGGATTTCGATTTCTTTTTCCGAAAAGGCGCGAGGCATGCGCACGAAGATTTCTAAGTTCTTAGAATTGAGGGATTTAACTTCTGCCGTAACACTTACTGTATCCGTTTCGAGTGTTGCCACTCCATAGCCTGTCATTGATTTTATCATAATCCAAAAAAATTACCTTTGTTTTCTCGATGCTCCGACCGAAGCTCTAAAAACAAAGGTAATGTAAATCTTTTAGTAAAAAAGCTAAAAATGCTTATTGCGGCGTGGCCACCATAAACAAATTGGCGCGGCGCAAAGCTTCTTTATTTTTGAGTAAAGTGCTGAGTGTTACCGTACCAATCACATAATTTACGTCGCGTCCGTAATAGCGTTCTTTCACGTCCTCGAATTGCAATAATTCAAGGTCGGCCTCGTCCGTATAGCGCACATATACTTCGATAGAAGCATTAGTCGAATACGTGAGGTTGCTTTCTTGGCCGATTTTGCGGTATTCGTATTGGTAGCCGTAGCTGTTGGCCGAAATGTCCGAAAGCACCGCCGCACCCGTTGGATTGCCGCCTGCGCCTTTGCCCTGAAAGAATTGTTTGTCGGCAAAAGCCGCTTCCACTTGCACGGCGTTGTACTCGTTGTCCACCGTGAAAAATGGCGAACTACGGCGCACAAATTGTGGCATTACGTAAAGTGTAAGTTCTTGATTGTTAAGTTTGTACGTTCGGCAAATCAATTTGATACGCAAATCTTTTTCGCGTGCAAACTGCACATCAAAATCCGAAAGCGTTTGGATTCCGTAGTTAAAAGCCGTTTCGGGGTCGATGAAAACGCCGTAGGCGTGCGCCGTCAGGATACAAAGTTTGTACAATGGGTCGAAGCCGCCCACGTCCAAAGTCGGGTCAGTTTCTGCAAAACCTAATTCTTGGGCTTTGCTCAAAGCATCGCTGTACGATTGGTTTTCGTTAAATATTTTTGATAAAATATAGTTAGACGAACCGTTGAAAATCCCGCTCACCGAGTGCAACAATTCGTTATCATAGTATTCTTCTAAGTTGCGGATAATCGGGATACTACCACAAACCGAACCTTCGTAGAGTAGAGCAGTGCCGTATTCGCGTTGTAGCGCAACAAGTTCTTGTAGGTGCGTTGCGAGCATTTTTTTATTGGCCGTAACTACGTTTTTACCACTTTTGAGGGCTTTGGTCGTCAGTTCGTAGGCGGCTTGCGCGTCGTCTATGAGTTCTACAATTAGGTTCACGTCGGGGTGCGTGAGTATTTCCTCGTGGTCAAACGTGAAATAAGAGTCGGGCAAACTGCGCGTTTTGTTTTTGCTTTTGATGGCAATTTTAACAATGTCGGCTTTCATGCCGCGTGTTTCGTTGAGTACGTGGTGCAGACCTTGTCCGACACAACCATAACCGAAAAGGCCAATTTTGATTTGATTTCGCATTCTATATAAATAACCTAAAAATGAAAGTGTCTTGTCTTCACATAAATTGAAGCAGACAACAATTATTGTATTTTCAAATAAACTTCTGTTTTTGTTGCTATTTTATTAAAAAAAATAATGCAGAACTAATTATTTTGAATAAAACAATTTGCTAAGCTGATATTTTGCCAAATATAGCTTGCGTGTTCTGTGAGGTGTTAAAAAAATGCTTAAAACAGAGAAATGACCTTTTTTCGGTCAAAGAAAATATAATAGGTTATTATGAAATTAGGAGCTTAATGTGCTTCTTCGCTGTCGTTGCGGAGATAACGCAAAATTGTTCCGAAAATAAAGACAGCGACCCACGTTGGGTACAAAGCCCAAAACTTTTCTACATGTTTGTCTAGCACTTGCAATCCCAATTGCGCCACCGAACTCACCACAATACCCGTAACACTAAGAGCTTGCAGCAGATTTAATTCTATGTTTTTCATGGGCAAAATTGACGGACGTTTTTGTGCTTATAAATCTAAAATCTAAGACAAAGATAATGATTATAATTTTCAAACACTAATTTCTCTTACAGCACAATACTATATAATTTTGGAGCAATGTCTTGTATTTCAGATTGTTAAATATAAACTAAGCATGGTTTTATACTAAATTCATGTTTTTATTCTGTTTTTTTGAATAAAAATAACACTCAAAGTGCGGATTTCTTACACTAATATTTGTCAAGTGCTTGTTAAATCTTAATCGCTTTTTAATATCTTTGGTAGCCTTTACAACTAAAGGCCAAGTATCAGACACTAATTATCTATTTGTAAGCCATGATAAAACTATTTCTCTTTCTATTTCTGTCGGTTTTATCGCCCACACAAGACAATCATTGTAAAGGAGAAACCAAAGACGGCAAACGCGAAGGCGTTTGGAAATGCTATTATGATGATGGAAAATTGCAAGCCGAAGGGCCTTACGCCGCAGACCAGAAGCAAGGAGAATGGAAACTCTATCATAGCAATGGCAAATTAGCGGCGGTTGGGGCTTATGATAAAGGCCACGAAAAAGGTAAATGGGTTTTCTACGACGATAATGGTGCAGTCTTGATGGAAAACGTTTATTAACGAACCACAGAAAGTAAAGGCTCTATCTTTGACTTTTATAAAAATATAACACATTGGTAATTTGTGCATTAAGGTTTGTTGCTACAACAAACCTTTTTACTTTTTGGTGGGTGATGCAAAGCAAAACACAAAAATATTGTAGCTTTCGGGCGCAATTTGCCCTTTTACATTACTTGTCGCCATTTGCCCGACCAACATGAAATTGAACATAGACGAAATACAAGCTCCTATCGCCGACGAAATTAAAGCCTTTGAGAAAAAATTTAGGGCTTCCATGAAAAGCAATGTCAAACTTTTGGACACCATCATGGGCTATATCGTAAAGCGAAAAGGCAAGCAATTGCGACCTATGTTTGTGTTTTTGTCGGCGCACATTAGCGGCCAAATCACCGAAAGTACTTATCGCGGCGCGGCACTCATCGAGTTGCTGCACACGGCCACACTTGTACACGACGACGTGGTGGACGACTCCAATTACCGACGCGGATTTTTTTCGGTCAATGCCCTTTGGAAAAATAAAATTGCCGTATTGGTGGGTGATTATTTGCTTTCGCGCGGACTGCTTCTTTCGGTAGAAAACGGTGATTTTGAATTACTTAAACTCGTATCCAATGCCGTGCGCGAAATGAGCGAAGGCGAGTTGTTGCAAATAGAAAAGGCGCGTCGTCTGGATATTACCGAAGCCGTTTACTTTGATATTATCCGACAAAAAACCGCTTCCCTGATAGCCTCTTGTTGTGCTACGGGTGCAGCTTCGGCAGGAGTTGGGGCGGATATTGTGGAAAAAATGCGATTCTTTGGCGAAAAAGTGGGCATGGCTTTCCAAATCAAAGACGATTTGTTCGACTACGGAACAGACGAAATCGGCAAGCCGTTGGGCATCGACATTAAAGAAAAGAAAATGACCTTGCCACTGATTTACGCCCTTAGCCAGTCGTCGTGGCTGGAAAAACGCAATGTTATTAACATCATCAAAAACGATAGCGACAAACCGCGCAAAGTGGCCGAAGTCATTGAATTTGTAAAGAAAAAGGGCGGCTTAGAATATGCCACCCAAGTAATGAATCGTTTTGAGCAAGAAGCCAACGACATTTTGACTTCGTTCCCAGACTCCATTTACAAACAATCTATGCAGCAGTTAGTCCGCTTTACGATAGAACGCACTAAGTAGCACGTTTTTAGCGTGCTGGCAATTCTGAAAGTATCGCGTCTGCCATTTTTTGCATATTGTCGCCCACGATTTGCAGAATAGAATTGGAGTTGGAGTTATAATAAATCTTCACGCGATTGCCTGCAATCTGTTTGCCGTTGCTATTGAAAATCGAGAAATGCACGATAAAATTACGCTCGTAATCTTGTCGGGCGCGGTCAAGACAATGCTCGTAGTCGGTTTTTACTTCAAACTGATTGATAAACACGTAATAACGCGTCCCGTATTTGTTGTTGAAGAAGTTAAAAAACTCAGGGTCTTTGATTTTTACCCCAAAATATTTGCTCTCGTCTTTAGCAATGCTCGCATTGGTGTTGGTTTGGGCATTGCTCAAAAACTTTTCTTTTTGTTTCTGAACCCAAGTTTTTTCGGGCGCATTGATTTCCATGCCGTTGCGGGTACTGGTGCGTTTGGCCGCAGATTCTGGATTATAAAGTAAGTCTTGGTAACTGTACGAAAGCGAGTTGTAAATACGGTTCAAATCCAACAAAGTATCTTTGGTCGTGCCGCCGAGTAAGTGAATGGTTTCGTAGCCTTTGGGGTCGAGCAAAGCGTCCAAGCGGCGGCGGAAATACTGGCGTACTTTCGGGCGTGGTATTTTGGAACGCGCCGCGATTTCTTCGTCCGCATCCGAAAAGTACAAATATGGGTCGAAAGGAATAATAAGTACACGCTTCGTTCCGTCGTTCGGATAACTTGGGTCTGGCGTTTTGTCGTATTGCCCCGTGAAAGCAAAATCTAAATCTTCGGCAGCTTCTTTTTTTACCTGCGTTTCTTGTGGTGTTGGCTTTGGACTTGGTTCTACAAATGGCTCGTTATCAAGTGTTATTTCTGTTTTTACAGGTTCTTTTTTGGCGGGTTCGGGTGTTGGTGTGCTTACAGGTGCAGGCGTTGGCGTGGTAGCTTGTGTCGTTTCTTTTTTCTGTACAATAAGCTGTTGGCCTACTTTCAAATCCCAGTTGTTCCAACGCTTGATGTCGTCGGGAGCAATGCCGTATTTCTTGGATAAACTATAAATCGTCTCGCCTGCTTGCACCGTGTGTACCAGATTGCCGTTGGCATCGGTTTGGGGCGTGCTGCTGCTTGGCGCAACGGCTGGAGTTGTCGCGGCGGGTTGTGTTATGGGCTTTTCTGTGGCCGCTACTGCTTTTTCTGCTGGGGCAGGAGTTGGCGTAGGTGCTGGCGCGGGTTTGGGCTTTTCGGGTGCAGGTGCTGGCGTAGTGGCCGCAGGTTTAGAGGCTGCATATTTGTTGCGATACGCTGCCAATTTTTCGGGATAATACGGAATATTGATGATTTGCCCCGTTTTCAAACCGTTTTCCAACTCTGGATTTACTTCCAAAAGCTCTGTTACGGCTACCTGAAATTTGGTAGAAATGCGGTAAATCGTTTCACCAGGCGAAACCATATAACGCACGTGTAGTTTCTCGTTGATTTTCGTAACGCCAACCGAATCTTTGATACCAATTACACGGGCTTGCGTTGCGCTAACAATACACATCCACAGCAAAAAAATAGCTGCCAAACGAAATTTTACCATAGCTCTAAAAATTGTTGAAAATGATAGTAACACCTGTTTAGGAACGTAAAGTAGCAAATTTTTAGTATTGCTGCCAACAAAATGTACGTTATAGTTTCATTTTGTCATAATCCAGCCTATTTTATTTTATATTTTTCAAAATGAAATAGCTATACTTTTTGAAAGGGATTGTACAACAACCGAATATTAAAATACGGGAAAAAGCTGCGCGTAACAATGGCCAACGTTTCGGGACTGGAAGCACTGCCAATGTAGCTGCGCGTGGTGGCTTCGTAGCGGTTGCGGCTAACGGATTTTTGTAACCAAATATCGGCTTCTATTTCCCAACGGCGGCCACGCTGCCAAGCACAGAGTAGGCGCGGCCCATGCTGTACGATAATATTGCGCAAGCCAATCAATACACTGCCCGAACCCGCTTGGCTCAGGCCTGCCGTCGTGCTGCGCACTTGCCTGAAAAGTCGGTAACCGATTTGGATACGGCCTTCTTGCTTTCTTTTGATGTTCAGGAATTTACGCTGAAATCTGGCCGAAACGTCATAAGTAACCACCGTGTCCAGTGGGCTTTCTGCAAATTTTTTCCAATCCAAAACGCTCAGGCGGTTTTCGCGGCGTAATATGTCAGTCAGCACGCTGTATTTTGGATTAAAATCGTAAGTGAGTTGGTGGCTGGTCAGGAAAATACGGTTAGAGCGGTTTTTGCTTTGTTCTGACTCAAAATCGCGCACGTTATACGTTACCCAAATGCTGTATTGGCCATTCCACGAAAATTTATTTTTTCGCCACTGAAACGAAGGCTCAAGGCGCAAGGTTCGTTCCTTGTAGTTTTCGATGCTTTGGGTGGCATCAATAAAAATCATGTGCCTGTACGCACCCGAAAGTTTGAGTGTGCTCCTAAACGCACGCGTCCAACGCGTGTTGTAAGCCAATTCGGCGTTGTACATTTCTTCGTCGCGGTCTTGGTTGTTTTGGTCGCTGGGCGTGTCCACACGCAGGAGTTGCGCAATGCTGCTAAAACCAAAAGTATGCTTCGCCGAAGGTGTGTACCGAATGTTATGATACCAAGTCGTTGTCGTTTCGCTAATGTCTTTGGTGGCATCAGCTTGGCGCATATAGTCGCGTCGGCGTTGGCGTATGTCCAGACGCGAGGAAATATCCAGCTTGGCACTACTCCAATTCAGTTCTTGGGTAGTAATAAGCATGGTTTGTTCGTAGTTGTTGTTGTTGCGACTGCCCGAAGCGGTATCTCCGCCAAAACTTCTGTAATAAAAACCCCGATTAGGCATTTCGATGCTGTTGTCGGATTTGAAAACCAATTTGGGCGAAAAAATATAATGCAGGCGCATTTGTCCCATAATCGTATCGCTTTGGATGCTTTGGATAAATGGTTGCAAATAATCTTCCACCTTGCCTTTTTTGTAGCCAGCCAGCAGTTCCACCCCCGCAAATTCACTAAACTGTTTGCTCAAACCTCCCGTCGCGCTTAGGTGTTGATTTTGGCGCGGCCTGATGTCGGCTTGCCGCCAAAGTGCCGACACAAACATTTGAGCGGAAGAATCTTTGCTTATTTCTTCATAACTTATTTGTGCCCTGTATATTAGCCCGTTATCTGTAAGGCTAAAGCGTTTGTCCGAACTCATGCCCACGCCAATCAGTGGCTGTATTTTTTGATTTTCGGATAAATAAAAAATGCGGTGGAGCGTGGCTTCTACCTGCGCAATGCGCGTCTGGTTGGCCGCAAAATCCTCGAATTGGAGACGTTCGCGTATGTGCCACAGGTTGCCGAGTGGCTGCCATGCGTGCGAGGCGTGCAAGCTAAAATCGCGGGTTACGAATCGGTGCGACGGCAAAGCCTGATTGTAAAGCCAATCGTTTTGTAAAATATAATTGATGTGCTGCTGATGAGGTAGCAGTTTGAGCCGCCCCAAAATATTTGTATGCCAGTCAAAAGTATTGATACCCAGACGATTGGTGTTGCTATTGATGGTCAATGTAGAATCTGCGGGCATTTGCGCGTGCAATGCCGTAGGCAAACATATCAACAAGCCAATCAATACAATAAAGATACGCAATGCTTCTCTGTGGTTAATTTGTTGGGGCAATATACCATTTTTATAAAAAAAGATGCTACTACTCCGCTTCGCAGCCAAGAGTAATAGCATCTTTAGAACGTCTAAAAAATGAAATTATTTTTTAGTGAAAAGCATTAAGTTTGAGGCATTTACGCGCCAATCGTACCCAATTCCGAAAGGCAATTTGCGCACATGAGGCGTTTGTCCCGTAGAATCGGCAGCAGGGTGATAAGCCTTGTATAAGTCGGGTTGGTAATGGCGTGCAAACATATCAATCGGTTTGTCGTAAGTGCCATAAAACATTCCATCCCATTCGCTGGCAGGGAAATGGCGCAACGGCATACCCGAATCGTCTTGCAACACAAATTGGCTGTGGTTAAGGATAACATTGGCCACCGTACTGAAATAACCTTTATGCAACAAATAAGACGCTGATTTCAGGTAAGTGGTAACCGTTCCCAAACGGTCGAGGTAAGCCAAAAAGGTTTTGTTTTGCTTTAATTTAAAATCAACCAAGTTTACCGAATAATAGTAAAGCACTTGCTTCTTTTGTGTATTCGGATTTTGGTAAATAATTTCTGTTCCTCTCACGCCACCATTGGCCGAGTCGCTGGCCTCTTGTAGCTCGCCTTCTGGCGAAATATGCACATAACGCGTCTGTACAACGGTTTGGTTGCGGCGCGCCATAAACAAGGTAATGAGCGGCAAAGTCCCGTTCAACTCTTGCGTTTTGAGGTCTTTGGCCATGCTGATTGTTTGGAAAAAACTAAAACTTAGCACCGAATACAGCGACTTTTCTACACGCGGATAGAGCTTGTTGGCACTGTCAGGCGACATGGCAGCTAACGCAGGTAACGCGCCCAGTGGCTCAAGCCCAATCATGACGATTGTATCCACTTCAGGAAAAAATGTATTGACATTCAGGAAGTCTGGGCCACTGAACGGATAAAAAACCTTGTGCGTTTGGCTGCGCACATTCGCCAATTCGATATCTGCCCATTTGGTCATTTTCGTGGTTTGGCGACGGTTGTATTTTGCCCAATTCGAGTCGGCTTGCGTGCGGTATTTGTTCCAAGCTGCTGTCTGGAAACTGGCCAATGCGCTACTTTCCGAGATAGGTAATCCCGCCAAAATACTGGCTGTCCAATGCGCCGTAGAATCTATGTTTTCGGCGGCGGGTGTAGGTTCTGTTACAGTATCATTGATAACCGCGTGTGTGTTTGTATCGGCGGATTGCGTGGGTTTATTTGTATTTTCTTGACTTGGCTTTGAGTTACAGGCCGCCACCATGAGGCCAAGCAAGCAAGCAAACCACCAACGGTTTTTGTTTAGTATCAATTTTTTAAACATAAAAATGCTTATATAAGTAAAGGGTATTTCGGTGAAAATTAGTTATAAATCTGTGTAATTTTTTGGGTGTAAATGCTTTATCTTGAAATTTCAAATTCCACACGGCGATTGGTACGGCGGTCGGCTTCATTTTTTTCTTCTGGTACAATCGGCCTGGTACTTCCGTAACCCGTTGCCTTGACGCGTGCGGGGTCTATGTGCCCGTCGGCAATCAGGTAGTTTTTGATGGCTTCAGCTCTGGACTGTGAAAGCGAAAGGTTAAAATCTCTGTCGCCTGTCGCGTCGGTGTGGCCTGCAATCCGAACTTTGAAACGTGGGTTGTCTATCAAGAAGTTATACACGTTGTCCAAGTCGGCGTGCATGGTTGGCAAAATTTCCCAACTTCCTTCCTTAAACTCTAAGGTCGTAAATCGGATTTTACGGCTGCGAATGGATTCGGTGGTTGCGTTAAAGGTTGTATCGTTTCTCAGAAAGAAATGTTGCTGAATCCTGAAAAACTCATCGCCCTGAATAACAAGCAAATAATTATTATTTTTTATCAAATCAAAATCAAAAGTACCATCAGGTCGTAGTTTTTTGGGAGAAATCTCAATGCCGTGGTCAAGGTCAATAATGGAAACCACGCCTTTGAACGGCGTACCTGCCGAGTCGGTAAGCGAACCCCTAAAGTGCGTAATGGCATTTGGCTTCGCGTCCATTGGCAACGGAAACGAATATACATCTAAGTTTTCAACTTCTTGCTTTTTGGGGCGCGAAGAGGCCGAATCAGAATTGATTTGAATTACTTTGGTGCTGGAGGCAGGATTGCCCAACGAGTCCAGAAAATCCGCTAAACTTCCTGCGGCGGTTTTGCGGCGTACATCTTTTTCTGAACGGGCGTAGTACAAATCTTTGGATTGCGCATCAATCGTAAAATAATATTCATTGCCTACACCATTCACCAAAGGACCAATGTTTTTTGGTTCGAGCCACACACCACCTCTAAAGTAGGATTTGTAAATATCAAAACCGCCAAAATTGAGCAATTGGCCTTGTGAGCTAAAATACAATACTTTGTATTGGTTGTGGTAAAACGGACTCACTTCGTTGAGGCGCGTGTTAATCACAGGGCCTGCGTTTTGGGCTGGAGACCATTCGCCGTTACGTTGTTTGGTCGAAAAATAAATGTCGGATAGCCCGAAGCCGCCCAAGCGGTCAGAAGCAAAAAACAGCGTATCACCCGAAGCCGACAAGCACGGTTGCGAATCCCACGCCATGCCGTTGATGTTTGCGCCCAAATTGCGGACGTTGTTCCAAGTCTGTGCGCTGTCGCTCCAAGTTGCTTCATAAATATCGCAGTTGCCGAAGCCTTGCGGCGCGTAACAACGGCTGAAATAGAGCTTTTTCTTGTCGCGGCTCAAAAAGGCCGAACCTTCGTTGTAAATGGTATTCACTTCTTTGAGCGGCTCGGAATAATCCCAATAGCCATCAAGTTTGCGAGAAATAAACAAATCTTCGTTTACGGCGCGGTCGAACTGTGTTTTGGCCACATTGCGCTTAGACGTAAAAATAATCGTGTCGCCATAGTTGCTCAAAGTAGGACCATAATCCTCGCGGTCGGAGTTAATTTCTGCGCCCATATTTGTAAAAACGCCTGGCGGTGGTCGCAAGGTGTCAATACTTTTTCGGGCTTCTACCATGTCGTAATAAAAGGCCACAGGCACGTAATAATCGCGGTCGTTTTCAGTCAGGGCGTTATAGTATTGATAAATTTTATCGACGTTGCCGCGATGGTGGCGCAAAATCAAACGAATCAAACTTTTTGATTTATCTATCTGATTATCTTGCTCATAGAGTTGGGCAAGTCGCCAAAGCATTTGGGTGTCTCTATAAAAATTCTGAATCCCGAAATTGCTCACGTATTCTTCCATCACGCCGAGCAGTTTCTTAAAGTCGGTTTTCTTCTCGTATTTGGCAATACTATTGAGGCCGCTTTCGCTGCGATAGTATCCTATCTTATTGATATTCTTGAAATTAAATGAATAATTAACATACGAAGTGTAGTTGTAATAGCCTGCGCTAATGGTGTCTAATTTCTGATGAAACATCACATATTGCGCCTGTGCATTGGGTGCGAGTAGCACCATTAAGTACAGTAACCAGCTATATAAAAAGTGTTTTGATGTCATGTACAAGTACAGATAAGGTTATCTTATGAGTATAATTTTAATAAGGTAGTCAGGTAAGAAATTTGTCTCAAATGTATAAAAATAGTTTGGCAAAATGATAAGGAATTGCTTTAAGCGTAGATTAAAAATGTACTAACGGCTTGTATCAGCTTCTAACGCATTTGTAGTAGGTATTGATTTGAGTGTTTGCAGATAAAAATAACACACGGCAAATGCCTGCTAGCGGAAAAATGCAAATATATGCGTCTTACTGTATCTCTCCATGTCAGGGCTTGCACACCGAATAGATTGGGGCAAGTTTGGCGCGTTTGGAAAAAAACTAATACATTTGCCTCTATCAAAGAAGTTTAACGATTAAAAATTAATCAACAACAAAAAAACCTCATTTGTATGGCTCACAACTTATTGCAAGGCAAACGCGGCATCATTTTCGGTGCGCTCGACGAAAACTCTATCGCATGGAAAGTCGCTTTGCGTGCTAAAGAAGAAGGTGCTTCTATCGTCTTGACTAATGCTCCCATCGCGTTGCGCATGGGTAAAATAAAAGAATTGGCAGACCTTTGTAATGCAGAAATTATCCCTGCTGATGCCACTTCTATCGAAGATTTGACTAACCTTATCAACAAATCCGTAGAGGTTTTGGGTGGTAAATTGGACTTTATGCTTCATTCTATCGGCATGAGCCCAAACATTCGTAATGAAAAATCCTACGGCGATTTGAACTACGATTGGTTCTTGAAAACGTTGGATATTTCGGCTCTTTCATTCCACAAAATGATGCAAGTAGCTGAAAAACAAGATGCAATGAATGAGTACGGCTCTATCGTTGGGCTTAGCTACATTGCTGCGCAACGCGTGTTCCCTCACTATACGGACATGGCGCAAGCTAAAGCAACGCTCGAATCTATCGCACGCAGCTACGGCCACCGTTTCGGCAAATTGAAAAAAGTACGTGTAAACACAATTTCTCAATCGCCAACTATGACCACTGCAGGTCAAGGCATAGACGGTTTTGACGCTTTCTATAACTTCGCTGACCAATTGTCGCCATTGGGCAACGCATCGGCAGACGAATGCGCCGACTACACGATTACGCTTTTCTCTGACCTTACTCGTAAAGTAACGATGCAAAACCTTTTCCACGACGGCGGGTTCTCGTACATGGGTATTTCGGAAGAGTTGATGGAAATGATGGCTAACAAAAAATAATAGCCGCTAATATTTTTGTAAAAAGCCCTGTTTCCGCTTGCTGGAAATGGGGCTTTATTTTCTTTAATCCAAAACAGCTAATAGCATGAGCAACAGTAATATTTCGGCTAAAAAAATCAAATTCGTACAGTCGCTTCACCAAAAAAAATACAGACAAGAACATCAGGCTTTTTTGGTGGAAGGTACAAAAAACGTGTTGGAATTGCTCAACGCCGATTTTGAGATAATGGATTTGTTTTTGACGGAAAGTTTTGCCGAAAAAAATGAACAAGCCTTATGGAAATGCAAAGCTGAATGGCGTTTTTGTAACGAAGATATTATTACGCGTTTGGGTACGCTCCAAACCAACGACTCGGCACTGGCCGTCGTGCAGGCAAAGCCCAATACATTGCTTTTGCCCGATGCCCACGAATGGGTTTTGGCTTTAGACCAAGTGCGCGACCCTGGCAATTTGGGGACGATTTTGCGCATTGCCGACTGGTACGGAATCCGTAAAGTGATTTGCTCGGAGCAAACCGCTGAAATTTACAACCCCAAAGTAATCGCGGCTACGATGGGTTCTTTTACGCGCGTGCAAACCTATTATTGCGATTTGGCGGCTTATTTGAAAGAATATCGCTCTGAAAATCAGAAAGTTTTGGGTGCTTTTTTGGGTGGCGAAGATGTGCATACCGTGGCGTTTAGCGCGGCGGGTGGCTTTTTGGTGATGGGCAACGAATCGCACGGCATTAGCCCAGAAGTAGGCGCACAAGTGCAACAAGCCATTTCCATTCCGCAATATGGCGGAGCAGAGTCGCTTAATGTGGCCATCGCAACGGCGGTTATTTGCGATAACATTCGGCGTACGGTAGGGGCGTAAAAAAGCCCGCAGAATTTAATAAATTGTGCAGGCTTTTACCTTTTTAAGATTTTTATAATGTTAGCTTCTTACTTTGTCTGCTTTTATTACAGGTGTAGTGTTCTTTGAGTAAGTTGGGCAAGTACGCATTGTCCCACAAGAAGCCATAGCAAATAGTAATACGAAAGCTGCTAATATTGTTTTCATAAGCACATAGAATATAAAATAATTGATAATTTTTGCAAAGTTACTTAAAATAACTTCGCTTATCAAAATTTTTCTCCTTATAAATATCAGGTAGGTTATTATTTTTCTCTCGTAAATAATTCAAAACACTTTCTTTTATTACTTGTTTTTTATGGCAAATAAGGCTGTTTTCTTAGACCGTGATGGTATTCTAAATGTCGAGATTGGAGACTATGTATATCGTAATGAGGATTTTGTGGTAGTGCCGCGTGCACCAGAGGCTCTGCGTCGCCTCAAAGACGCGGGTTATATATTGGTGGTGGTTACCAATCAAGGGGGTATCGCCAAAGGCTTATATACGGCACAGGAAGTATGGCAATTTCATCAGGTTTTACAAGATGTTTCGGGCAATGCGCTTGATGCTTTGTATTATTCGCCATACCACGACACGACCTCTAAGTCGCTGATGCGCAAGCCTGATTCGTTGATGTTTGAGCGAGCCATCGCCCGTTTTGACATAGACCCCGCCCAATCGTGGATCGTGGGCGATGCCGAACGCGATTTGTTGGCAGGCCACAAAGTAGGCGTAAAAGGGATTTTAGTTCCTTCGCACAAAGAACAAAACTCGACGTATGCCCAGTGCATCGCCGCCGATTTGTACGAGGCTACCGACTTTATTTTGAGTCAAGAAAAAAAGTAATAATTTGTTGTTTATGAGTGAGTTGTTTCGCCAGCATATCGAAAAGATTGTGCCGCTCACCGACCAAGAATTTGCGTTGGTGAGTTCATTTTTTGTAAAGAAAAAACTAAAAAAGCATCAGTTTTTGGTGCAGGCTGGCGAGCTTGCTCCCTACGATTTTTGGGTGGAAAAAGGCTTGTTGCGGGCGTATCTGCTCGAAGAAAACGGCAAAGAACAAATCTTGCAATTTGCCATGGAAGATTGGTGGATTACGGATTATCAGGCTCATTTTTCGGCACAACCCGCCACGCTCAACGTGGACTGCTTGGAAGACTGCCAAGTGTTGTGCATTTCGCAGGAAGACAAAGACCGACTTTGTGCACAATTGCAAAAATTCGAACATTTTTTTCGGAAGAAATCAAACGCGGGTTATGTGGCTTTGCAGAAACGAATTTTGTCGCTTCTGACCGACCAAGCCCATGAGCGTTATCAGCAGTTTTTGTCTTTGTATCCATCTATTATTCAGCGAGTTCCCAAAAAATATATAGCCTCGTATTTGGGTGTTTCGCGCGAGACGCTGAGCCGCTTGTCGGGCTAAAAGTGTGCGCTACATCACTTCAAAAAAGTGCGTTATGTCCTGTGTGTTTGCCGAAGTTTGCCGCAATTTTGCATTGTTTTAAATCAATCTGTCAGACGATGAAAAATAATGTATCTATGCTAATGAACAGCCTTTTAGTCGTAGCCTTCTTGGTTTCGGCTTCGGTGTTGGGCATGGCGCAAACTTCAAAAGCTAAAAAAATGACAAAGTCATCAAAAAAAATCTTGTTTGTGGTCACCAGCCACGACAAAAAAGGCAGTACAGGCCAGCCAACAGGCTATTATTTGGGCGAAGTGTCACACCCTTGGGAAGTGCTGCATGAGGCGGGTTACGAAATTGATTTTGTAAGTCCGAAAGGCGGCAAAGCTCCCGTAGATGGTTTTGATTTGAAAGATGCCACCAACCAAAAATTCTGGGAAAATGCGAAATATCATGCCAAAGTAGAAAATACGCTTACACCTGCGCAAGTGAAACCGTCGGAATATGCGGCCATCTTTTTTGCTGGTGGGCATGGGGCTGTTTGGGATTTTCCACAAAATGAAGAACTTGCCAAGATTGCCGCACAAATTTATGAAAATCAAGGGGTTGTAAGTGCTGTGTGTCATGGCCCTGCCGCTTTGGTGGGCATTAAATTGAGCAATGGAAAATATTTGGTAGAAGGTAAAAAGATAAACGCTTTTACCAACGAAGAAGAAACGGCTGTTGGGCTTGCCGACGTTGTGCCGTTTTTGTTGGAGTCCAAACTCATCGAACGCGGTGCGAAATTCGAGAAGTCAGGACTTTGGCAACCGCACGTAGTGGCCGATCAACGCGTTATTACTGGCCAAAATCCCGCATCGGCTAAAGGTGTAGGCGAGGCACTGCTCAAAGAATTGAGTAAATAATATTTTGTTTGCGCATGATTGTGTGGCCTTCAATAAGTTCTTAGGGATTTGTTGAAGGCCTTTTCTATTGAATAAAAAAACATTTTTTAAAATTATGCACAAAATTTCTAATTGTGGATAAGTGGATAAATATTGGGGAATTGTTGGGTAGGTTTTATATCTTTGCCGCAGTGGCTGCACGTGTTTCTTTCTCCGAAAAAAGCAGCCTTTCTATACCAAAAAATAAGATAGAATAGTGCAATTTATCAAAGACTTTTTTTTGAATTTCCGCAACAAATCGCTGGCCAAACGCGCAAAAGCGATAGCCAGACGCACTGCTGATTTTCGGCAGGCCAAACGCATCGGAATTTTGTTTAACCTGCCACAAAATGCAGCACATCAGGCACTTAATAGTTTTGTGGCGGAGCTTGCCGCCGAAGGTAAGCAAATCCAAACGCTTTGTTATTTTGAGGCGCAGCACCAAAATCCTTATCAATTTAAGTTCGATTTTTTTACGCAAAAAGACATTGCTCTTACGGGCGAAGTAAAGGCCAAAGAAGTAGAACAATTTATTGCACAGCCTTTCGATTTTTTGTTTTGCATTCAGCAACAGCCGCGCCCCGAACTGGATTATGTTTTGTTGCAAAGCAAGGCCCTGTGTCGGGTGGGCGTTTTTGACGAAAATAGAACCAATTGTTTTGAGTTGATGGTAAAAGCATCGGCGCAAGACTCTTTACAAAATATTATTAATACAATGTTAAGTTACACCAAAGCACTTACGAACAATGGCAAATAACTTATTTCAGGGCACAGGCGTAGCCCTTATTACGCCTTTTAATCCTGATGGCTCGGTGAGCTACGAGCAACTGGCTCAAGTGCTTGATTTTACAGGCAAACACGTGGACTATTGGGTTGTGTTGGGGACAACTGGCGAGACGGCTACCCTGACAACCGCCGAGAAAAAGCAGGTTTTGAAATTTGCGAAAGAAAATAATACATACAAAAGACCCATTGTATTCGGTATTGGTGGTAACAATACGCACGAGGTTTTAGAAACCATTGCCGATACTGATTTTGAAGGTGTTAGCGCAATACTTTCGGTAAGTCCTTATTACAACAAACCTTCGCAAGAAGGCATTTACCAACATTATATTGCCATTGCGGAGGCAAGTCCCGTGCCCGTAATTTTGTACAATGTGCCTGGCCGCACCATGTCCAACATGACGGCAGCCACTACCTTGCGTTTGGCGCAACATCCCAATATTATAGGTATTAAGGAGGCTTCAGGCAATTTGGAACAGTGCATGAATATTGCCCGCAACAAACCCGCTGACTTCTTCCTTACTTCGGGCGACGATATGTTGGCCGTTCCGATGATGACGTTTGGGGGCTGTGGTGTAATTTCGGTGTTGGCCAATGCTTATCCGCGTCATTTCTGCCAAATGGTCAATGCTGGTTTGGCTGGCGACTATACGAAAGCAGGCCAAATGTTGTTGGATTATTTGGACGTGAATCCGCTTATGTACGAAGAAAGTAATCCAGTAGGCGTGAAAGCAGCCGCAGCTTTGCAAGGTGTTGGTTCTGAAATGGTTCGTATGCCGCTTTTGCCTGCCACAGAGTCGTTAAAGGCACGTATTAAAGCTGGTGCAACACCATTATTATAAAGTGTGATTTTACTTTTATAACAAAACGCTGAGGCTGTCGTTATGAAGTTTTTATCAATCTAAAATGGGCTTATGCGTTATTTTTACTTAATCATTGTACTGTTCGTAACTGCTGGGCAAGCACCAGCACAAACTACGATTCGTCTGGAAGAAAAAACCAAAGAGCGCAAATCTACTGGTGTCAATTATCAATCTGGACTTATTTCGATGGTTTCGCTGGGCGCGTATTTGCCTACTGGCGATCTGAAAATGCGATTTGGTCAGCACGGAGAAGCGGGGTTGGGTGTTTTTTACAAAACGGCTTCAGGCTGGCTTATGGGGCTGGACGGTTCGTATATGTTTGGGCGTAAGGTGAAAGAAGATGCCTTGTACAGATTACGTACCGTTGATGGTTTTGTGATTAGCGACAATGGTTCTCCTGTATCGATTATTACGCAAGAACGTGGTGTAAAAGCACCTTTTGTGAAAATTGGCAAGGTATTTCATAAGACCTATTCGAGTAAAGCCAATAAAAATTCGGGTTACGTGGCGCAAGTTGGTGGTGGATATTTTCAGCATAAAATTTTTTATAAAAAGTATGCAGGTGGAAATATTGGGCAGCTAACGGGCGAATACCTGAAAGGCTATGACCGACTGAGTAATGGTTATGCTTTTACGTTTTCGTTTGGCTACCTGAACTTGACGGCTCGCAAGGGTTTGAATGCTTACATCGGTTTGGAATACACGCAGGGTGTTACGCAATCGCGCCGCTTGGATTTTGACACGGGCCTACGCAACACGACTCGCCGTAAAGATGGTATGTTTGGTGTCAGAATAGCGTGGGTACTGCCGTTTTTGGAGCGTAATGAAACAGAAGAGTTTTATTATTAAGTGCAAGACATAAGTAAATATAATTTACAATATGGCAATCGTTGGCAAATAGTATGCAAAGCGGTTGCCATATTATTTTGTAGCGAAAAGGTGTATTGCCGTGTTCTTTTCTGCCAAAATTCGGGCAAAATCAAAGGATCATTAGTGCAAAGGTTTTCGATTTTAATTCTTTTTGAAAAAAATTAAAAAAAAGGCCTTAAATTTTAAATATGCCGTTTTTGTTATAAACAAATTATGTCATAGCTTTGCGCACCAAATTTATAACGAAAAAAAAGTATTCAATAACAATATAATTATGGCAAACATTGGCAAAATTACACAGGTGATTGGCCCGGTGGTGGACGTAAGTTTCGCTGGCGAGGGTTCAAAACTTCCTAAAATCCTTGACGCTCTCGTGATTACTAAAGAGAATGGTCAAAAAATCGTACTTGAATGTCAGCAACACTTAGGCGAAGACCGTGTTCGTACTATCGCAATGGACAGCTCTGAAGGCTTAATGCGCGGCATGGAAGTAGTGGATTTGGGAGCACCTATTCAGATGCCAATCGGCGAAGATATCAAAGGCCGTTTGTTCAACGTAGTTGGCGAAGCTATTGACGGTATCGCCCAACCAAAAGGAGATAAGAGTTTACCAATTCACCGTTCAGCACCTCGTTTTGAAGACCTTTCTTCTTCTGAAGAGGTACTTTTTACAGGTATCAAAGTAATCGACTTGCTTGAGCCTTATGTAAAAGGTGGTAAAATTGGTTTGTTCGGTGGTGCTGGTGTAGGCAAAACCGTTCTTATCCAAGAGCTTATCAACAATATTGCAAAGGCTTATGAAGGTTTGTCTGTGTTTGCGGGTGTAGGCGAGCGTACTCGCGAAGGTAATGACCTTTTGCGCGAGATGATTGAAGCTGGTATCGTTAGATACGGAGAGGAATTCAAACACTCAATGGAAGAAGGTGGTTGGGATTTGAGCAAAGTAGATATGAATGCTTTGCAACAGTCGCAAGCTACATTTATCTTCGGTCAGATGAACGAACCTCCAGGAGCACGTGCTCGTGTAGCTTTGTCTGGTCTTACAGTAGCCGAATACTTCCGCGATGGTGACGGACAAGGTCAAGGTCGCGACATTCTTTTCTTTATTGATAATATTTTCCGTTTCACACAAGCAGGTTCTGAAGTATCAGCCCTTTTGGGTCGTATGCCTTCAGCGGTAGGTTACCAACCAACACTTGCTACGGAAATGGGTGCGATGCAAGAGCGTATCGCTTCTACAAAACGTGGTTCTATCACTTCAGTACAGGCCGTTTACGTTCCTGCCGATGACTTGACTGACCCTGCTCCAGCGACAACATTCGCTCACTTGGACGCAACCACAGTACTTTCTCGTAAAATCGCTGAGTTGGGTATTTACCCTGCGGTAGATCCATTGGATTCTACTTCACGTATCCTTAACCCTGGCGTTTTGGGTGCGGAACACTACAACTGTGCGCAACGTGTGAAAGAACTTTTGCAACGTTACAAAGAATTACAAGACATTATCGCCATCTTGGGTATGGACGAATTGTCTGAAGATGATAAATTGACTGTACACCGCGCACGTCGTGTTCAACGTTTCTTGTCTCAACCATTCCACGTGGCCGAGCAATTTACAGGTTTGAAAGGCGCGTTGGTTGATATTAAAGATACTATCAAAGGCTTTAATATGATTATGGATGGCAAATATGACCACTTGCCAGAAGCTGCCTTCAACTTGGTTGGTGGCATCGAAGAAGCCATCGCAAAAGGTGAAAGATTGATGGCTGAAGCTAAATAATTAGCCTCTCCAGCATCACACATATATATTGTGTAAATAGCCGATAATAAATTTAGATGATTTATTATCGGCTATATTCTCACATTGAAAACTTATAATATTATGTTTTTAGAAATAGTTACCCCAGACCGTAAGGTATTTGAAGGCGAGGTTATTTCTGCTCAATTTCCGGGTGGAGACGGCCTTTTTGAGGTATTAGAAAACCATGCTCCTATGATTAGTGCTTTAGGAAAAGGTAAAATTACTATCAAAGGTGGCCAATCAGACAAGACATTTACCGTAGAAGGTGGTGTAGTGGAGGTTTTGAAGAATAAAGTAACGGTGTTAGCCGAAGCTGCGTTATAAATATTTATTACATAATAGTTGTACTAAATATTTATTTGTCGTACATTTATCGGAAATTTTTAGGAATTTAATTTAATACAACAGGTTTATGAAGAAAAGAATTCACATTTTGCAAGGCGCGTCGTACTTGTTAGCAGGTATGATGTTGTTCTCTGCTTGTTCTAAACAAAAGCCCACAAGTGTGAATCCGGGTTCTAAAAGTACCGCCACTGGCTTAGAATACGGCCAAAGCGAAGGCGATGAAGGCTTCGTGGTGAACGAGTACAAAGGCCAACCGCCAGCTCCCGGTATGATTTATATTGAGGGTGGTCGCACTGTGTTAGGTTCTTCTGAAGAGGACGTAATGTACGCACGCGACAACGTCGAAAGAACTGTTACTATTCAATCGTTCTTCATGGACGAAACAGAAATCGCCAATATCCACTGGTTGGAATATATGCACTATCTGAAAACGGACTCTGCACAAGACCCAGGTATTTGGGAACGTGCTCGCCCTGACACTACTGTTTGGGTAAAAGAGCTTTCGTTTAACGATCCTTACCGTGATCACTATTTGCGTTACCCAGGTTTCCGTTACTACCCAGTAGTAGGTGTTTCTTGGAATCAGGCGAATGATTATTGCCGTTGGCGTACAAGCGTTGTAAACCAAAAATTGGCTGAAGACGCAGGTTTCTCAACAGGTGGTGGTGGTGCTCCAGCAGCAGCAGGTGGCGCAGCCCCAGCAGGTGGCGAACGTATTCCTTTGGAATCTGGTGTAGTTGTTCCTGATTATCGTCTTCCTTCTGAAGCTGAGTGGGAATATGCAGCGCAAGCCCTTATCGGTACGCAGTATAACGACGAAAATCAAACTCACAAACGTCTTTATCCTTGGGACGGACACGCAGTTCGTAACCCTTATGGAAAAGCAATGGGTACAATGCTTGCTAACTTCAAACGCGGACGTGGTGACTATGCTGGTATCGCTGGCAAACTAAATGACGGCGCGATGATTACGGCACAAGTTTATGAATACCCTCCGAATGATTTCGGTTTGTATAACATGGCTGGTAACGTAAATGAATGGGTACTTGACGTTTATCGCCCATTGTCTTTCCAAGACTTTGAAGATTTGAACCCAATGCGTCGTAACGAATACCGCGATGAAGTAAAACCTTATGACCCTAAAAACTCGCTTATTGGCCAGTTCACAATGTCTAAAGGTGCTACTAACGCAGACCCAAGAAGTATGTCTCTTGGTGCTGAAAATGTTCACCCGCGTGTTTACAAAGGTGGTTCTTGGGCTGATACTCCTTACTGGTGTTCTCCTGGTAACCGTCGCTTCTGGGCACAAGATTCGTCAAGCTCAACAATCGGTTTCCGTTGCGCGATGATCCAAGCTGGACGTAACTACTAAGATTTTGATTTTACAAAATACTTATATACAAAAAGCCCAACCTTATGGTTGGGCTTTTTCGTTTTCTATAAACTTTCTAAACTCTAACATTAAAAACTGATACTGTTCTTCCAAGTGCTGTTGCAGTAAACTAGCAGAAGGGGTTTCTTTAGCTTTTAGGTGCTTGTCGATGAGTTTGCATAACTCATGCAAACGACTAGCTCCCATTGTCCCACACAGACCTTTGATCGTGTGAATTTCACGTTGCCATTGCTCAGAATCGTGTGTTTGCTCTGCCAGTAAAGAATTACTAATCAGTGTGGTAAGATCTGTTTCTAACGATTCATATAGCATTTCTAATGTCATGATTTTTTGAGGGCTTTTGAGCGCAAATGCTAAAGCATTTGGATTGAAAATAGGAGCAGTTTTCCAACTCTTGGCCTCATCTATTACGGGCTTGTTAGTCGTATTTTCAGGCTTGAAGTTTTCGTTTTTGAACCATTTGTCTATAAGTCCCAAGAAGTTATGAGACTGTACTGGTTTGGCCAAATAATCATCCAAGCCTTGTGCTATATAACGTTCCTTATCGCCATCTAAGGCATTGGCACTTACTGCAATAATTGGAGGCAGGTTTTGATACCGTTTTTTTAGAATTTGTGTTGCCGTAATCCCGTCCATGATGGGCATTTGTATGTCCATCAAAATGATGTCGAACAGATTTTCTTCAAAAATATCTAAGGCTTCTTGTCCATTGTTGGCAATGCGCACGATACAGCCTTCTGCTTCTAACCAAAGCGAGGCTACTTTTTGATTAACAGAGTTATCTTCCACTAATAATACTCTGATTCCTTCGGCTAATTGTGGCATTTTATTGTTTTGTGCTTCACTATTATGTGAAATGATGGCCGCTTGGGGAACCAATTCTACTTTAAAGAAAAATTTAAAACAGCTTCCTTTTCCAAGCTCGCTTTCTACTGTAATCTGGCCTTCCATCAACTCCACTAATTCGCGTACAATGGCTAGTCCAAGTCCTGTTCCTTCGTGTTTGCGCGAAAGGGAGTCATCCAATTGTGTGAAATTTTGAAAAAGAGATTCAATATTATCTGCTTTAATGCCAATACCCGTATCTCGGACTTCAGCTTTGAGCCAAAGGCGATCATCCTTGCTAAAATAGTTTTCTAACGAAATGGATACGCTGCCTTTTTCGGTGAATTTGATGGCATTAGAAAGTAAATTCGCAAAAATTTGCATGACACGTTTGGCATCAGCCATTACATGGGAGGGAAGATTTTCCCCCAATTTGAACTGAAGTTTCAGGCCTTTGCGGTCAGCCAAATGCCCAAACATTCCTTTTAGTTGTGCGAAAATGCGGTCTGTGGCTGCGATTTCTGGGTAAAGAATTGTTTTGCCTGCTTCCAGCTTGGACAAATCCAAAATGTCATTGAGCAATGTAAGCAAGTAATCCGCTGATTGTTTGATAATGGTAAGCTGCTCGCGTTGCTCACATTCTAAATTTCCTTTTAGCAAAAAATCAGTAAGACCAATAATGCCATTCATGGGCGTTCGGATTTCGTGGCTCATATTGGCTAAAAACTGTTGTTTGAGTGCGGCGGTGTGTTCGGCTATTTCTTTATCTCTGATAAATTGTTGGATTTTCATTTGTTCGCGCAAATCGTTATAGGTGCGCATAAAACCAACTTTTTCATTTTTTTGATTATAAATAATGCTGACTTTCAGTAAGATAGGGATAGAATCTCCTTGCCTGTTAAAAATCTGGGTTTGAGTTGCCCAGTTTTCGTTGCAATTAATATGTTCGCTAATATTATCTTCTACTGTATTATCAATAAACATAAAGCGGTGCTGCTCAAGTACTTGTGTGTCATTTTCTCGGAATCCAAACAACTTAGATAGTGCCGCATTTCCATAAGTAATTTTGCCTGTCATATTACCGATACAAACAGCATCTAAGGTAGTATCTAGTGCTTTGTTGTGAAGTAAAAGTTCATCCTGAATTTTCTTCTGTTCCGTAATATCGCGTGCAATACCATCTACGCCGACTAATTTACCCAAAGAGTTATGTCTAAATGAAATATGGTCTGATAACCAACGTGTCTCGCCATTGGGTCTAATAATTCGATAGTCTATTTGTGTATTTTCAGATTTATAAAAAATAATTCTAATCTTGTCGTGATCGTCTGGATGGACAATATTTTTCCAATAATTTAAATCTTTTTCTAAGGGCTCAGTGGATTGCCCATAAATTTTGGCGGCTACGGCATTTATGTAGGGCATCGTATTGTTTTCCAAATCCGCAGACCAAACGATGTCTTGCGTACTACTCAAAATCATATCTAACTGGGCATTTTTTTGTTTGAGTAGCTGCTCCATCGAGTGTTTGTAAATCGCCAGATCAATGGTAGAAAACAGCGAATGTCGGTCTATTGGCTTGGGCAAATAGCCATACGCCCCGCTTTGACTGGCTCTTTCGATGGTCTCTGCGTCCGAACTGGAAGTAAGGTAGATGATGGGTATATCTTTTATTTCCTGAATTTTTTTGGCTGTTTCCACGCCGTCCAAATCCCCGCTGATTTGAATATCCATGAGTATCAAATCTACCTCGTTGCTAGTAAGGTAAGAGAATACTTGCACCGCGTCGCTGGCTGTGGCCACAATGGAGTAGCCGTGTTGCTCAAGTACTTTGGTTAAAAATTTTAATACAAGGATGTCGTCTTCTACTAATAATATCTTTTTTTCCATCGTTTAAGGTCGCTAATGTCTGTGAGTGTTTGGAGTAAAGTAATAGAATTTGTTAGAAGAATTAAAAGAGATGTAAGGAATCTTTAAATATCTGACAATCAAAAAAATAAAGCGAACGATTGCGATTTACGCACTTGTAAACAGCAATATTTTTAGAGAACCAAAATAATTTGATAATTTCGCCCTCATTAACAATAACGTCAAAAAATTTCCTTCCCAAAACAGCTACCAAAATGACAATTCCACAAGAATTACAGTACACCGCCGACCATGAGTGGATTCGCGTAGAAGGTGATGTTGCTTACGTTGGTGTTACCGATTTCGCTCAAAAAGAATTGGGTGATATTGTGTACGTGGACATTACCACAGAAGGCCAAGAAGTGGCTCAAAATCACATTTTCGGAACAGTTGAAGCCGTAAAAACAGTTTCTGATTTGTTTTTGCCTGTGTCAGGAACAATTTTGGAAGTGAATCCAGAGCTTACAGCTACGCCCGAATTGGTGAACTCTGACCCTTACGGCAAAGGCTGGATGGTAAAAATCAATCTTTCGGACGCTTCGCAACTCGATACGTTGATGTCGGCGGAAGAATACGCTAAAACCATTGGCGCGTAAGTGCTGAGTTATATTTTCCAAGCTCTTTTTCGGGGGCTTGGAAAATATATTTTACGTTGATTATCAGTATCTAATTATCCCAAAACTCATACGTTTTTGAGTATATTTCTCAAAGAAAATCCTAAAATCATTCCTGATTATGAAGGCATATATTGAAGCTAACAAAGAACGTTTCTTGAGCGAATTGTTCGACTTGTTGCGTATTCCGTCGGTGAGTGCTGACAGCAAATTTAAAGGCGACGTGTTGCGTACTGCCGAATTTATTAAAGAAAAACTCGTAGCCGCAGGTGCAGACAAAGTGGAAGTTTGCGAAACGGCTGGTTACCCAATTGTTTATGGCGAAAAAATCATAGACCCAACTTTGCCAACGGTGTTGGTGTATGGCCACTATGACGTGCAGCCCGCCGACCCTTACGAACTTTGGGATTCTCCGCCATTCGAACCTGTGATTAAGAAAACAGAAATTCACCCCGACGGAGCAATTTTTGCACGTGGTTCTTGCGACGACAAAGGCCAAATGTACATGCACGTGAAAGCCTTCGAAACCATGATGGCCACAAATTCGCTGTCTTGCAACGTAAAATTTATGATTGAAGGTGAAGAGGAAGTCGGTTCGGCTAACTTGGGTACTTTCGTGAAAGAAAATAAAGAGCGTCTCAAATCGGATGTAATTTTGATTTCGGATACGTCTATTATAGCCAACGATGTGCCTTCGATTGACGTAGGTTTGCGTGGTTTGAGCTACTTGGAAGTGGAAGTAGTGGGGCCAAATCGCGACTTACACTCAGGCGTTTATGGCGGTGCTGTGGCAAATCCAATCAATGTATTGGCGCAAATGATTGCCAGCCTTCACGACGAAAACGGCCATATCACTATCCCGAATTTCTATGATGATGTGGTAGTTCTTTCCGAACAAGAACGTAATGACCTTAACGCTGCGCCTTTCGATTTGGAAGCGTACAAAAAAGATTTGAATATCAACGACGTAAGAGGCGAGGCTGGTTACAGCACTTTGGAGCGTACAGGTTCACGCCCAACGCTTGATTGCAACGGTATTTGGGGCGGTTATATCGGCGAAGGCAGCAAAACGGTATTGCCGTCTAAGGCCAACGCCAAAATCTCGATGCGCCTTGTACCGAATCAACAAACCGACAAAATTACGGCACTTTTCACCAAACATTTTGAAAGCATCGCGCCAAAATCGGTGAAAGTGAAAGTTACGCCACATCATGGCGGCGAGCCGTATTTGATGCCTCCGACTTCGTCGGCGTATTTGGCGGCCAGCGCAGCAATGGAAGAAAGTTTTGGTAAAAAACCAATTCCGACACGCGGCGGCGGAAGTATTCCGATTGTGGCTCTTTTTGAGCGCGAATTAGGCGTAAAAAGTATCTTGATGGGCTTTGGTTTGGATTCGGACGCGTTGCACTCGCCAAACGAACATTATGGCCTTTTCAACTATTACAAAGGCATCGAAACGATTCCGTTGTTCTTCAAGCATTTTGCAGCAAGCAAATAATTTTCTTTTGATATAAAAAACAAAAAGCAAGTTCCTCGTAATGAAGAACTTGCTTTTTGTTTGAGCGAAATATTATTGAAGAAATTACTCTCCTTTCAACTTTTTGATTTCGGCTTCTAATGCCTTGATTTTTTCTTCTTGCGCTTGCTTTTCTGCCCAAAGCTCATCTATTGGCGATATTACGCCATTCCATAACACTGTATCATCGCGTAAAATACTTGGTGCCCAGTCCAATTTAAGCGTATGAGGTTGCTGATTTTGCAAGTTATGGCCATAGGCAATAAGATGAAGTCCTTGTGGTTTGGCTGCTAAATAGTCATTGTCAAGCTCTTTGTGTGCTTCTGCATCTATACCCAATGCCGCCCAAATGTTGTCATAAGGCTTTTCTGTAAAAGTCTTTATGTCTATCCCTAATAAAGTTTTGGCAGGAGCTGAAATAAAGGATACTGTTGTTTGGCGTGTTTCGGGCGTATATTTAAGTGAAATAAGGACGACAGGAATACGAGAAGTAAGGCTGTTGAATTGCTGTTCTTTTTCGTTGTATAGCTTAGACAAACGGCTCATATCCAATTGCGCGGCGCGCATAGCCTCTATATTTTCCTGCATTTCTTCGTTTTTGCGCTTAGATTCTTCTTCTGCGCGTTGGCTATCTTCAAACAAACGACGTAATTCTGATTCTTTACGCGCCATTTCCTCTTGTGTGGCTTCCAATTCTTCCACATTTTGACGCATTTCTTCTTCTTGCGCTCGCATGTGTTCGGTCATTTCCTGCGACTCCTCCAATAGGCGTTTGGTGTGTTGGTTAATTTTCACAGAAGCTAACGTAGAGGCGATATTTTCAGCCAATTTCTCCAAAAAGGCAATTTCAAAAGGTTTTAGCACTTGGAAAGAGGCTAACTCAATTACTCCCAATACTTTATCTTCTAATTTGAGTGGCACAAACAGCAAGCAACGCGGATTGCCACCGCCCAAACCTGAGGTAATGCGCACAAATTCTTCAGGAATTTCTGTAATGAAAATACTTTGTTTTTCTAAATAACATTGTCCCGTTAGGCCTTCTCCAAACTCAATGCGTTGTTCGTTGTGCTTCTGGCGACCAAACGCGTAAGAAGCCATGAGTTGCAAGTGTTTGTCTTGTTCGTTGTCATCATTGACCAAGAAAATACCACCTTGATTAGCTTTCACGTAGTGAATAATGTTAGAAATAATATTGAAAGAAAACTCATTGAGATTTTCGGTATTGTGTCTGAAAATATCCACGAATTTGGCAAGCCCTTCAGTCGTCCAATTGCGTTGACGTTCGTTTTCGGCTACGGTTTTCATTTGCTCGCGCATGGCCACCAACGCACCTGATAAGCTATTTTCGCGCAGGTTATTTTCTTTTTCTTCGGACAGTCGAGTGTCCAAATTGCCGTCCCCGATTTTCTTTACAAACTCTGCTGCATTGCGCAAATTTGCTGCTAAATTGTTGATAGCCAACGATACTTTACCTATTTCATTTTGAGCAGAGTACTCAATTGTGCTATTCAAATTGCCTTTGGAAATTTGATCGGCAGCTTCTTCGATGAGTGTGAGCGGCTGCAAAAGTTGTTTTTGTAAGAACCGATAAGCAAAGATGACAGAGCCAGCACTTAAACTAACCACTAATATCAAAATATATTCAAACTCTGTTTCGGACTCTTCAAATTCTCGGAAAAAGAAATTGGCTACATTGTTGGTTCTTTTAAAAAGTTCTGGGCTTTGCGATACAATGGTTTTCATGGCATTGCGTACCGCTGGATTCGGAATTGAGGCCACTTCTGTTTTGGTAACAGTGGTATATTGTGGCATGGCCGCCGAATCCGTTTGGACAGAATCGGACACAGGAATTTCTACTTCAGTTTCTACCTCGTAGCTGCTATCAATTTGCAGCGGCTCGCGCAACAAAACTTCTAATTCGGCTTTGTAGGGTTTCCATTGAGATTCAAGCTCTTGCAATAATTTTTTGTCTTGATTTTCGGAAGGGTGGAGGCGTATGCCGTTGGTGATTCTTAGGTCGCGACCGCCGTGTGAAGTAATGTTCAAACGTTTTTGATATTCGTTAATGGCGGTTCGCAAATTCTCTTTGGCATCGGGTTTCTGTTGCGTGATTTGTTCGGCATCAAGCAACATTTTTTGAACTAAAGAACGATTAAAGCTAATTACGTCAAGTTGTAACTCTCTCTCCGCAAGTACATTAAAATAATGTCTGGTAATAAAAAAATATACCAAACAACCCAAAAGCAAACCACTGAACAGCAGTAAAATATTTTGCCGAATAGAAAAATTAGAGAAACGTTTTTTCATAAACTCTTTCCAATATTGGTATTATATCGGTTTTTTGAAAAAATTAGGGTAGCACTACGGCCAAATTACCTTGCAATATATACGTTTACACTGGTTTCTGAAATTTTTTTTACCTCTTTTCTCTGTTAGTATTGCGGGGCTTTGTTCAAAAAAATAATGAGAATTATTTGTATTTCTTCCCAAAAAAAGCTATATTATCTCAAATTGATTTTTACTTGATTCTACATTCGTCGCACAAAAATACTTTTAAATATTCAGTATCAGTATTTTACAAAATATATAAGTTTTAGGTCTTGCGTCCCAGCCGCAGCATTTTTCAACCCTATTTCAATTAAATGTCCGATGTCTTTCTGTGGCATTTACTTACAATTTTTAAGTTATAATGAAAAATAAAACAAACAATGCACTCCCCGATACCACAGTGGTATTGGGACTGCTCGAAGCAAACCAAGGAGTTACGTTTACTTTCAAGCAATTAGCTAACAAACTCGAAGCCCACTCAAAGCCCGCAAAAATTGCTTTAGGCAATGTTTTAGAAGAATTGGTGCGCAATGGCCGCATTATTCTTACTTCTCACGAACAGTTTATGGCCACGCCTCAATACGAATACGTGGAAGGTGTCGTGGATTTTGTTAATCCGCGTTTTGCTTTCATCATCTGCGAAGGCCGCGAAGAAGATATAAAAATTGATGCAGAACACCTGCACGCAGCCCTTGACGGCGACAAAGTGCGTGTGCGCCTCTACAAAGCGGGTCGCCGCTCGCGCCAAGAAGGGGAAGTGGACGAAATTCTGGAACGTCGCCGACATGAGTTTGTCGGAAGGCTCGAAATCAATCGCCGATTGGCTTTTGTCGTGCCCGATACGCGCAAAATGCACGTGGATATTTTCATTCCGTCTGAAGGCATTGGCCAAGCCCAGCACGGCGATAAGGTCATCGTCAAAGTCATGGATTTTGGCAACGACATCCGCAACCCCGAAGGCGTTGTAACCGAAATTTTGGGCAAAGCAGGCGAAAATAATGCTGAAATGCACTCGATTTTGGCCGAATTTGGGTTGCCTGCTCGTTTTGAAGAAAACGTTGATGCCGAAGCCAACGCCATTAGCACCGAACTTCCTGCCGAAGAAATTGCACGTCGCCGCGATTTCCGTAAAGTAACCACATTTACCATAGACCCCATTGATGCCAAAGATTTTGACGATGCCATTTCATTGCGCACGCTCGAAAACGGCAACTGGGAAGTAGGCGTACACATCGCCGACGTGAGCCATTATGTACGCCCCAACACGGTGTTGGAGGCTGAAGCCTACCGCCGCGCCACGTCCGTGTATTTGGTGGATAGGGTAGTGCCAATGTTGCCCGAAAAACTTTCGAACGAACTTTGTTCGCTGCGCCCACACGAAGACAAATTTACGTTTTCGGCGGTGTTTGAGCTGGACAAAAATGCTCGCGTGAAAGACCAATGGTTTGGCCGCACAGTTATTCACTCCGACCGCCGTTTTACTTACGAGGAAGCACAAGAAATTTTGGAAACTGGCGAAGGTGATTTTGCAAAAGAAGTATTGTTGCTCAATGAATTAGCCCACAAACTTCGCGAAGAGCGTTTCCGTAAAGGTTCGATTGGTTTTGAAACGCCAGAAGTTCGCTTCAAGCTCGACGAGACGGGCAAGCCTTTGGCCGTAATCCCGAAAGTACGCAAAGACGCGCATAAACTCGTAGAAGATTTTATGTTGTTGGCCAATAAAAAAGTAGCGGAATTTGTCTTTAATCAGAAAAAAGACCGCCCTAAAAATACGATGGTGTATCGTGTTCACGACGCGCCAGACCCGCAGAAAATGCAGACGTTCTCGAATTTTGTCAAAAAATTTGGGTACAAATTAAGTGTAGAAGAGGGTCATATTTCCGACTCACTCAACAGCCTTATCGCCGACGTGGAAGGCAAGCCCGAACAAGATGCTTTGCAGAGTTTGGCCGTGCGCACGATGGCCAAAGCGCGTTATACGATTGAAAATATTGGTCACTTTGGTTTGGCCTTTAAGCATTACACGCACTTCACTTCACCGATTCGCCGCTACCCAGACGTAATGGTACACAGGCTTTTACAGCATTATTTGGACGGTGGCCAGCCTGCCGATGCTGTTTTGTTGGAAATGCAATGCCGCCACAGTTCGGACATGGAACGCCGCGCCTCCGAAGCCGAACGCGCCTCCATCAAATACAAACAAGTCGAGTTTATGCGTATGCAGGAAGAAGGCCGAATTTTTGACGGTGTCATTTCTGGTATTTCGGAATGGGGGGTTTATGTGGAAATTACCGAAACCAAATGCGAAGGCATGGTACGTTTTGGCGACCTTTCCGACGACCATTACGAGTACGACAAAGAAAATTATCGCGCTATCGGGTTGCATAAAAAACGTATTTTGGCTTTTGGCGACAAAGTGCAAGTGCGCGTAAAAAATACGGACTTGGACAAGCGCACCATTGATTTGGAGTTTGCGGGAACAAGCCAAATGCCTGCCCGCGCGAAGACTTCGGGTGGTGGCAACGACCGAGGCGGTCGCAAACATCGCCGCTAATCCAAATAGTTTTTCGGGCGGGATTTTTTACTAAAAAAATCCCGCCCGAAGTGCCTTAAATATCTGTGTTGAGGTAAAAAAACATATTTCGTTCGCCTTGTCGGTTTAGGCTGTATTCAAACCGAAAAACCAAATCATAAAACGTAACAACCACCAAACCCGCGCCAACTCCCGCCAATAGCGTGTTGCTGAGGCGTGCGTTAATGGCTTCGTGTTGCGGTTGATAGACATAGCCCAAATCGCCATGCCCTTGCAAATAAAGTTGGAGTGGCACACTGCGGAACTGATTCGGGATGCGTTTCCAGCCGCCATAATGCCAGTTTTTATCCAAAAATTTGTACCGAAACGAGTTTTTGACCAGCACAGGTGCACGGCCTTCCACTACATATTTTTCGTAGCCACGCACTACGCGCATATCATAACCCAGTGTTTTGTAATTGTAGTAGGGTAGTGTGGGCGTAAAAAGCCATTCGGCTTCGGTGCGTATGCCCCAAAACCATTTGGGCGAAAGCGTTTTGAAATAACTAAACGTAAGGCGAGTAGCACCAGACTGTACATTGGCTTTGGGGGAAAGTCCCCATTTTTCTATTTCCCAAATAAAATAAAACCCTTTTCGGGCAAAAGGCTTGCGGTCGCGGCGGTCGTAACTGTAACGGTACGCCACATATCCGAAATGCTGCACCTTTGAGCCATTGCCGAAATACGACGGATTAAGCCAACGCGCCACCGTATCCACTACGGTATTTCTTGCCCAACCAATTTCTGCATGATGCGAACCAAAAATATGTTGGCGCACATCGTAGGCAAGTCGCGTAATAAAGCGCGTGCGGGCTACTTTCGTATCGTTTTTGAAGAATAAAAGTTTATTGTTTTCGGTGATGTATGCAATGTTGTTGTTGGTGATGTAGGAAATGCCCAACATCAGCCCCGAATTGAGCTTTCGGTTAATATATGGAATAGTATAGGCTGCTTCTAACTTGTGCGTAAAGCCCCATTGAAAGGTTGCTTTGAAGGTTTCTTTGCGGCCTCTGCAATTGTTTTGGGTGAAACGTATGCCATAGTTGATGCGGCGCAAGTCCGCACCGCGATTGTACCACCATTCGTTAAAACTACGGTCGGCAAGTTCTATAATCGGGAAAGGAAAGGTGTACCAACGTTCTGAAACCGTGATGATGATGTTGCGGCGGTGCGTTGTGCTGTCTGCTGTGGGAACGGAACGTACACGTGCGTCCAAAAAAAGTTGTGTATTGTAAATTTGGTTGGCGTTTTGGCGAAAAAGTAAGGCCGTATCTACGCGTACAGTATCGCCAGCAAACAAACCTGTGAGTTCACGAAGGATAATGTACGGCTTTGTGCGGCGATTGCCTTCGATGCGGATGCTGTCCACCGTCCAAGTGGTAGGCGTTTGGGCAAATACCTCCCCGCACGGCATCGCCAATGCCATACAGATAAGCCATTGCGCTATTTGCCTGATAATATTTATTGATTGCCGCCGCCTCATTCTACAAGAAAGTTACACAAAAACATTGGTTTTGCATGGAAAAGGACAAAATTATGTGCTTAGCTCTGTGCAAAGTATTAAAAACCCCACCCAACCCTCCCCATTGGGGAGGGCTTTTTGATGGTGCGCTTGAAAATTAGTTAAAGAATATACAAGCCCGTGTATATGTGCTGAGAAGAAAGGCAAAAGGTAAGTTTAGGAAGGCAAAAGGTAAGTTTAGGAAGGCAAAAAGTAAGTTTAGGAAGTCAAAAGGTAAGTTCAGGAAGTCAAAAGGTAAGTTCAGGAAGTCAAAAGGTAAGTTCAGGAAGTCAAAAGGTAAGTTCAGGAAGTCAAAAGGTAAGTTCAGGAAGGCAAAAGGTAAATTCAGGAAGGCAAAAGGTACGCACAATCGTGTGTATTTATAAAAAAAGAAGAATATACAATTCTTTTGGAAGGTTTAATATAAAAACTATCGGGTAGATGTATGAGTATTTTAATTAAAATAGAAAAAAATTAAGCCCGAATATATTTAATAACTTAAAGATTGTTTTGAAACCCAATAAAACCAGAGAATCAATTAGGTTAAGTAATTCATAAAGCCTAAAGAATGTCTTATTTAACCCTTATTTGTTTTATAAACCTATAAAGTTTGTTTTGTTTGGCAGGCTCTACCATAAAAGATAAAGAGAGTTGTACTTCATTTCTTATTTGAAGAAGCGTTCGGCGAAATTCATTAGAAATAATTCGGACTCAGCACGTGTAATGGCCGTGTAGAGCCAACGCAAAAACTCAACGTTTATCATGTCGTCGTTGAGGTAGCCTTGCTCCACAAACACGGCTTTCCATTGGCCGCCCTGTGATTTGTGGCAAGTAAGCGCGTAGGCAAATTTTACTTGCAAGGCATTGAGATAGGGGTCGATGCGGATTTGTTCGTTACGGCTTCGCTTGTTTTCAACGTCGGAGTAGTCGGCGCAAACAGACTCGTACAAGAGACGATTGTCGGCTTGCGAAAGATTAGGTTGCTCGGAATGTAGCGTATCAAGCAATACTTTCGCCTCAAAAGGCTCTTGGTCTGGATAATCGAGCAAACGCAGGCGCAAAGTAGCGAATCGGAAGCCGTGCATTTCCTCTATTTGGCGGACACGCAACACTTCCGCAAAATCGCCATTGGCCAAAAAGCCCGCGGGGGCGGTCTCGTCGAGCCAAGTGTAATTGTTGCGCACAATCATAATCAAATCTCCTGCGTCAAGTTCGGATTCTCGTCCTAAAATGCTGGTTCTGATAAACTTGTTGTATTGTACGGCTTGTTTGTTGCTGCGGCAAATAATCGCAACGTTTTCGTGGCCGTATTTACTATAAGCGTATTCGAGTCCGTCGGGCAATCGGTCGCCGCTCATCTTGAAAATGTCTCGGTAACCTTTGGTTTGAAATTCAATATTAAAGTCTCGGCGGTTGATATGTTGGCGCAACATGGTAGCATTGCGCAAAATACCCGATTCTTGTTGCTGTCGCACCACTTCGGTAAGCTCGTGTTCGAGGAGGTTGAGGCCGAAGGTGTCGCGCAGATAATTGGCATCAAGCGCAGGGCTGATGTTTTGGTTTACGGGGGGCAACTGCGCCGAATCACCGACAATCAAGAGTTTGTTACTGCTATCTTCAAAGACAAAAGCGACCAAATCCCGTAACAAACCATTGCCCATATTGTCGGGTTCGTTTTGTACCATAGATGCTTCGTCCACGATGAACAGCGTATTTTTGTAATAGTTTTTTTGGCGTTTGAAAGACAACAAACCCGTATAGCTGTCGGCGGTTTGTTGATAAATGGTTTTGTGAATGGTGAAGGCGTTGCGCTGCGAATAACTGCTCATGACCTTTGCGGCGCGGCCTGTGGGTGCCATCATGTGCGCGCGATAGTTGAAACGCGAGGCGATTTTGACCAAACGACTCAATACGGTGGTTTTGCCCGTGCCTGCGTAGCCTCGCAACAAAAAGGCCTGATACTCATTTTCTTTGTCCAACAAAAAAATATCCAGATACTGAAAAAGTCGGAATTGTCCTTCGGTGGGTTCGAACGGGAATTTTTGGAGTAGCAGTTGCGATGGACTTTGCATTTTGAATCTTTAAGAATTTGTTTTTGAGTTGGTTGGGAAATGGCGATTGTTTTATAAATCAGGGTTGTTTTTTATTTTCAGTACAAATTCGATGGGTGTATCGAAGTCTTCGGCAATTTCTTCAATTGTCAATTTGCCTCGCAAAAGTGCCTTTTGAATCCCTTTGATTTTAGCTACTTCTTCACCTAACTCTTTGCCAATCTCAATGCCTTCTTCGCGGCCAAGTTCCTTGCCAATTTCAATGCCCTCTTCACGTCCTTCTTCACGTCCTTCTTCTTTGGCGGTGTCCAGTGAGTTTTTGACATCACGATAATATTTCAAACTGTCCTCGTAGGCCGTGCGCTCTGTTGCGTCCAGTTTCGCCAATTCTGCCGTCTCGAACGCCTGTGTAAAGACACGTTCTTGCAATCGCACGGGACGATTTTGTAACTTATGCAAATTCTTTAACAAGTATAACCACTTGTCTTCCAGTGTTTCCAGTTCGCTTTCAGACTTTTGGAAATTGGGCATTTGCAAATACAAAAACGTGAGTTTTTCATAAAAAACACGGTTTTGCGCCTTGTCCTTTAGTTGAACTTCTACTTTCAAATCATTTTTGTAATGGTCATCAAAGCAAAAATCCAGAATTGCGACGGTATAAACCGCCTTTAGTTCGTAGTTCCAATCGCCTTTTTCGGCCTGTTCTTGTATCGGGAACGTAGCGTAAAAAATGGAACGGTCTTTAAAGAAACTTTGTCGGGCTTTTTGCAACTCCACGATGAATTTTTCGCCTTGCTCATTTTCACAGTATAAGTCAAAAATGACTTTTCTGTCCAAATCCGACGCGCCCAAATGTTCTGTTTTCTTGTAGGTAAGTTCTGTGATGCCAAGTTTTAACACTTCATTCAAAAAGCTCACTAACAGGTCTTTGTTTGGTTCTGAACCAAACAGTTTCTTGAAACCAAAGTCCGTGAAAGGGTTGATGTATTTTTCTTGCGTAGTCATGGGCGAGGCGAAAAATCTAACGGCAATTTATCTTTAGAATTTGTTCGGTGAAGGTACAATATTCTGATAAATAAAAAGATAACAGTCTTTTGGATTGATTGCCCAAAAGACTGAAAATCTGTGATTTTATTCAATAAAATAAATGTTGGCTTGGGCGTAACATTAGTCCTTACGTTCCAATGCCACCACATTTTCTACGTGGTAGGTGTGCGGGAACATATCCACAGGCTGCACGGCTGTAACGCGGTATTTTTCGTCGAGCAAGGCAAGGTCGCGGGCTTGCGTGGCAGGGTTGCAACTCACATACACGATGCGTTGCGGCGCAAGGCGCAACAACATGGCCACTACGTCGGCGTGCATTCCTGCGCGTGGCGGGTCTGTAATGATTACGTCGGGGCGTGCGTGCGCGTTTACAAAATCATCGTTGAGTACGTCTTTCATGTCGCCTGCATAAAACAGCGTGTTGTCGATGCCGTTAATCTGCGAATTGATTTTTGCATCTTCGATGGCCATTTCCACGTATTCCACCCCGATTACTTGTTTGGCTTGGCGTGCCACAAAATTAGCAATTGTGCCAGTTCCTGTATAAAGGTCATACACCACTTCATTGCCAGTGAGTTGTGCCATGTCGCGGGTTACTTTGTACAAGTTGTAGGCTTGTAGGCTGTTGGTTTGGTAGAAAGATTTGGGGCCTACGCGGAAACGCAAACCTTCCATTTCTTCTTCAATGTAAGGTTGTCCGTGCCAACAATTTACCTCTAAATCATGGAAAGTTTCGTTGCCTTTCGGATTGATAACGTATTGCAGGGATGTGATTTGCGGGAAATTTTCTTGCAGATGCGTCATCAGTCCCGCGATGGCTTGGCGGTCGTTGTAATAGAATTGCACAATCACCATGATTTGGCCAGTGCTTTGCGCCGTCCGAATCACGAGCAAACGCAACAAACCTCTTTTATCCAATAAATTGAAAAATGGCAAATCGTGCGCTTCGGCGTAGGCTTTGATGGCCAAACGAATCGCATTGGAAGGGTCGGGCTGCAACCAACAATGATTAATGTCCAGAATCTTATCGAATCGGCGCGGAATGTGAAAACCTAAGGCGTTGCGGTCGGTGTGGTTTTCGTCCGACTTCACCTCTTCCCACGAGAGCCAACGTTTATCCGAAAAAGTAAATTCTAATTTGTTGCGGTAATAGGTCGTTTCGGGTGCTGGCAAAATGGCTTGTATTTCGGGCAACTCCACTTTTCCGATGCGCTCCAGATTATCTTTTACTTGTTTTTGCTTGAAAAACAATTGTTTATCGTAAGACAAATGTTGCCATTTGCAGCCGCCGCACGTACCAAAATGTTCGCAAAATGGCTGTTGGCGTAGGGGAGAGGGTTTCACGACGCTTACGACTTGCGCTTCTGCAAAGCTGCTTTTCTGTTTGGTAATGCGCAGGTTCACCACGTCTTCGGGCACGGCATCGCCTTCAATGAAAATTACTTTTTCTTCGTGGCGGGCAAGGCATTTGCCTTCGGCCACCATTTCCAGCACCGTGATATTATCTAAAAGAACTTGTTTTTGTTTTTTTCTCATGAGGTAACTAACGCCTTATATTATAGTGTGTAAAAAAATCCTTCGTTTGGCGGAAGGATTTCGGGGCTTTACTTTCAATAAAAAATGTGGGGCGATAAGCCGGGTTCTGTCAGTTTGCACGAGGCAAACGTCTTATCATTTATCTAGGCAGAGGCTCACGCCAATGCTCCATCAACCTACCCACTGGCATCGAGCGGGCAGCCCTTTCCCTCCGCAAGCGGAGTTGCGCCAGCCTATTTGGTTTTTCAACCCGTAAGGTTTGCCATGCCTTTGCTGTCGCCAGCAAAGCGGTAGGCTCTTACTCTACCATTTCACCCTTACCTGCCCGAAAGCAGGCGGTATCTTCTCTGTTGCACTTTCTGTAACACAAGGCTTTAGACCTTATGCTCCTTCCCGTTAGGAAGTACGGTTGCCCTATGTTGCCCAGACTTTCCTCTTCAACTCTTAGGCGAGTTGCAGCGATAAGATGCCCCACATCGGCGGCAAAACTACACGAAAAAACCGACAAAGCCGCATTGCAAAGTGTATGTAAACTATAAAACGCATTTCGTAACACAACCTTAATTTTTTGAGACGGGCTTTTAACCGATAAATAACCTTGCCTTCAAAATGCCGTCAGATTGCTGTTCTACTTTTGTGCCGTTGTGTTATAGACACAGGTTCATGTTGTTAATGGGCTTATAATCAAAGAAAGAATTAAATTTCTAAACATCTTATACTCATGAAAAAATTTACGCTTACCGTTTTGGCTGCTGCATTGTCGTTGGGTGCGGCGCAAGCTCAATTCTTTACCCCAACTACTTACAAAGGTGCTTTTGGTACTACGGATTGGACTTCAGGCTGGGCAAATTTTGACCCAAAAACAACTGAGTATCCTGGTGATGCTGGCACAACATTCAACAATGTAACAATTGCTGCGGGTAACATCACAAGCAATACTACTTGGACAAAAAACAATGCAAGTGGTGTTCGTAACGTATATCGTATTTCTGGTTATACTTACGTGGATAGCTCATTTACTTTGACTATCGAGCCAGGTACAATTATTCGTGGTTCGGGTACTGGTACTTTGGTTATCAAACGCGGTGCGAAAATTAACGCGAACGGTACTGCTGCTGACCCAATTATTTTTACATCAGGTGCGCCAGTAGGCGTGAACCGTAAGCCAGGTAACTGGGGTGGTTTGGTGCTTTGCGGTGCAGCTACACACAACATTGCTACTGGCACTAATGCTGCTGTAGAAGGTGGTATTGCTGCTAAGCATGGCGGTAATGATGATAACGACAATTCGGGTGTGCTTCGTTACGTACGTATTGAGTTCCCTGGCCAACCTTTAACGGCTGCTGCTAATAGTGAAATCAACGGTTTGTCTATGTACTCGGTGGGTCGTGGCACGCAAATCGACCACATTCAAGTTTCTTTCTCTGGTGATGATTCTTACGAATGGTTTGGCGGTACAGTTGATGCAAAATATTTGATTGCTTCACGTGGCCAAGATGATGATTTTGATACAGATAACGGTTTCAGAGGTCGCGTACAATTTGCAGTAGCTCAACGCGATACGCTTGTACATGACCAAAGTGGTTCTAACGGTTTTGAATCAGACAACGACGTAAACGGCACAATGCGCACTCCGCAAACTCGCCCGTTCTTCTCAAACGTAACGTTGATTGGCCCAATGTCATCAACAAGCCAAGTGGTTTCTTCAGAATTTAAACGCGTAGCGCATATCCGTCGTAACTCTGCTTGTTCTATTTATAACAGTGCATTTGCTGGTTTCCCAGTTGGTTTGTTGGCCGATGGCAAACGTACTGGTGCTAATATCGTATCTGATACGCTTCAAATCCAAAATACTGTTTTTGCAGGTATTCCAGCATCTTCGGATATTACAGTTACGGCAATGGATACAACTGTAGATGGTACTACTTTGAATTTGGCTTATGTGGCTAGCTGGTTGCTTGCAGCTAACCATGCAAATGATACATTGGCTACGGCTGCTCAATTGCAACTTACTGCTCCATTCAACCTTACTGCTCCGAATTTCTTGCCTTTGACTGGCTCTCCATTGTTGAGCGGTGCAAGTTTCTCGAACGTACGTTTGGGTGGTTTCACTAGCGTAAAATCAGAACTTAACAAAAATATCAAATTAGGCTCATATCCAAACCCTACGGCTGCTGACGCATTTGTAAACGTGATTTTGGAAAAAGCCAGCGAAGTGAGTGTAAGCGTTCAGGACGTAACTGGTAAAACAGTTCTTACACTTCCTGCCAACCGTTATGAAGTAGGTTCTAATGACATCATGTTGCCTACAAGCCAATTGAACAACGGTATTTATAGCATTTTAATTACTACCAACGAAGGTCGTAACGCTACTCGATTGGTAGTGAACAGATAATTTGGTTATAGGTTTCTTCTTTGTAGTAAAAACCGTCTGAGCTTTGCTTGGGCGGTTTTTCTTCTTTTTAGACAATAATAAAGGTTTTGCGTCTTTGTTTTATACATTTTTGGCGTTACAGCTCCTTTTTGTTTTCTTTGCAGACTTTTTTCATACAACTATATCGTTTCTTTCGGGGCATCTAATGTATTTGATTAATAAAATATTGATATACTTGCGTTTTGGTTTTCGCTTTGATACCATCAAATACGTGCTTGGTTTGTGTTTGCTTACGTGGCAGGCGCAGGCGCAGTTGCCCAATGCCATGTTCAATGATTCTTTGCAAGTAAAACCTGCTGATGCACACAAGTTGTATTTTGGTTTTCGCAACCTGAATTATTTCAAAAACAATGAATATTTTGGTAAAATAGCGGACGGCTATACGCTTTTTGGCTATCAGCTCAACCCCAAACTGATTTATTTCCCGTCCGAAAATTTGCGGGTAGAAGCGGGGGCTTTTATTTGGAAAGATTTTGGCAATGCCAAATACACGAAGATTTTGCCAACGTTTTCGCTCAAATACCAACGCGATTCGCTCTCGTTTGTGTTCGGGAATTTGGAAGGTAGCTTGCAACATGGTCTGATTGAGCCGCTTTATGACTTTGAAAAAATAATGCTTGACCGTCTGGAAAACGGCGTGCAGTTTGCTTATAAACATCGCCGCGCGAAAGTAGAAACTTGGGTGGACTGGCAACGAATGTTGTACCCTGCGGGCAAGTATCAGGAAGAAATTTCGGGCGGTTTGGCTTCAGAAATTTATTTGTTGCGCAACAATGCGTGGCATATTGGCTTACCTTTACAGGCTACCGTTTTTCATAGAGGCGGCCAAATAGATTCGGTGGACAAGCCACTTACTTCCATTCTGAACGGTTCGGTTGGTTTGGCCGTTACGCGCCGTTTGCAACCTTCGGGTTTTTGGCGTGCCGTATCGGCGAATGTTTCGCATGTTTATTACGATAATTTTTCATTTGAAAAGCAATTGCCATATTCTAATGGCAAAGGTTTGTATGCTAATTTGTCGGTGGATACCAAACCTTTTACGCTGATGCTAAGTTACTGGAAAGGTGATAGTTATTTATCCACACGTGGCGGGGCTTTGTATCAGTCGGTGCAGCAGGCTTGGCGTGGCGATACCTTTTATCAATTGTCGGGGCAGAGCTTGCCGCTCATCGCCAATTTGGCCACCGAAAAAACAAGAGAGTTGTTAATAATAAGACTTTTGCATGAGTCCAAACTAATGAAGTGTGTTTATTTCTCGGCAAGATTTGAGCCTTTTTACGATTTGGCTAATAAAAAATTTGAATTTTCACACGGCCTTTATGTAACTTACAGGCAGAATTTTTTCTTAAAAACGATTACTGGTGAATAAAAAAATTTTACTCGCAATCTTATTGATTTTGGGGCTGTTGGCGGTATGGCAGCGCGAATTGATAGGCTATGGACTTTCGCAGGCCAAAGGGCAGTTTCTTATTGTGCAAGGCGCAAAGCCGATAGAGGACTATTTATCTAACCCTCAATTACCTGATACGCTGCGCGTTGGCTTGGAAATTGTGCAAGCTACACGCCGTTTTGCGTTCGATTCGTTGGGCGTTCCTGCTTCCGATAATTATACTACGTTTTATGATCAACACGGCAAAAACTTACTGTGGGTGGTTACTGCGTGCAAGCCTTACGAACTAAAGCCGAAGCAATGGGTCTTTCCATTTGTGGGCACTGTGCCGTACAAAGGTTTTTTTAACCACGATGCGGCATTGGCCGAAGAAGCCAAGCTCAAAGAAGAAGGTTATGAAGTGTTGGTGGAAGAAGTAAATGGCTGGTCGTCGTTGGGCTGGTTCAAAGACCCTGTTTTGTCGAATATGCTCAAACGCTCGGAAGGTGGCTTGGCGAGCCTGATTATACACGAACTCACGCACGAAGTTTTGTACGTGAAAGACAGCACTATATTTAATGAGAATTTGGCCACATTTATCGGCGAGCAAGGTGCGTTGCGTTTCTTGAGAAATAAATATGGCGCGAATACTTACGAATATCAACAGTATGCCAACAATCGTTCCGATTATTCAAAATACGCACAACATATATTGAAAGGTGCGGCCAAGCTGGACAGCCTTTACACGACGTTTTCGGAGCAAATGCCTGAGGCCGAAAAACAGCAGCTAAAACAATTGTGTATTGAGAATATTATTGCGCGTTTGGATACGGTTTCATTTCATTTCCCAGAGTTGTACCTGAACCATTTCGTACAGGGAAATTTGCCCAACAATACCTACTTTATGTCGTACCGTCGATATAGACTATATCAGACGCAATTTGAGGCAGAATTTAGGGGGCAATACCACGGAAATCTGAAATTGTATCTTGCGGATTTGGCAAAGAAATACCCACATTTATAAAATCTATAAAAAATAATCGAGTGAAAGCAATTTTTATCACATTCGCTATTGCGGTTGGTCTTACATTAGCAATAGGACAAATCGAAGGAGGTGCGTTGTTGCATCGCTATATATGGTATATGCACGGATATTTCTTTCTGATAGCTATTTTAGTACATTTTATAGTTGAATATGGCCTCAAACACTTCTCAGACCAAGCCTATTTGTTTTATTTGGGGGGGATGTTTACGCGGCTTTTTGTCTCGGTTGGTTTGCTTACCTTGTATTTGCTTTTCGGTACAGAGCCGCGCAGTGCAATCGTTGTCGGTACTGCAAACTTTCTTTTTCTCTATTTGTTGTATGCGCTTGTTGAAATTAAATCTTTTTTACATAACTTGCGCCAAAATTCGTGAAGCCAAAGTTTATCTATGAAAAACATTAATTTTACTCGTAAATATCTTACAAAAATCTGTCTATTGGCCATACTGAGTCTGTTCTCAATTTCAAACGTTTTTGCGAACGAAGAGCATGGAGAAGAAAAATTTAATCCAGGAAGTTTAATTTTACATCACGTAGCCGATTCTCACGAATGGCATTTTGCTACGATAGGTCATACACATATAACATTGCCGCTTCCTGTTATTTTGTATTCGTCAGATAAAGGTTTGGAAGTATTTTCATCAGGTAATTTTCATAATGATACGCATACTTTTGATGACTACAAACTTAACGAACACGACCATATCGAGTCTTTAAGCGGTAGAAGTTTCAAAGATTTTTCGATAACAAAAAACGTAGCGTCTTTGTTCATTAGTGCTATCTTATTATTGGTAGTATTTACAACTGTTTCGGCTGGCTACAAGAAAAACCCTAAAGGTGCACCAAAAGGTATTCAGTCTGCGTTTGAACCGATTATTGTATTTGTTCGCGACGAAATTGCTAAGCCAAATATTGGTGCAAAGCACGAAAAATTCCTTCCGTACCTTCTTACAGTATTTTTCTTTATTTGGTTTAATAACCTTTTGGGATTGATGCCAGGTGGAGCTAACCTTACAGGTAACATCTCTGTTACATTTGTATTGGCCGTTTTTACTTTTATTCTAACAACCATTAACGGTAACAAATCATATTGGGGACACATATTCAATACACCTGGTGTACCTTGGTGGTTAAAGATCCCTGTACCTTTGATGCCTGTTATTGAGTTCATTGGTATTTTTACTAAGCCATTCTCATTGATGATTCGTTTGTTTGCCAACATCACGGCGGGTCACATTATCATCTTGAGTTTGCTTGGCTTGATTTTCATATTCCAAAGCTATACAGTCGGCGCGGTGAGTAGTATTTTCGTAGTGCTTATGTCGTTCATGGAATTGCTGGTTGCTTTTGTTCAGGCTTACGTATTTACGCTTCTTAGCTCAATGTATTTGGGTAGTGCCGTAGAAGAGCATCATCACGAAGAAGGTCATGGCGGCCATCATTAATTCACTGAAAATCATTTGATTGTGCATTTATTGTAATTTTTGTTTAACTATATTTATAAATTTCAAGTATCATGTTGAATACATTATTAGAAGTAACAAGTACTTTAGGTCTTGCAGGTGCTGGTATCGGTGCTGGTCTTGTAGCGTTAGGCGCAGGTTTGGGTATCGGTCGTATTGGTAGCAGCGCAGCGGAATCAATCGCTCGCCAACCAGAAGCAGCTGGTAAAATTCAAGGTGCAGTAGTTCTTACAGCTGCTTTCATCGAGGGTGTATCTCTTTTCGGTGTGGTAGTTTGTTTGCTTATCGCCCTTAAATAATGGCAAAGTCCTGTGTCGCGCAACGCAAGTTCTAGACACAGGACTTAGTTTTTCAACACCCCCTGTTAAACAAAATTATTGACATCGTATAAAACAAAACCTCAAACTATTAGATAGATTATGGATTTAGTAACCCCCGGCTTAGGTCTGATATTTTGGCAAGCCCTTACTTTTATTATTGTTTTGGTTGTTTTGTCTAAAGTGGCATGGAAACCAATCCTTAACACACTTAAAGAGCGCGAAGAAACGATTGAAAGTGCTTTGAAAGCTGCAGATGCTGCACGTTCTGAAATGCAAGCATTACAAGCCAATAACGAAAAACTTTTGCAAGAAGCTCGTATTGAGCGCGACCGCGTTTTGCGCGAAGCAGAAACAACTGCAACTGCTATCGTAATCGAAGCAAAAGACAAAGCGAATGAAGAAGCAACTCGTTTGTTGGAAAATGCTCGTTTGGCTATCAACAACGAAAAAGCAGCAGCTTTGGCCGACATCAAAAATTATGTAGCTTCTCTTTCTATCGAAATGGCAGAAAAAGTATTGCGCAAAGAATTGGCTGACGCTTCTGCTCAAAAGAGCTTAGTAGAAGGCTATTTGCGTGATATGGACAAAAAGAACTAATAACAGTTCTTTCGTTAAATTTTTCTAAAAAGCATACAAAATGTCAGATATAAGAGTCGCTTCCAGATATGCAAAATCCTTACTGGAGTTAGCACAAGAACAAGGTGCGCTTGAGGAGGTAAACCGCGATATGCAGCTATTCACGAAAACTGTTCAACAAAATCGTGATTTGGCTATGGCTATCAGCAGCCCCATTATTCAGAATGCCAAAAAACAAGCAATATTAAAGGCTGTTTTTTTCGGTAAGGTACATAAACTCACCCTTGCTATTTTTGAGGTACTTTCTCGTAAAAATAGAGAGTCGTTCCTTCCTCTTATTGCCAAACAATTTGAAAGTCAATACGCAGAAAGTCAAGGCATTAAGATTGCGCAAATAGTTACTCCTTTTGCGCTTACGCCAGAGCTTCGTACCAATTTTGAGAAATTAGTTTCTCAAAAAACAGGCAGCAGCAAAGTTCAGCTTACCGAAAAAGTAGATACTTCCCTTATTGGTGGTTATGTGCTTAATATCGGCGATTTGCAAATAGATGAGTCAGTGAAGTCTAAACTTGCTGGCTTGAAAGTACAAATGCTTGACAAATCGTATGAGCATTTGATTTAGTAAAGAGTTTGGGCTCTTGCTATAATTTTAACTTTTGTATATTCAAAAAAATAATCTTTTTCTCCTCAATATATTATGGTAGATGTAAGACCTGACGAGGTTTCTGCGATTATCAGAGAGCAGTTAGCTGGTTTCAAGACTGAAGCAGAACTTGAAGAAGTGGGTACCGTCCTTCAAATTGGTGATGGTGTAGCCCGTATTTATGGACTTTCTAAAGCACAATCGGGCGAGTTGCTCGAGTTTTCTAATGGTTTGAAAGGCATGGTGCTTAACCTTGAAGAAGACAATGTAGGTACCGTACTTTTCGGTGATTATAGTGGTGTAAAAGAAGGTGATACTGTAAAACGTACTCGTAAAATCGCTTCTATCAAAGTGGGTAACGGTATGTGCGGACGTGTTGTTGATACATTGGGTAACCCAATCGACGGCAAAGGTCCTATCAGTGGCGAGCTATATGAAATGCCTTTGGAACGTAAAGCTCCAGGTGTAATTTATCGTCAGCCTGTAAACGAACCTTTACAGACTGGTATCAAAGCGATTGACGCGATGATTCCTATCGGTCGTGGCCAACGCGAACTTATCATCGGTGACCGTCAAACGGGTAAAACTGCCGTTGCGATTGACGCGATTATCAACCAAAAAGAATTTTTTGAAAAAGGCCAACCTGTATTCTGTATCTACGTGGCCGTAGGTCAGAAAGCAAGTACTATCGCTCAAGTAGTGAACGCACTTGAAAAAGGTGGTGCAATGGCTTATACGGTGGTTGTAGCAGCTTCTGCGGCTGACCCAGCTCCAATGCAATTCTTCGCGCCGTTTACGGGTGCAGCTATCGGCGAGTTCTTCCGCGACAGCGGTCGTCCTGCTTTGGTAGTATATGACGATTTGTCGAAACAAGCGGTAGCTTACCGCGAAGTGTCTTTGTTGTTGCGTCGTCCTCCAGGCCGCGAAGCGTATCCTGGTGACGTATTCTATTTGCACAGCAGATTGCTTGAGCGTGCTGCGAAAATCAACGCTTCGGACAGCATCGCACAACAAATGAACGATTTGCCAGAAAGCCTTCGCCCAATCGTAAAAGGTGGCGGTTCGCTTACGGCTCTTCCAATCATCGAAACACAAGCAGGTGACGTTTCGGCTTATATCCCAACTAACGTAATTTCGATTACTGACGGTCAGATATTCTTGGAAACAAACTTGTTCAACTCAGGTATCCGTCCTGCGATTAACGTAGGTATTTCGGTATCTCGCGTAGGTGGTTCGGCTCAAATCAAGTCAATGAAAAAAGTAGCTGGTACGTTGAAACTTGACCAAGCGCAATTCCGTGAATTGGAAGCGTTTGCTAAGTTTGGTTCTGACCTTGATGCTTCTACGAAATTGACTATCGAACGCGGTCGTCGTAACCTTGAAATCTTGAAGCAATCTCAATTCTCACCTGTTTCTGTAGAGCAACAAGTAGCGATTATTTATCTTTCTACAAACGGTTTGTTGGACAAAGTGCCAGTAAACAAAGTGAGAGAATTTGAGAAAAAATTTGCGGAAGTTCTTTCTGCTCAACACAGAGGTACGCTTGATGCGTTGCGTGCTGGTAAGCTCGACAAAGAGCAAACAGACGTGTTGCGCCAAGTAGCTCAAGATTTGTCTAAAGTGTACTAATTTTCTCATCATAGATAAAAGCAAAGTAGCTTGTAATGAGTTACTTTGCTTTTATTAACTAATTGAAGCCAATATGCCTAGCTTAAAGGAAGTCAGAAGCAGAATACAATCCGTAACCTCGACACAGCAAATTACCAAAGCCATGAAAATGGTGGCTGCGGCTAAGTTGCGCCGTGCGCAAGATGCTATTATGCAAATGCGCCCCTATTCGCAAAAACTCTCTGCGGTTTTGTCGAATGTGTCAGGTAGCGTAGAAGGCTCAGTAGAAAATCAGTTTGCGCAACAAAGACCCGTAAACAAACTCCTGTTGGTACTTGTTACTTCGGACAGAGGTTTGTGCGGTGCTTTTAATGCGAACGTCGTAAAATCGGCAATAGCGTTGTTGGCGGGCGAATACGCACACGTGGACAGAGCTAATGTAGAAATATTGTGTGTTGGTAAAAAAGGCTACGAACTTATGTCGCGTAGAGGCTTTAACTGTATCCCTGACTTTGTGGGTAGTTTTGCAAGCCTAAACTTTGATACTGTACGCAAAGCGGCTGAATTTGCCATGGGCGGATTTGCTTCTGGTAAATATGACAAAGTCGTGCTTATCTACAACGAATTTAAAAACGTGGCTACGCAAATTATCCGTGAAGAGCAGTTTTTGCCAATCGTAGAAACAGCCTCTAACGTTGATGCAACAGCTAAAGCTGGTAGCGCAAGCGTTGATTATATTTTTGAACCATCAGTAGAATATATCATAAACGAACTTATCCCTACGTCTTTGAAGATTCAATTCTACAAAGCTACGTTGGAGTCTAACGCCTCTGAAAATGGTGCGCGTATGACTGCTATGGATAAGGCTACTGAAAATGCTGGAGAGTTGCTCAAGCAATTGAAGCTCACGTATAACCGTACACGTCAGGCGGCTATTACTAAGGAAATCTTGGAAATCGTGGGTGGTGCAGAGGCTCTAAAAGCATCATAAGACTTGATAGTTTAAATAACACATTTCGATTATTCTGCCAAATTGCCTCGTCTGATTCTGATGAGGCAATTTTTGTTTTATACCCTTTCATTATCTTTTCCCCGAACAAATAATACTACTATGCAATTTTCCCAACAAGGCCCTTACCAAATTCAGGGCTTATCCTTAGAGGCTTTAGCCCAAGAGTACGGCACGCCGCTTTATGTTTATGATGCCGACATTATCGAAAGGCAGGTACAGAGCCTGCACACGGCTTTTGGTGGCCTAAAGCATCGCATCAAATACGCGGCAAAAGCCCTCACCAATCAGGCGATTTTGAAGCTAATGAATAAAAATGGCGTAGAATTAGATGTTGTTTCTATCGAAGAAGCCCAATTGGGTTTGCAGGCGGGTTTTGCTCCTTCGCAAATTCTTTATACGCCTAATAGCGTGTCTTTTAAAGAAATACAAGAGGCTGTGGCCTTGGGACTTACCATTAATATAGATAATATTTCGATTCTGGAACAGTTCGGGAACGCTTATGAAAGTTCCGTTCCGTGCTGTATTCGCATCAATCCGCACATTGTGGCGGGTGGCAATGCCAAAATCCAGACGGGACATATTGATTCCAAATTCGGCATTTCTATTTTGCAAATGAAACACGTGGCGCGTGTCGTGCGTAGCAGCAACATCAGGGTAGAAGGGTTGCACATTCATACGGGTTCGGAATTTTTGAATTCTGATGTGTTTTTGCAAGGTGCGGAGTTGGTGTTTGATGCGGCTACGGATTTCCCAGATTTGCGTTTTATTGACTTTGGAAGTGGTTTTAAAGTGGCTTACAAAGAAGGCGACCACGTAACAGATGTGATGGAATTAGGTCAGAAAATGACACAGGCTTTCAAACGCTTTTGTGCGGAATATGGCCGCGAACTGGAAATTTGGTTTGAACCAGGTAAATATTTGGTAAGCGAATGCGGCTATTTGTTGGCCAATGCCAATGTGGTGAAAACTACGCCTTCGTCCGTGTTTGTGGGTGTGGATACAGGTTTGAATCACCTTATTCGCCCGATGATGTACGATGCGTACCACGAAATTGTCAATATCTCTAACCCCGAAGGCGCAAAACGCATTTACACGGTGGTGGGTTACATCTGCGAAACGGATACGTTTGGCTACGACCGCAAACTTTCGGAAGTGCGCGAAGGCGATGTTATTGCGTTTTTGAATGCGGGTGCGTATGGCTTTAGTATGAGTTCTAATTATAACTCACGTTTGCGCCCTGCCGAAGTGCTGATTTATAAAGGCAAGGCACATTTGATTCGCCGTCGCGAGGTGCTGGACGATTTGTTGCGCACGCAAGTAGATTTTCAGGTATAGCCATATTCTAAACCAATATTAAGAGAACTTCATTTTGCTTTTAGATGAGGCTTCTATACATTTGGTGTGCCTAATATTGATTTTTTGACTAAGAAAAATATTATTATTTGTAATCAAAATGAGCAAAGCAAGCCTTTCTTTGGTAATACCGTGTTATAATGAATCGGGAAATATTCCTTTGATTTTCAATAAATTAGAAGAATTACTCACCCAACTTCCCGAAATAGAAATTTTGTTGGTCAATAATGGTAGCAAAGACAATAGCAAAGATGTGTTTGAGCAAGAACTCTCCAAAACGCCATTCAAGCAAATACGTGTAGTAGATGTGGCAGTGAATCAGGGTTATGGTTTCGGGATATTGTCGGGGCTGAAAGAGGCAACCGCTCCCGTGTTGTCTTGGACGCACGCCGATATGCAAACCGACCCAATGGACGTTTTGGCGGCTTTTCGCAAATACGAAAAAGCAAATAACAAAATGCTTTTGGTAAAAGGTACGCGCCTGAAACGCAATTTTGCCGATGCGTTTTTTACGTGGGGTATGCAGGTATTGGCCAGTGTTTTGTTGGCTGTTCCTTTGCACGACATCAACGCCCAACCCAAGCTGTTTAGCCGTGAGTTTTACGATAAATTTATGAAGCAAAATGCGCCGTTGGATTTTTCGCTGGATTTGTATGCGTTGTATTGTGCCAAAAAATATGGAGCTATCGAAACCGTTCCCGTTTATTTTAACAAACGAATACACGGCGAAGCCAAAGGCGGCGGCTCTTTCAAAACCAAAATTAAACTCATGAAGCGCACGTGGGCATATATGCTGCAATTGAGTAAAGAATTAAAACAAAAATAAAAGGGTTCAAGACTTTTTCTATCAATAAAATGCATAAAATAGCGCACCGCATCAATACCATTGAGCAACTTAAAGCACTCACAGACAAGTCTTTGGGCGTGGAACTGGATTTGAGATACGAAGGTAAAGACTTGGTACTTCACCACGATGCCTTACGAGCTGGTGACCTTCATTTTGAAGATTACCTCAAAGAATATCACCAAACTGGCACGATGATTTTGAATGTAAAAACGGAAGGAATTGAAGAAGAAGTATTGCGTTTGCTTCAAAAGTACAATGTTACAAACTACTTTTTCTTGGATTTGAGCTTGCCTTTTCTTATCAAATACATGAAAAAAGGTGAAAGCAAAATAGCCATTCGCTATTCAGAATACGAACCCATCGAATTGGCGTTGGCTTTTGCGGGGAAAATAGAATGGGTTTGGGTGGATTGTTTCAGCCATTTGCCGCTGGATAGCCACACGTACAAGCAACTCAAAGACGCTGGTTTTAAGATTTGTTTGGTAAGCCCTGAGTTGCAAGCACATCCTTTGGAATGGATAGAAACGTTCAAAAAGCAATTGGATGGCTTAGAAATAGATGCTGTTTGTACCAAAAAGCCAGAACTTTGGTAAAAAGTGAACCTAATCACTTACGCCCCTTACCGTTTCTGGAAAATGGCGTAAGTGATTAGCACTTGCATAATGCCCGAATAACCATCGCGAATCTGTGGCAGTCGCCAATTTACTTCCTCGAAGTCAGGTATATGCTCGTAGAGTATGGCCATTAGTGCATTGCGGTCTGCTTGGCCATAAAAACTGATATGTTGGCGGTTGTGTTCGTCGTAATGTACCCGAACTTCAAGGCTTTCCAACTCCCCAATTTCATTAATCACATTGTCCAGATTTATGTGATTATTGCAAATGAAATTCAACTCCAAATCTGGTTCTACACCTTCTATACCAGGTTCTGGCAACGGCACGCGACTGCTGAAACTCACAATAATATCGGCATAAATGGCTTGGGTTTGGATAAATTTCTTGCTGTCTTCTTCGCGTTGTTTGAGTTGAGTCAATACTTTTTCGCGCGAATAACCGCGTTTTTTCATGTCGCGGCGCACTTTCCAATGTACGCGCAAGGCCTCTTCGGGCTGCACGAATATTTTCAGGTCGTAGCGGTCTCTCGATTCTTTCAGATAAAAAGTATGCAATCCTTCAAAAATGACAAGTTTGGCCGGTTTGATAAATAGCGGCAAGGTAAACGTCCCTTTGTTGTGGTCGTAGTGTCGGCGTTGTACTTTGTTGCCTTGTACGAGCTGCCCCAAATCATATACGTCCGACTGCAAATGATTGGCCTGCGGGTTAAGATGCGTATATTCTTGCCATTTGTCGTGGCCACGTTCCCATTTGTGCATATCGTCGCCGCGTACAATGGTTACATTTTTCAGGTCAAGCACCTCGCCAATGGCTTGTGTCAGGCTGCTTTTGCCCGACCCAGAGTCGCCACCAATGCCCAACAAAAATGGCATTGTGCGCAATTTGTATTCCATGTTACGTTTTAGTCCTTTCTGATAAATCCATAACACATTGACAGCCAGTAATGTTTGTAGCACTGTGAAAGACATATACAGGATTTTGGGTGCAGGCAAACCTGTTTTGTCCATAAATCCATAAAAATTACTGCTGTTGCTGCTATGGTTATTGATTAACTGAAATACTTGTACATAATCCGACTGTGGTTGCACAAAGAAATACAGCAGATAGGAGGCGATAAATAGTCCAAAAACAATTTTGGGAGCTTCGTCTTCTTTCAGATAATAATAAATGAAGAAAGGAATAGACCAATAATGCCAGCCTTGCATCGGTGGCACAAAAAATAATATTACCCCGAAGGCAAAAGCCAAGAACATAATAAAAACGTCGCGGCTAAATGTCTTCATGGTAAGGCTACGCACCAATACTATCAACAATGCCGCAGGCACAGCATAAAGCACCAAGTTGGGCCCAAAAGGATAAGATACATCAAATATTTTGGCTTGTTCGGTGTTGGCATAAACCATTTTCCAGAAGCCTGCGCTGAAAGCAAAAGGCAGATTAAGCACAATAACCGTAGCGGCTATAATAGCGGCATAATAGCTTGTTTTGATGATGTTATCATTTTGCCGATAAAGATACAAGCAGTAAAAAGGCACAACCAGCACCATATTAAATTTGGTGGCAATGGAAAGCCCCAAAAAGATAGCCGAAATGATTACGCGTTCTCTAAAAAGCGTGTACAACGAGATGAAAAGTAGCGCAATCGGCAAAGAGTCCAATTGCCCGTGCACATAACTAATGTAAATGAGTACGGGATTGAGCCAATACCACCAAAGCAATTGTACGTGTGAACGTTTGAGCCATTGGCTTAAAATGTATAAAATGACGGTGTCGGCGGCCAATAGCGGCAAACGATACGCCAAAATAGCCAAATGCCCCACTTCGTTGTAGTTCCCCGACCAAAAAGGTGACAACAATACACGCGGTATGCTCAAAATATAAAGCATTAGCGGCGGATACGGAAACGCATTGGTGCTGCCTTGTGCTACAAAATAGTCGTAAGGATTTTGGAAACCACTTGATACATAATAGTTTACAAATGGGGCAAACAAATCTACCAAGTAATTGGAAGCCAGCGTAGAAGCCAATACCAATTTGATGAGAAACCCTATCAGAAAAATAGGAGACATCAGGACGGTATAGCGAAAAAAACCACGTTGGTCGTAAACCAAAAATTTAAGACGTTGGGATAAAGTGTTGTGTTGGGCATTATTAAATACCCAGAATCGCGTTCCGATAAAGTTTATAATCGTAGTGAGAATAATGGAAAGTAAATTGCCCAAGGGTTTATACACTCCGATTTTGTCCACGACGATGTACAAGAACACAAGCCCACAAATCAGCGAACACAAATAGACGGTGGCGTATTTCCACCAATCATTTTTGGACGCTGTTTCGGCATTGAATGTCCATTTTTTATTAAAAAAATATCCCACAACAACCCCAACCAAAAAGCCAGTAGCCGAAGCCGCCAAATAATTTATATCCAGCAATTGGAGCAGTGCATAAAACGTACTGTAATTGACGGCTGTACTAAAGCCACCGACTACTGCAAACCGCAATATTTGTTGGATAATAGGACTTTTGAGGTTCATATTAAATTTGTTGTGTTGAAATACCCAATACTTTCGCGCCAGCGATGTCTTTTTTCTCGGAGTCGCCAATCATTAAGGCCTGTTGCGGCAAAATCTTTAGTTTGGCCAATGCTAATTCAAATATATGTGGGTGTGGTTTTTCTACACCTGCCTCCTCTGAGCTCACAACAAAGGAAATATAAGGCGCAAGATTCCAATGTGTCAGTTTACGCAATTGGATTTGTGCCGTCAGGTCGGTTATTAAGCAAACGGGCACGCCACTTTGTTTGCATTTTTCAAGAAAAACAATCGCTTCTTCAAATACGATAGCCGTATCTAAAAACGTAGCCCAGTAAATTTCTTCGGCCTCCAGCACTAATGCGGGATTGCTTTTGCCTGTCAGTTTTTCGATTGCTCCTTGTGCATACAGCAGTCGTGAATGTGAGGCGGCTTGTCCGTGTAACCGATGGTGTACCAGTTGCCGCGAAGCCGATAACTGTTGCGAAACCTCAATTTCGGACGCGCCTGTTTGCTTGGCCAAAAACGCTAACATGGCGGCTTGTCCCGCTTCGTGCGCGGGTTGGTAGCTGTAAAGCGTATCGTCGAGGTCTAACAAAATTCCCGCAAATTCTTGGGGGTTAATACTTAAAAAGGCAGCCAAATGATGATGACGCATTATTGTTGGGTTAATTGATTTTGAGTTGATGGCAAACGTAAAACATAGAAAAATACCTCGTTTTTGCCGTTGCTGGTTAAGGGTAGATATTCCACTTGTGTAGATGAATAAACTTCTATTTTCTCCAGCACTTCCGCTTGTGCTACTACTTCTTTGTCATGAGGCGTTGCCTCTTCCCACTGCTTGAGCGGGGTGCGTGTGGACAGAAAACCAAATATAGTAGGCAACTTGTTACTGTTCGTTTTTTCCAAGTCTTCAGTGCTTTCGCAACGCTTCCAACCTAAAATTTCCAAGTTATATGTATAAAGTCGCGTTACTACATCTTTTACTTGATGTTTTTCTAAAAGTGCTAATATTTTGGGTGCATCAAAGGCTTCCGTTCTTTCTTGCTGATTTTGAACCATATACACCCCAAATAAAACCAAGTGCAAAGCTACAAAGCCAATGGGTAAATATTGTTTTACCAAATCATTTTTGATAATAGACAATAGTTTGATGAGGCCATCCACTGCGCCGACCACAAATAACGGTTGCAAGATAAGTGAATGGCGTGTAGGGCTATAAGTGATTTTTTGTAGAACAGAAAGCACTACCCATGTTCCCATTATACAAACAAACAAAGCCCAAAAGCCCAGCATTTTTTTGTCTTGTGTTTTTATGGCTGTGTATAAACCGAAGAAACACAAACCCAAAACAATAGCCGTAATAAAGTGCGTATAAAAACCCTCTGGCGTAGTGCTGGCCGTCAGCGACTCGACGATATACCAAGTATTTTTACCAAAAAAAGTAAATGCGTAGCCAATTTTTTCGCCCAAACCACCAGCAGGCAGGCCAAACAAAAATTCATGATTGGGGCCTGCATTCCATTTTACAGCCCAATTATTATCTATCTTATCTTTTAGCGTAAGAATCAGAACTTTATAAACCACTGGTACAATAAAAATAAACGCCGCCAGCGGATATAGCAGTGCTTTGATAATTTGCTGCCTAAATTGTGTTTTGTTGTTGATATACCAACTTACCAAAGAGCCAACAAAAAAGGAGGGTATTATTACCAAAAATTGATACTGCCCCAGCAAACAAACCGAAAGTATAAAACCCAGTATCAGATAGTATTTGATGTCCCATTTGCGCTCCGCAATAAAAAACCAGAGAGCCGCCGCAAAAAAACAAGGACCTATGGCATACGAACTCATTTGCCCTGCATAAATAATATTTTCCCAAGCAAAAGCAGTAAGTGCAGCTCCCAACGCGCCAGTTATCAATTTATCTGTTTGTGTTTGGCTCGGATTGATTTTATAACAAACAATAAACGAAAGTAAAACTCCTATTGCACTCAATACAAACGGAATAAAACGCCCATTTTCTAATACAGATTGGTAGCTGTGGCGGTCTGCGGCACGAATGAGATAAGAAGACCCAATGAACTGTAAAGGAGCATACGATGAGCCTTGCATGATAGTTTCTGCATCCGAATAAGCCTTTATGATAGAGCCAACGAATCGCCCTGCCACAGGAATTTTATGGGCATGACGAAGTTTGTTATAAACCCAGTTTTCTTCTTTGGGTTTTGTGCCGTTGAGCAGATGCGCTTCCATTTCTGCTGGTGCGGTATTGACGTACATATAAGTTGCTACAAGCAAATCGTCGCAGTGTGTAAAGTGGTGCTTCCAAGACCAAACACGAATGTATAGCCCCAAAGACAGAACCAATACTGATAAGAAAATTACTGTAGCTTTTAATGCGTTCATTGTTTTACTTTTTTAGTTTAGCAAAAAATCCTTCCCAGTATTGGAATGTGCGCAAGTCGTCGGGTGTGCCCCAACAAATGTATTTGTCCGCCTCAAAAGCCTTTACTTTTTGTCCGCTTTCGATGAGCTCGTTCATGAGTTCATCTACATAAAACTCCCCTTTGATGCGGCGATTTTTGGCTATCATGCTTTCGGCTGCTTTCACAAAATCGCTGCCTTTTTTGAATGAAAAAGCCCCAATTACAGCGTGGTCTTGGAGTGGATTATCGCTAATCGGAATTTTTACACTCACTTTGGTAGCGTTCTGTTCATTATCCACAGCTACCCAGCCGTATTGTTCGGGTTTGGGAACAACCGTTACGTTATGCCGAAATGTCCAAACTTGTGCGTCGGAGGCTTCAAAGGTTTTGGCAAAGGCCGTTTCTTCCCAAATCATGCCGTTATCGCTTGCGCCAATTACCAACGGTTCGTCGTTGTTGATGTATTCTTTGGCCAACAAACAAGTAGAGGCTTGTCCTTCGGTTAGGTAATCTATCGCAATAACGGTGGAGTTTGGAAACCACTTTTTTAATTCTTTATCTATCTGATATTCAGTTATATGAAAGTCTCTGCAAACAAAAATATAATGGTCTGCTTTGGGCAAACTCTGCGCGGCACGCACCACCATTGGCACGCCCATCACCTCAATAAGTGGCTTTGGTGTGGTATATCCTTCTTGTTTGTAGCGCGAACCTTCGCCCGCCATTGGGATTAATGCTATCATACTGGGTATTTTTGTCTTAAATAAAAGATGCTTTACGGCTTAGTGGCCTTGAGGTTTGAGGGCAAGGCTTTCAAATATTTCGCTCCAATAGTTGTATTCTTCCAAATCTTGCGGCGTTCCCCATTGGCAGAAATGCGGAATTTTATCGTAAACCAATACTTTAAGCCCATCTCTCACCAACAAATTATAGGTTAAGCTCGCATAATATTCACCGTTTAGGTTTACATCTTCGGCGATTTGCTGCTGATAATATTTTTTGAGTAAAGCTCCACTTTTAAAATAATACATTCCCGAAGAGTGCTTGTCCAATTTCTTATCGGCATTCCACGCAAACTTTTCACGGATTTCGGTCAGATAGCCGTTTTCGTCCGTTTTGCAACTCGCGTATAGGTTGATGGCAGGCAACAAATGCGGATGAAATCCTGTGTAACAAGGAATTGCACCTTCGCAGCCATCGGCCAGCACCGTTTTTTTGAAATCTTCATAATCCCAATCTTGGAAATAATCGCAGTAGCTCACGATGCACGGCTCGTTGTCGTCGATAGCATCTAATACTTTGACGATAGAACCCGCAGGCCCCGATTTCTCGCCTTTTACCGTCCTGATTTGGGCTGTTGGTTTGAGGCGTTGGAGTGTTTCCACCACGGGCGTTGTATTTACGTGCTCTTCGCGCACCACAAACAGAAAATTATCTTCGTTGGGAAACAGATTACAAACCCATTCGATAATAGGCTTCCCGTGTACGGGTATTAGTGGTTTAATGTCCTTATAACCAGCTCTTACAAATCGTGAGCCTTCGCCCGAAAGAGGAATTATTATTTGCATAACTTTTGATTATTTTTTGAGTAAAGCTCTGCGATAGGCTTCACTTTCCATGTTGTTGATGTAGTTGGCTTGGGTTTGGCCAATAAAATTAGGAGCACTGATATGGCTTCTCAAAAACAAATACGCCAATAGCGTTTCTTCTAAAGTAATGGCTTCTTTGAGCGTTTCCACCAGATAAGTAACACCGAAGTTTTCGCTATGAATATTTATTTTTTTGTCTGGATTTGGTGCAGACCTGATGGCGATATTCCCAGAAAAAAATACGACTTGGTCGGGGAAAAGCACTTGTTCAAAAAAGGCTGCGTCGCTGACGTGCAAAGCACTGAGCCACTGAGCCAACTCCGCGTTTTGGCTTTCAAAAAGTTTGTTTTCCTTGTGGGTTACGGCTGGGCGAGGGTAGGGCAGATTGATGTCAAAATATTTTTTCAATATATCGTTTACTTGCTCATCTAACGCCAAAGTACTTGCTACTTCGTCACCCGTAGTAACCAAACCATGATTTTGCAAGAAAAAAACAGATGGCACACAGCCATTTTTTTCAATAAAATCATTTTTTGCTTTCAGGATAGATTGACTCAAACCAAAACCTGGGTTTGCATACGGAATGTAAATAGGCCGAATGGCTGTATTTTCGAATATTTGGGACAAAAGCGACTCGCAATCTTGGGCGCAATTCACCAAATTACTATAAACACTGTGCGTGTGATACACTACTTTTTCCAAAACGGCATGAAATCCAGTTTCCATACTTGGCCTTAGCACGGGATAATTGCCTGATTTGTCCACACATTCGCCCACAAATTTGGAAGTAATATCTTCTTGCTCTTTGGTCGGATTCTCGTTAATAGAATCATTAAACAATTGAATTACAGGCTTATAATTGACCATTGTATAAGCCTGCGATTCTGTCATCTCGGACAGCAAAAAACCAGAGGCTTTGATGGCCATTAGTTCTTCATTGATTTTGAAACTTGTATTGCCGCCGCCGCCTTGCACCAAATCCGATTTGCTGCCCAACAAACGCGATGCCGCCAAAAATGATTGGAATGTGTTTGTACTCATCGAAACAAATAGAAAAATGACTTTAAATAATAAAGTTGTCTGCAATATTATGTTTTATAATCCCAATATACAATAAGGATTATGCTTTTGTCGGTGCGGATTGTGCTGTCTGTTAAATAGTGTTACGCTCTTTGTACTGGTCGTATTTGCTTTACCCTAATTTTTTTAGCTTTGCGCCTTTAAGTCATGTCTTTTTCCAACTCCAACCGAGATGAAAATACAACTCGTAACCAACGATAACACCGCACTTGTGCAAGAATTTTTGCAGTTGCCTGTGCGCCTATACAAAAACGAACCCAAATGGATTCGTCCGCTCGACAAAGACATTGAGGCGGTTTTTAACCCCAAAACCAATAAATATTTTGCGCATGGCTCATGTGTGCGTTGGATTTTGCAAGACGACAAAGGCCAAACCATTGGCCGTGTAGCCGCTTTTGTGGACAAACGCGCTGCCAACAAAAACAACGAGCAACCGACTGGCGGCATGGGTTTTTTTGAATGTATCAACGACAAAGCCGCCGCGTATTTGCTGTTTGATACTTGCAAACAATGGCTCGTAGAACAAGGCATGGAAGCAATGGACGGCCCGATTAACTTCGGCGACCGCGATAAATGGTGGGGACTTTTGGTAGATGGTTTTGAAGAACCAAACTACTGTATGCCTTATAACCACCTGTATTACAAAGGATTATTTGAGGCTTATGGCTTTCAAGATTATTTCCAACAATTTACGTTTAGGCGCGTAATTGCGGAGGCTGCCCCCGAAAAAATGAAGGAAAAGGCGCAACGCATCATGGATAATCCTGATTATACGTTCGATTATTTGCATCGTAACAATATGGAAAAATACGCCGAAGATTTCCGTATTATTTACAACAAGGCTTGGGCAAAACACGCGGGTGTGCGCGAAATGCCAAAGGCGCAAGCCATGAACATTATGAAGCAAATCAAGCCAATTTTGGACGAGAAATTGATTTTGTTCATCTACTTTCAAGGGCAACCTGTGGCTTTTTTTATTATGCTTCCCGAAATGAACCAAGTTTTTAAGCATTTCAACGGCCATTTTAACCAGAAAAACCCTTTGCATTTGCTCAAATTTTTGTGGTACAAACGCAAAGTAGATAAAGTGTTTGGCGTGGCGTTTGGCGTAGCTCCAGAGCAGCAAGGCAAAGGCGTGGAAAGTGCTTTGATGGAATATTATCGCCGCTTTGCGCACGTGCCGAATTATCGCTACAAAACACTAGAGATGAACTGGATAGGCGACTTTAATCCCAAAATGGTAAAAGTAGTCAAAGATATAGACTCGCACGTATATAAAACGCATATCACGTACCGCAAACTATTCGACGAAAACAAGCCTTTTAGCCGTTGTCCCGCTATTCGTTAATTGTATAACAATAATAATTATTTATGAAATATCGTATCCTAAGTAACGAGGAGTTACGGCATTTGGAGAAAGAATTTGTCCATTTTTTGGCTGTAAGTGGCATAGATCCGCCACTGTGGATAAATATTAAAGAAAATGATACGCCTCGAATGTTGGTGCTAATAGAGCAGTTCAGCGAGATGGTTTTGGAGGGGGCTTTGCAGCGCGTGCAGCATATCGAACTGCGTCGTCCAAAGTCTGTACAAGTGATTCAGTGCCTGCCCGACAAGATGGTTTTGGCAGGTTTGAGCATTGCGCCAGATTCTGTAATAAATCTCACAGAAACATCTGATTTACAGGATTTAATAGCAGAAAAGACGACTACTAAAGCTAATTATTTTATGTCCGAAAAGCCTTATACACAAAGTCGGGAAGAAGATATTTTCTTGATGCTAGAAACGGGCTTTTTGATTACCGATGCCAAACTTTTTGAGGCTTTCCAACGAATTAACCAAATAAAATAACAGATTTACGCACACGGTTGCATAAAATTTGGCAAAATGTTATGTGAGTAATGTTTTAGGCTTTAAAAAATAAAGTCAGAAAAATTAACTTGCCTTTTCATTGTTGTTCGCTAATTTTATCCCCTATTTACTCAATAAATCCAACAATAACCAATGAAACCAATAATGAACACAGAACAATACTTAGGCATTGATATAGGAGGAAATCATGTTAAAATGGGATTTGTGGACAGAGCTGGAGTAATCCACGATTTCCAAAGCTATCCGACCGCAGAATGGCGTGCCACAGGCGATTTTGTTGGCCGTCTGATAGATACCATACAATTCAGACTTATTTCCCACAAAGAAACTACCCGTGTGGGAATCGGGCTGCCAGGCATGCTTTCCAAAGACCGTTCTACGCCACTGATTATTCCCGCCATCCCCGAACTTGACAATGTACCATTACTCCAACGCCTCACAGAAGCACTACCACAATGTGAATTTATTTTGGAGAATGATGCCAATGCTGCCGCTTTAGGCGAATTGCTTTTTGCGCATAATGGCACTTTGCCAGATACGTTTGCTTTTGTTACGATGGGCACGGGTATCGGTAGCGCAGCGGTTATCGAACGCAAAATCTTTACGGGTGGTGACGGCAACGGCCTTGAACTGGGGCATATTCCTTCGCGTGGCTCTTGGCTGGAACACAACGTAGGCAAACAAGGCATTATTCGCCTTGCCACCGAAAAGCTGCCGAGCTATCCGAAAGAAACGCTTATCCCGCGCGACCAACCTGTTTCGGCGACAAAACTGGTGGTTTCTGCCGAAAATAAAGATGAGTTTTCGCAGCAAGTTTTCTTTGAAGTGGGAGAAATTTTGGGCGAAGGATTGGTTTCGCTTATTCGCATCATGGACATTACAGACATCGTAATTGGCGGTGGTTTGTCGGCAAGTTTTGAGTTTGTAAAGCCAGGTATTGAAAAAGTGATTCATGAATACTTACCTCCATATTACACCAACAAACTTTCTTTGACGCGTGCCACACTCGGAAACGATGCAGGTTTGCTGGGAGCGGCATCGCTTTGTTTTGAAAAATAGCACAAAAAATATATTTATAACTATCTCATATACAGGCACAAAGAATTCTTTGTGCCTGTATTGTTTTTATACGACTTTGTAATATCTTATTTGGCGAATAAACGCATAAAGACAATTTTTATTTTGATTTTTTTGAAATAACACAAATATCGTATTGCTTATTTCGTTTTTTCTTTTTTATCTTTGTACAACATCCTATTAAGATAGTTGGTAAAAGTATATTTTTCATGAAGGTAAACTTAATAATAGGTTTAAATAAGTGCTTATGAGTTAGGTTTAGTAAAACAGTAAGTAAAACGCCAGATATTTATCTGGCGTTTTCTTTTTTATGTAGTCTTCTCAAACGTGTGCGTTGTCGTTTTTTCTAACGTTTTATTTCTTTTATTGGGAAAAACATACAAAATGATTATTGTAGTTGTTTGTTTTTTAAAAAACAAAACAAAATTTTGAATAAAATGTAAATTTTTGGTTTAAATGACGTTTATTTTGTTTAAACCAAATAAGATATTGAATATTCCCTGTTTTTTATTTACTTCGCACCTGCAAATTCCCTCTATTCCAATACCTATAAAAAACACATATCTGTTAAATTTTTATACCCACTATGACAAACATATTTACTCAAATACAGCCTCGTCGTGGGGTTGCAGGCTATTGCTTGCCTCTGTTCTGCGGCTTTGGGGCTTTTTTTATTAGCCTTCTACTTTTATCAAATACTGCTTTTGCCCAATTCAATGGACTTTCGGGCATTGGTTATGGTGCTATTTATACCACTTACGGCCAACAAACCGCTGGACTGGGTAACCTTTATGCCTATCCGTTGGGTACGTCGAGCGTAACGTTTACCCAAGATTTTTGGGTGAGCGGTTTTAATACCAGCGTCAATTTGAGTAACCCAATTCTTTTTTGGGCAACCAATAGCAGTAGCGTTCCGACAATTGACGGCGCGGGCTGGACGCAAATCGCAGGAACGATTACTTCGGGCAGTCAAGGCGGTTCGGACAATGACCGCGTAACTTTTACAATTCCCGTTGGTAGCGGCGCAGGACAAGTTCCTGCTGGTACAGACATTATGTTTTACGTTCGCGCCGAATTTGGTGGGCAGACGCGTTACAGCCACGTAAATACATCAGGTTTCCCGACTGCCGCACCAAGCGTGCAGGCCGATATGTACAAAATGCGTTTTAGTGCCGATGCTATTTTTATTGATGGTAATACTTCGGACTGGAACATGAACTCCCAAATTTGCGATAGATCCTCGGCAGCCACAGGCCGTACACTCAATGTTACTTGGGACGATAACTATGTGTATGTACTCGTAAACGGCGGCTTTACGGCCAGTAACAACGACCGCGTTTTGTTGGGTTTTGATGTAAATCCAAGCAGTGGCGGCAATGCCAACGGCACAAAAGCAGCTTTTAATGGGGCTTATTTTCCTGAAAACTATCGCCCAGACATCATTTATCGCGCCAGAGGAACAGGCAGCAATACGTGGGCAAACGACAAAGGCATAAGCAATGGTTCAAACGGCTGGACGTACACGGGCAGCATTGCCAACGGCACAGAGATAAGCACGGCTTCGGGTAGCAACACTTCCAATCTGGAATTTAGAATTAGCCGCTCGGCTATTGGTTCGTTTACGAGTTTGGGCTTGTTCGTGTGGCTTGGTACTAGCAGCGATGATATGTACGATGCTTTTCCATTCGGCAATCCGAATGCATATAGTTCCAACGATTTATTTTTACCAATTCAAATTGGTTTTTCGAGCCTAACCACTAGCGTCGCACCGAATACGGTTTCTTATTTTGATGGACAATACGAGCAAAGCGGCGGATTTGGAATGTTTGGAATTGCGACCTACCGCAACCTTACGATAAATGCTTCTGGCAACACGATTTACAGCCCTTCGGCTGCTTTGACGCTTAACGGAAATTTGGCGGTAAGTGCTGGTACTTTTGAGTTTACGGGAAGCAGCAGCCACACCGTGAAAGGCAATGTAAATATTGCTTCGGGTACAACGCTCACACTTTCGAGCACTTCGGGCGGCGATTTGAACGTAGGCGGCAACTGGACACGGGGCGGCACTTTGAACACCAATACGCGCAGCGTAACATTTAATGGCACGGCAGCGCAAATTATTTACAATAACACTACTTTTCAAGCACTCAATATCAACAACCCAATATACGTCCAAATCAATGACGATATGCAGGCTACTACTTGCGATCTGTTGAGCGGTAGCACGTTTAAATTGAATAGCAAAACCCTTACCATTCTTAACAGTGGATTGAGGCAGTTAACCATCAATTCGGGTGCAACTTTTGAGGCTGGCACTGGCCGCATTAACTTCGACGGACAAGGTACTTTCACTAATTATGGCACTTTCGACAGAGGCACAAGCACGGTAGAATTTAAAGGAGGCGAAACGACATTGGCGGGAAATGTGGCTTTAAATTTCCATAACATTATCATTACAGGTCGTTGCGACTTTTCGGGAACGGGTGCACGTGGTCGTTTGAGCGGTACAATGGAAATCGGAGCAGCGGGTTTTGTACCAAATGCGCCTGTATATGAAACAGGCTCTACTTTAAGTTACAATTGTGGTTGCAGCTATGACCGCCGAACCGAATGGGACAACAATTCTGTTTATAACGTAACGGTAAGCAATGGTACAACATTGAATTTGGGGAGTCAAGACCCGACTTCGGCACGTACCATGCTCGGCAACCTAAACGTAACCAATGGAACACTGACCCTGAACGCTCAATCGGCGGTTTTCACCGTAGGCGGAGATGTAACAGTAGCCAGCGGTCAATCGTTAGTTTTGTCGAGTGCGAGCGGTGGCGATTTGGTGATTAAAGGCAATTTGATTGCCAATTCTACGGGTTTTAATACGAATCGCCGTGCGGTACGTTTTAGCGGTACGGGCAGCCAAAGCATTTCGGGTACGCAAGAGCCTATTTTTTCGTATGTAGAAATGCTCAAACCTTCGGGAACACTTACGTTGCAACGCAGCATAACATTAAACCACCCAGACAATAGTGTGTCCGTAATGACGCTGAACGGCGCGGGTACTTTTGATCTCAATGGTCAAACCGTGCAGCGCGATGCCAGCGACGCAGGAACTTTGCTTCGTTTGGTGAATGGCACTTTACGCACTAGCGGCTCGGTGATTAATACGGCTATGGGCGTAGGCTTTACGCGCTACAATGCGACAGCCACTGTCAGCGATGAGACCGACACCAGAACCGTAGGCGGCAAAGTAGATTACAGTGGCACAGCTACCGAAAATGTAGAAACATTGACTTACAATAAATTAAGCCTTGCGGGAAGCAATAGTAAATCTATTAGTGGCAGTATTACCGTGAATGATAGCCTTTGGTTAGAAAGCGGCGCAACCGCCGACTTTGGCGCGACTACCAGCGTACTAGACGGTAAAGGTTATATTAAAATTAATGGAGTGGCTACGGGTTCTTCTTCAAGTAAAATTCGCTTGCTGGGTAGTGTGGCTCAGACATTGGTAGCCACTGGTACGGTACGAAATTTGGAAGTGATCAATGCCAATGGAATTACACTTTCGGGCAAACTGACTGTAAACAATGCCCTGACCATTTCGTCGGGTGATCTAACCACAGGCTCAACCGACACGTTGGTATTGGCTTCGGCGGCAACTATTTCCGAAAACATAGACTTTACTACTACCACAGGGGCTGATAGTTATTTGATTGGTAATTTAAAAACTGTAAGAAGCGTAGGCACTGCTGCCGAAACTTTTGGCGGCATGGGTTTTAGCCTTACGGCTGGCGCGGATTTGGGTACGGTGACGGCTATTCGCGTTTCGGGTGCAAACGGCATGATAACCAGCAACGGAAATACGAGCATCAATCGCCACTGGGTGGTTACGCCAACTATTCAGCCAGCGACTGCCGACCGCAATGTTACGTTTACGTGGCCTTCCGACGACGATAATGCCAAATCGCTTACTGCTTTCCAGATGTGGAAAAGTCCAGACGGTGTACAGCCTTACGAGAAATTTGGTTCGGAGCATAATGTAACAACGCATCCTCGTTCAGTAACTGTAAATAACATTGCTTCTTTCTCCACATTTACGGGCACTGATTCCAACGACCCTTTGCCAGTAGAATTACTTTCGTTTGAAGGCCGTAACGTGAACGGCGATGCGTATTTGTATTGGACTACATTGTCGGAGCGCAATAATAAAGGCTTTTTTATCGAAAAATCGTCGGATAGCATGCATTTTTACGAAATTGGTTTTGTGGCAGGAAAAGGCACTTCTTCGGACGTGAATTTTTATTCATTTACGGACAAACAATTTACGGCGGATAGCTACTATCGCCTCAAACAAATGGACATGGATGGCAATTTTGAATACAGCAACAAAGTATTTGTACAAACCAATAAGTCAAGTATTGAAGTGGGTGTTTTCCCGAATCCATTTTCCCAAAATCTTCAATTTGCCCTAAATCAAAACGTGGCACGTGTGACGCTAAGCGTTTATAGCCTTGAAGGTAAACTGATCGGAACGTTTGATGGCTCTGTTGCCGAAGGTAATCAGTATCTTAATACAGAAACTGCTGCTTTAAGCAAAGGTTTGTATTTGGTTCGTTTTGAGGCCGAAGGACTAAACAAAACGGTGAAGATTGCCAAACAATAATTAATTGAACCATTTGGTACAAACATTTAACCTATAAGGCCTCAACAACCTTATAGGTTTTTTTATTGGTTAGCCGAATTGTATTACTTTTGCCACAAAATACCAAACTCATGAGTTTACAAAGAAAAATTGTAGTGATCGCCGCCGTCTTGGGCGGGCTTTCGGTGGCCATTGGCGCATTTGGGGCGCACGCACTCAAAGAAACGCTTTTGCTCAACCAACGCACAGACACTTTTGAGACGGCTGTACGTTATCAATTTTATCACGCACTGGCCTTGCTCATACTCGGCAATTCGGTGCTTTCGATACCCGCCAAGCGTTTGCAAATTATCGCCGCCTTGTTTGTGGTAGGCATTGTTATCTTTTCGGGTTCGTTGTATGTGCTATGCCTGACGGGAATCCGTTGGCTGGGTGCTATTACGCCGCTGGGCGGCACGGCTTTTATTATTGGCTGGATAATTTGGGCAGTTTCGGCAGCTCAAAAGTCTGAACAACAATAGTTTACTTCTTCATGAATTTAATTTTATTTAATAATTTAATCTAAATGTTCAAATCAAAAATGTTGCCTTTGGCGGGTTTGCTCGCCTTGGCTGCTTGTAATAGCAACTCCTTCAAAACTTCCCCAGACGGATTGGAGTATAAATTTTTTACCGAAAATAAAAGCGACCGTAAGCCTGCCGCTGGCGATATGCTTACACTGCATTTTATTGTAAAAAATGACAAAGATTCGGTACTCGACGACTCGCACAAACTCTCGAAGTTGGATTCGTTGATGAAACGTCCCGTGCAACCACGCACCGTAGAACTCCAAAAACCATCGTTCAAAGGCGGTTTGGAGTCTGGCCTCATGATGATGAGCGAAGGCGACAGCGCAGAATTTAAACTACCTGTAGATTCACTTTACAAAGGTGGCCCAGTTCCGCCGATGTTGAAGGCTGGTACTAAAATGGCTTTCGTAGTGAAATTGCTCAAAATCGTGAAATCAACGGAATTGAAGCAAAAAGAAGAAAAAACAATTGATTCGACACTGAACGCCAACAAAGTAGCTTCGCAACGTACTGCTTCAGGTTTGCGTTATGTGATTACTTCGCAAGGAACTGGCCAAAAGCCAAACAATGGTGATGTTGTATCGGTACATCATAAAGTTACATTGCTCAACGATACGGTCACTGTGGTTAATTCATTTGGCAAACGCTCAATGCAATTCCCGTTGGGCAATGCAGCTCAAATGGGTTTACCGCCGTTCTATGACGAAGCCATTGCCTTGTTGCCGTATGGCGGACGTGGTGTGTTTTACGTGCCTTCGTCGTTGGCATTTGGTGGTAAGGGTATTCAAGGACTTATTCCGCCAAACTCGATGCTAACTGCCGAAATTGGCGTACTTACTGCCGAAGAAGGCAAAGCCGAAGCCGAAAAAGTGGCCAAAGAAGAAGCTGAAATGCAGAAAAATCAGCAAGAGGCGATGGGCAAACAAAAGAAAATTGATGATCAAGTAATTAAAGATTACATCAAGAAAGAAAAACTTTCGGGTGTAGAAAAAACAGCCTCAGGCATTTACTATTTGGTTACTAAAAAAGGCAATGGCGCAAAACCAACCGCAGGCCAAAAAGTATCTGTACAATACAGAGGTACTTTGCTTGACGGTAAAGAATTTGACGCATCTAAAGGCAAAGCATTTGAATTTACCATTGGTCAAAGAGAAGTAATCGCAGGCTGGGACGAAGCCATCGCATTGCTCAACGAAGGTTCTAAAGCTACATTGCTAATTCCTTCAGGCTTGGCGTATGGACCAGGCGGCGCAGGCAATGACATTGCTCCTAACTCTGTACTACGTTTTGATGTAGAATTGGTGAAAGTGAGCAAATAAAAAATAGCAAACTGCAAAACAAAAAAAAGGTAAGTGCAACAAGTCGGCACTTACCTTTTTTATTTCACTAAAAAAATCAAATGTAATAACGTACTGTTAAAATTTATAGCGAACGCCGCCCCAGAACCAACGTCCTGTTTGTTGGTAGGCAAATGGCGTGCTACCGCCCTGTTCGTAATGCGTGTCTGCAAGGTTATAAACACGGGCTTCTAAACTAAAACGACCGATTTTGTCCCATATTACGCCAGTGTTCCACAACCCAACGGCATCAACTGTGTAATTAGGGTCTGAGAAGGCCACACCATTCTTGAATGTGTTGCCGATAGGTGAGTGTTGTTTGCCGATATAGCGGTACGAAATATTAAACCAAACATTTTTGGTAAGGTTATAAATAGGGTTAAAATCTGCGATAATATTGGCCGTGAGGCTCGGAACATTATTGATAGATTTGTCCGTTACGCCGTAGTCTTCTGCTGAAATAGCGTATTGCAAACCTGCCACCGCTTTCAGCTTGAAATATTGGCGCAAGTAAGTGATTTCATTTTCCCAACCCCACGATTTGAGGCTGCCCGCGTTGCGATAACGTGGCGCGTCACCTGTAGCAGTAGGGTCACGGAAAATAAAGTCTGTGAGCGAGTTATAAAATACATTGCTCGACCATTGTACCTTTTTGCTGATAGTCCAAGAAGGCGTTAGTTGCCACGAAGACAAATATTCTGGTTTCAAATCCTGAGAGCCTTTATAACTTGCCAACGTATTGTAACGATACCAATACGGGGCATCTACAAACGCGTTTGAGTACGAGGCCTTGATATTAAACGCTGAATTTGCATTGTAAATCAGGGCAATACGTGGGCTGATATTGCCGATGTTCGCACCTTTATGACGGTCTTTGTGGTCGTAGCGCAAACCTGCATTCAGAATTAATTTACTTGTAAAATAATGTTTTACTTGTGCAAATGCGGAATAAATAACTTCCGAACCAGTATCTAACAAACGTCTGTACGAACGGTCTTGTACCGTGAGCAACTCGCCACCTTTGCCCGATAGCTGATAGCTGTCGTAGAGGCTCATGCGGTCAAGTTGTGTACCTCCCAAAATGTCACCGTTCATATTGCCCAGCGTGTATTTTTTACCCAATTGGCCTACAAATCCTTGACTAAATTCACGCCAGCTAATCACGGAATAGGCTGTATCTTTGGGATTGGTAATAATTGCGCTATTTACATTATTCAAATCCATGTAGCCATTGAGACTGTACGACCAGCCATTTTTTAAGGCTTTTTCGTATTTCAAATCAAAGTTTGCAGACGTGGACTGAAGACCAGCACCTACCCCATAATATTTGCGGTATTGGTCATAGTCATATACTTCACCTGTAACACCACCTGCCGAATATGGTTCGGTGTATTTGCCGTTGCGCACAGCACCTAGCATCGAAAATCCTTTGTTACGAAGATTAAAGCCCAAATCAATAGAGGGCAAGTCGCTTACGCGGTCGAGGTAAATATGGCCGTCTTTGGGATTGGTCGAATAGTCGTCTGCTTTACTAACATTGCGTTTTTCGCCATCGGCTTTGTAATAATTTGCCCAAAACATATAGTTGTAGTTGGGTGCAATGCTATCGCCGTACAGTGCCGAAATTTTTTGTTGGCCATAATTGCCTACCATTACTTGCGCTGAGCCGCCTTTTAGGTCATTGCCCGATTTAGTAATAATATTTACAACCGCCGTCAGGGCTACGTTTCCGTAAAGCGAAGAGGCAGGGCCGCGCAGAATCTCAATTTGCTTGATTTTATCCAAAGAAATACTGTAATCTGGATTTGCTTCTGAGTAAACTCTTGAGTTGAGGCGGTGGCCGTTGAGCATTATCAAGATTTTCTGCTGAGAAGACGAATACACGCCACGCATGGCAATATTCATTTCGTTGTGGTCTTGTACTGAAGTCATGTTTGGTACAAAAAGAGCCAACAAGTCACGTAGGTTTTTAGATCCGCTATGCTCTATCATTTCACTGGTAATGACTGTTACGGGTACTGGTACTTCCGAAAGTGTTTCTTTTTGTTGGGAAGCTGTAACAATTTCAATTTGCATGAGTTGCTCTAACGATAGCTCATAAAGTCCCTGCAAGTCATTGTTAATGAGGGTAGTATCTGTTTGTCCGAAGGTTGTTAGAGGAAGTAAGCTGCTACAAACCAGTAACCCAGACAATAGGTAGTGTTTTTTCATATAAAAAAATAAAAAAGTCTTATAGCTAAAAATGCCTAAGATTAAAAAACCTTAGGCTCGCAAAAGTAGCTATATACCTATTGCTTTAAAAAGCCGTGTTTATAGGATTTATTACATTTATAGTTTTGTGTTCAAAAAGTATATTTTTATGTAAAGTAGAATTAGTTCTATTGAAATTTAATACCAATACCACCCCCAAAAAGCCATGTATCAACGGCATTGAAATAGCGATTATAGACACCTTGTGCGATAAAATGTGTAGAAAAATGCCCTCGTTCGGCTATTTTACGACTTATTTTGAGCGATAATTCTTTGCGTGGTGCTGCTCCGCTTGTTTGGCTGGCAATGCGGCCTTCTGCTCCAATCTGCCAATCATTCAAATAAACATCGGCCATTGCTGTATTTTCCCAATAACTTTTTTGGTCAAAATCTTGATACATAAAGCCCGAACCTACACGCAAATTGAACTCGTCTAAGGCAATAAGGTTTAATCCAAGTATTTGCCAGTCTTTTGTATGAAAGCCACCAAACGAACCGTCTGGAGCTTGGTCGTAGAGCATGGCAACCCGAAAATCAGTAGAAAAAAGTCCCCAATTGCCGCGCACACGTGGCCGAAAACCGTAATAAGGTTCTACTAAATTGCTGTATGCGGTGGCCTCTACCTCTATGCTATTGATGCGCTCCACGTTACCGCGATAGAGCGATTCGTGGTAGCTCCACATATTGACAAAAAGTTCTGTAAACAAAATCTGGCAACCAATGTCGGCGCAGCCATTGGCGCAACCCGAAGCCGCCGCATCTCCACCACCGCTTGAATAACTTTTGGCCACAGAACCACTGGCTTTGGCAGCTCCTTTAATAGCGTCTGTTACTTGGGCTTGCATCGTTTGCCATAAACCCAACAATATTGCAAGTATTAGTTTAGTCTTTTTCATAGAAATATTTTTAAAAATCAAACAAACAAAAATTAGGCCAAAAGCCCAATGGTTTTGTTTTTTTCGGACAAAATAGATGATTTCTGTAAAATAGTGCTGACGAATGTGCGGCAAGTTCGCCGCAGGACTGTATTTTTACAGCCAATTTACTAATAAATATTTATCTGATGCCGCATTTATTTCATCGTTTTGTAAGCTATTGGCAATATCGCACGAAGGCAGGCAACGCGCACCATATTCATTCACCTTTTGTGTTCGAACTTTATACAAAACTAATTGATTTACAGAAAGATTATTATGTTTTTGATGAAATAGAAGACCTCCGCGCCGAGCTAATCTTGTCTGATGAAAAAATAGAAGTTACAGACTTTGGCGCAGGCCACAACCGCACCCGAACGCGTGGCGTTAGCTTCATCACCAAAACGTCGGCTAAGTCGGCGGCTACTGGCCAACTGCTTTTCAAATTAGTAAATAAATTCCAACCTAATACAATGCTTGAACTCGGTACTTCACTGGGGATCAGTACATTGTATCAGGCTACGGCACGCCGAAACGCTACGTTTTATACGTTGGAAGGTTGCCCAAATACGGCACAATGGGCGGCCAAACATCTCAAACGTTTTGGCTTAAACAACGTACAACAAATAGTGGGGAATATAGACGAAACGTTGCCGTCTGTGCTGGCGAAAGTGGAGTGTCTAGATTATGTGCTGTTTGATGCCAACCACCGCCACGAGCCGACTATGCGATATTTTGAACTTTGCTTTGACAAAGCCCATGAAGATAGCCTTTTTGTGTTTGATGATATTCATTGGTCTGCCGATATGCAACGCGCATGGCAGCAGATTTGCGCTGACCCGCGTGTTACTGTTAGCATAGATTTGTATGATGTGGGTTTGGTATTCTTTAGAAAAAAACAACCCAAACAGCATTTTGTATTGCAGTTTGGGTCATAATTTATTGTGGTAACTCTTTTAATCGTTGGTCAATTATTTTGCTAAAAATAGTTGCACCATATTTATTTAGGTGGTCTCCATCTTGAAAACATTTATCTTCCATTTTTAAATTACTGTAATCTAAAAATACTTCTTGTGAATCTATTTTTGAAATGGTATGCTCAAAATATTCACGATTGAATTTAGGAATTTTATTGCTATATCTATAGTTAAGTGGAGTACTTACTAGTACAATTTTAATGCTATTAGCATTGCATAGCCGTATTATTTTTTCTAAATATTCAGCTTGGTTACCTGAAATTTGGTTAGGGTATTTTTCATAATGTCTTTCGATGGAAATATGAATGACTTTGTCGTACAATCTGCTTTCAGATACGGGCTCGTATTTTCCAATAAAAGGGTACTGATTATAATTATTATACTTCTTTACTGTGGCCAATAAAAGTTGCTTGGTTATACTGGGTAATGTATTTAGCGCAGTAACAGGATTTTTTTTGAGCAACCAATACGCAGATTCCCAATTTAGTATAGGAAAATATTTGATGTAAATTTCACCAGCTGTTTCCGAATCAATCAATTGCTTGTCCCAATTTTGTCCGAAATTATGAAAAGAACTACCAATAATTATTTCACGTATTTGTTTAGGATTGTTGGTAATAATATTAGATAAAATATTATAAGTGAAGATATAGTTTTGAGAATGTTGCGCTATATTTAAGCTATTGCTAATGAGGCTATCGTTGATACCTGTCATTATATGTGAGTCCCCACAAATAACAGTATCTATATTTTTGGGTAGCTGAATGCTATTTATTTTTTGATGATACAAATATATAGTTCCTATAACTGTAATTGCAATAGGGATTAGAAAAGCAATAAATGTTTTTAAATATAATTTCATAAGAATTAAAACTGAAAGTATATAAACTCTTGTTTGCTATCTCTTGCAAAAAAGATAATAATTAAAATGAGGTAGTAAAATGCCCAACGTAAAGACTTATGCCATTTAATTCCTAATTTTTGGATAGCATAATTATTTTCTCTTCCAAGCCATTCTATTGTAAAGAAAAATATTATGTATAGGATGAGTCTGTTTCCACTATGATTAGTAATAATTCCCTTTAATGTATTTGATTCTGTTATATTAACAAACATTTTTTCTATAAAATGTATTGCTTTTGGTAGTGATTCAGCCCTAAAAAATATCCAAGCAAAAGTAGATAAACCAAATGTAATGACGACGGAAATAAGCTCTCTGAAAGACGGAATAATGCGACCTTGTGCTACAATATCTAAATTATTTCGATTGGTTTTGAATAAAATAGAAGGCATAATAAATAAAGCATTAAGGAAGCCCCAAACAATAAATGTCCAGTTTGCACCATGCCAAAAACCACTTACCAAAAATATAATAAATGTATTACGAACCCTGTACCAAGTACCGCCTTTGCTACCTCCAAGCGGAATATATAAGTAATCTTTGAACCAAGAGGAAAGTGAAATGTGCCAGCGTCTCCAAAACTCGGCAATATCCCGCGAAAAATAAGGAAATGAAAAATTGCGCAATAGCTCAAATCCGAATAATCTTGCGGTGCCTAATGCCATATCAGAATAGCCAGAAAAATCTCCATAAATCTGAAAACTAAATAAAATAGCACCAAATATTAAAGTAATACCTGTGTATTTTTCGTCTGCATAAATTATATTGACTAATTCGGCACATTGGTCTGCAATTACTACTTTTTTGAATAAGCCCCAAAGTATTTGACGCATACCATCTTTTGCCTTTTCAAAATCAAAGACTCTTGGCTTTTTTATTTGTGGTAAAAGGTGTGTCGCTCGTTCAATAGGCCCTGCTACCAATAGCGGAAAAAAGCTTACAAATAGTGCATAATCAACGAAATCTTTTTCAGGTTTTATCCTATCATAATAAATATCAATTACATAAGAAAGACCATGAAATGTATAAAAAGAAATACCAACAGGAAGAATTATGTCTAATAATGTAGGGTGTATTTTAAATCCTAATAAAGACGTAAAACTTGCAAATGATAATGCAAAAAAGTTATAGTATTTAAAAATTCCTAAAAAGCCAAGATTTACAATGATGCTAAGCCAAAACCAAATTTTTTTTTGAGAAATTTTCCCTGATTCGACCATTTTTAGACCTGTAAAATAATCTAAAAAGGTAGAAAACATTAACAAAAATAAAAAACGCCAATCCCAGCAGCTATAAAAAAAGTAACTTGCTACCAATATTAATATATTTTGTGTTTTTAGGTTTTTATTTGCCATAAACCAGTACAAAATAAAAACTATTGGTAGAAATAATGCGTAGCTAACCGTATTAAAAAGCATTTAATATTGAATTAAAATAAAAAAAATGATTTTATTGGTTTATTGAAAAAATAGCACAATAAATCCGTAAAGACTTAATGTGCTATTTCTATAGAATAAAAGAATGTGTATTACGCGCCGTAACCTTTCATCATTCCGCGCTCTGAGTTGCGGAAAAAGTTAAGAATAAGGTCTCGTTCGTCGGACGCGGCAAATTCCATTTCGATTTTGTCCATGGCAGTCGTGTTGTTCACGCCGCTCAAGTACAAAATGCGGTAAATTTCTTGCACTTGCGAAATTTGTTCGCTGGTAAAACCTCTGCGACGCAAGCCAATGGAGTTAATTCCCGCATAGCTCAACGGTTCGCGAGCGGCTTTTACGAATGGCGGAACGTCTTTGCGAACCAATGAGCCACCCGAAATCATGGAGTGTGCGCCAATCTTAACGAACTGATGCACAGCACTTGAGCCGCCGATTACAACCCAGTCGTCCACTTCTACGTGGCCAGCCAACTGTACTGTATTGGCAATGATGCAATTATCTCCGATTATACAATCGTGTGCCACGTGCACGTAAGCCATAAGCAAACAGTTAGCACCGACTACGGTTTTGTATTTGTCTTTTGTACCGCGACTGATGGTTACACACTCGCGAACTACAGTGTTGTCGCCCACTACGGCAATGGTATCTTCGCCTTCAAACTTAAGGTCTTGAGGCACAGAAGAAATCACCGCACCAGGGAATACTTTTACGTTTTTACCGATACGCGCACCTTCCATAATGACGGCGTGCGAACCAATCCAACTTCCTTCGCCAATCTCTACGTTTTTATGAATAACGGCGAAGGGTTCTACTACCACGCTGGGAGCTAATTTGGCTTCAGGGTGAATATATGCTAAGGGTTGTATCATGATTTTCTAACAATGCTTGCCGACATAACCGCCTCACATACAAGGTTTCCAGCTACAAAAGCCTGACCGTGCATTTTAGCGATGCCGCGTTTGATAGGAGCTAAAAGTTCACACTTAAAAATAATGGTATCACCTGGCACAACCATTTTCTTGAAACGGCAATTTTCGATGGCCAAAAAGTATGTCCAGTAGTTTTCGGGGTCTGGCACAGTGCCCAACACCAAAATACCGCCTGTTTGCGCCATAGCTTCTATTTGCAAAACGCCTGGCATAACGGGGTTGTTCGGAAAGTGACCTTGAAAGAATGGTTCATTAAACGTAACATTCTTTACACTTGCTACCGTTGTCTCGTCTAAGTGAATGATTTTATCAATCAACTGGAACGGGTAGGCGTGCGGCAAACGTTGGTAAATTTGTTGCGCTGTAAGTACTGGCGTTTCGCGTGGGTCGTAAGTAGGGATGGCTTTACGACTTTGCTCTTTCATTATTTTTTTAATCTTTTTGGCTAAACCAATGTTGGCCGCATGGCCAGGGCGTGCTGCCAAGATTTGAGCTTTCAGCGGGCGACCCACCAAAGCCAAATCACCGACCAAATCAAGCAATTTGTGGCGTGCTGGCTCATTTTTATAACGCAATTCTACGTTATTGAGTGTTCCTTCCGACTTTACTTCGATTTTTGGTTGTTTGAACAAATCGGCCAAATACGCCAATTCGTCATCTTTTACGATTCTGTCCACAATCACAATGGCGTTGTTGAGTGCGCCACCCTGAATGAGGTTTTGTTTGTAAAGATATTCCAGCTCATGCAAAAAGCAGAATGTGCGGCACGAAGCAATTTCGGGAACAAATTGGCCAATATTAGTGATAGAAGCGTGTTGGCTACCCAATACTGGCGAGTTGTAATCTACCATTACCGTGAGGCGATAATCGTCCAGAGGCAAAGCCGCAATTTCTACGTTGCGTTCTTCATCTTTGAAGAAAATTCCTTCGGGTACTTCAAAATAGTCGCGTAGAGCGTTTTGCTCTTCTACGCCAACCGATTGTAAGGCATTTACAAACTCAATGGAACTTCCGTCCATGATGGGCGGCTCTGGGCCGTCGAGTTGAATCAGAACATTGTCAATTTCCAGCCCCACCAAAGCGGCTAAGGTATGTTCTACGGTGTTTACGCGTGCACCATTTTTTTCGATGGTTGTGCCACGCGATAAGTCCACCACATAATCCACATCTGCTTCTACAGTGGGCTGGTCGGGCAAATCAACGCGCTGAAACACAATGCCATGATTGGGTGGCGCAGGTAAAAATGTCATATTGGCAACCACACCCGTATGTAGGCCGACTCCCGAAACGGTTACAGGAGCTGTAATGGTATGCTGTTTAGTAGTCATTCTGAGAAGATGTGTAATGATGAATTGGCGTTCTTATTTGGTTATTATTTGTCGTGTGTGCAAAATATTAACTTTGCGACAAATTTATCACTTTTTCCTCAAGTTTAGCGACGCGCTCTTGGAGTTCAGGTAATTTTCTGAAAATAACCCCAGACTTTAAGTTCGCTTTGTAGTCGAAGGCTGGCGAGCCTTGAATGGCCATATTTTCTTTTTCGGGAGATTTGGAAACGCCCGATTGTGCGCCAATTTTCGTGCCCTTGATCAGGTTGATGTGTCCCACGATGCCGACTTGTCCCGCAATGACGCAGTTTTCGCCGATGACCGCCGAACCCGAAATGCCTGTCTGAGCAGCAATAACAGTGTTACTGCCAATCTCTACGTTATGGGCTATCTGAATGAGATTATCGAGCTTTACGCCTTTGCGGATAATAGTAGAACCCATTGTAGCACAATCAATTACGGTATTTGCGCCAATGTCCACGTTATCTTCGATAATAACATTGCCTACTTGCGGAATCGCTTTGTAAGAGCCGTCGGGCTGCGGTGCAAAACCAAAACCATCTGAGCCAATGACTACGCCCGAATGAAGGGTGCAATGTTGGCCGATAACGCAATCCGCGTAAATTTTTACGCCAGCGTATAAGATGGTATTGTCGCCTACCGTGCAGTTGTCGCCGATGCTTACGTGTGCGTGAATCTTTACATTGTTACCAATTTTAACATTGTTGCCGATGTAAGAAAAAGCCGCACGATACACGCCTTCTCCCACTTGTGAGCCTTTGCCTAAGTAAGCGGGTTCTTCCACGCCGACTTTGGCCATGAGGCGCATACGTTGGTATTGTTCGAGCAATACCGTGAAACTCGTGTAAGGGTCTTCTACTAAAATAAGACTTGCTGTAACGGGTTCTTTTGGTGTAAAATCTTTGGCCACAATCACGGCAGAGGCGTTTGTGGAGTATAGATATTGTTCGTATTTGAGGTTCGACAAAAACGCAATACTGCCTTTTTCGGCTTCTTGTATTTTAGCTAAAGTATTGACTTTCTGTGATGAATCACCTTGAACTGTTCCGCCCAACAGGGCAGCGACTTCGCCTATCGAAAATTCCATGTAGAAAATAGTGTTCTTATATCAATCTCGCAAAGATATGTTTTTGGGGCTGCATACATAATATTTTTTTACAATTTTACGCATGGCCTCAATGTTGGGCAGGTCGGTGGCTTGCGCCAAATCCGCAATTTTGCCGTTTTTCATCAATATCTTAATGTTTCGGTCGCCACCCATATACGCCGCATTCGTAATGTAACCTTGCGGCATGAGGTACTGCAAATCTTCTTCCCCGATTTGGTAGGCTTGGCAAATGTCTGCGCTGATGCGTTGCAAATATTTTTCCGAAAAAGGTTCGTTAGAAATATTGATTCTGAAAACTTTACGGTCTAAAATGCTACTGGCCAACAGCGACAAAATCGCGTCGGGGTGCGCCGTCCAATCTTTGATACAAGCCCAAACGTCCGTATCGTCCAGTGCCAAATAAACCTCCAAATATTTCTTTTCTTTCATGAAAATATCAAGGCTAATGTCTTGACTTAGAAAAAGTTGCATGTTGTCAGACGGCGCGACAAGTTCGCCACGTTGTGCCAGCCATCGCGCCCGACTAATCAAGCGAATCAGCATTTGTTCGGCCACAACGGTTGTTTTGTGGAAATACACTTGCCAGTACATGAGCCGCCGCGCCCCAATAAAATGTTCGATGCTGTAAATGCCTTTTTCTTCTATCACCAAATGCCCGTCATGGATTTCGAGCATTCGTAGGATTTGACTTGCGCCTACATTGCCTTCGGTTACACCCGTAAAAAAGCTGTCGCGGCACAGGTAGTCGAGCCTGTCCACATCAAACTGACCCGAAACCAACTCATGAAAAAAGCGGCGCGGATACGTGTCTTTGAAAATTTCGATGGCCAACCCCAAATTCCCGCCCAGTTCGGCGTAGAGTTTTTCCATAATCAGCAACGAAACTTTTTCGTGGGCGATATTGTGCAAAAGGCTGTGTTCGAGGGCGTGCGAAAACGGACTATGTCCCACGTCGTGCAGCAAAATGGCCAAGTGCGCGGCTTCCCATTCGTCGTCGGAAATGGTGTGGCCTTTTTCGCGCAGCGTTTGTAAGGCAATTCCCATCAGGTGCATTGCGCCAATGGCATGATGAAAACGCGTGTGCATAGCACCCAAATACACATATTCGGTCAGGCCGAGTTGCCGAATGCGGCGTAGTCGCTGGAAATAGCGATGCTCCATCACATCAAAAATAAAGTCTGTGGGAATGGTGATGAAGCCATGCACAGGGTCGTTGATAATCTTCTTTTTATTTTGAGCCACCGTAAAAATCGTTTAGAAATTGATAGAAAATCGCTGCGCAAAAGGCCGATTTGTTATTTCGCTCAAAATTTAGATTTTTTGTACATCTAATCAACTGCCAGCCGCCCGAAAAATATTTTTGTAAGAAAGTTTTCGTCTTGGTTGGAATGGTACACAAGGGAGATGTCACGCCTACGGCGTTTATTTTTCCAAACAATAACCTGCTACAAAGATGCCAAGCCAAAAGGCTTTGTATGGTGCTCAGAATAAATCCGTTAGGATTGGAATATTGGTAGCGAATGATAATTTAAGCAGTGGCGAACGCCGTAGGCGTGGTATCTTGGGCTGAAATAAGGAATAGTTTTATAATAAAATTGAAATAGATTGACTGTTCATTTTTAAGCGTATTCGCCACACCAAAGTAAAAATGAAAGCATTTCAGAAAGATTTTGCGCATGTACAAGTTTCGGAATTATTGGCAAAGCGAAATTAAATTGCTACTTTTAATTCTACCACCAACCAACCCTATTTTGCTATGTTACAGACACTTTGGACGGATTTTCTCACGCTCGTTTTTCCAGAATCTTGTATGGCTTGCGGCGAACCTTTGGGCAAACAAGAACATTTAGTTTGTTTGTCGTGCCAGTTGGCCATGCCCCAAACCCAATTTCATTTGCAGCCCAACGAAAACCCGCTGGCCAAACGTTTTTGGGGGAAAGTGCCTTTGCAACACGCTTTTGCGTATTATCGCTTTAGCAAACACAGCCGTATCCAACGCCTTTTGCATCAACTCAAATACCGCAATCAACCCGAAATAGGGGAATTGTTGGGCTTTTGGTATGGGCAGCAGTTGGCGCGAGACGGTTTTGCGGGGCAGTTTGATATGATTGTTCCTGTGCCTTTGCACCCCGCTAAGCAACGCAAACGCGGCTACAATCAAGCCGATTATATTGCGCAAGGAATGTCGCGGGGGTTAAATGTTCCTGCTTTGCCGACGGCTCTCACGCGCCTTGTCAATACCCAAACCCAAACGCGCAAGCATCGTTTTGAACGTTACGAAAACGTAAAAGGCGTGTTTGCCACACACAATGCCAATTTGCTGCGCGGCCAACGTATTTTGATTGTGGACGATGTAATTACGACTGGTTCAACGCTGGAAACCTGCGCGGCTTTAGTGCTGGATTGCGGTTGCCAAAGTGTTAGTGTAGCTTCCTTGGCGACGGGTTGATTTTGTCGTAATATTAGTCTATCTGTATTTTATGAAGTGGCATAGAACTTAATGACTGTATGTTGTGTTTGGCTTTTTTGTGAGTGAATCGTTTATTAAAATCAATCTTCTTTCAAGTAATACCAGCAAGCAATAAACATCTATGACGCTTTCAGACCTTAGTTTGCGCCGACCCGTACTGGCAATCGTGATGAGTATCATTATCGTATTGTTTGGTGCGCTCGGCTTTAATTTTTTGGGCGTGCGCGAATATCCAGCCATTGACCCGCCCACTATCACCGTGCGAACCGTTTACACAGGCGCAAACCCCGATATTGTGGAGTCGCAGATTACTGAGCCTTTGGAAAAGGCCATCAACGGGATTCAGGGGATTAAATCTATTTCGTCCACCAGTGCCTTGTCGCAAAGTACGATTACCGTCGAATTTGAGTTGGGTAGCGATTTGGAACAAGCCGCCAACGACGTGCGCGATAAAGTTTCGCAGGCTACGCGCAATTTGCCGCAAGACATTGATGCGCCGCCTGTTGTGTCCAAAGCCGATGCCAACAGCGACCCGATTGTATTTATGCCTTTGCAAAGCACTACGCGCAATGCCGTAGAGTTGAGCGATTATGCTGAAAATGTATTGGTAGAAAAGTTGCAAACGATAAAAGGCGTAAGTCAGGTGCAAGTCTTTGGTTTGCGCCGCCCTGCCATGCGTTTGTGGATTAATCCTTCCAAACTTGCGGCCTATCAACTTACCGTACAAGATGTGCGTACGGCCTTAGACCGCGAAAATGTGGAACTTCCGAGCGGTAAAGTACGCGGCGATGCCACCGAGCTGACCGTAAAAACATTTGGTCGCTTGAATACGGAAGATGATTTTAATAATATGATTATCAAGGAAGTGAGCAATCAAACAATACGTTTCCGTGATATTGGTGAGGCGGTTTTGGGACCAGAAATCGAAGAAACTTCAATTCGTCGTAACGATATGGCAGCCGTTTCACTGGCCGTGATTCCGCAACCTGGTGCAAACTACATAGAGATTGCCGACGAGTTTTATAAGCGTTACGACCAAATCAAAAAAGATTTGCCGCCCGATATGATTATCGACATTGGTATCGACAAATCTAAATTTGTGCGCCGCTCTATTACTGAAGTAGGTGAAACCATTTTGATAGCGTTTTTGCTGGTAGTAATCATTGTGTATCTGTTCTTTAGAGATTGGCTTATTGCGATTCGTCCGCTCATAGACATTCCTGTTTCGTTGGTAGGTGCGTTTTTTGTCATGTATATTTTTGGTTTTTCTATCAATATCTTGACGCTGTTGGCTATCGTGTTGGCTACGGGCTTGGTGGTGGATGATGGCATTGTGGTAACCGAAAATATTTTTAAGAAAATAGAACAAGGCGAAGATAAATGGACAGCAGCCAAAGAAGGCACGAACGAAATTTTCTTTGCGGTAATTTCGACCTCTATCACGTTGGCGGTGGTGTTTATTCCTGTTATCTTTTTGCAAGGTTTTACGGGGCGTTTGTTCCGCGAATTTGGGATTGTGGTGGCCGCTGCCGTATTAATTTCGGCTTTTGTGTCGCTTACGCTTACGCCAGTGCTCAACGTAAAACTTTCCCGCAACGACCATGAACGCAGCCGTTTTTATCATTTTTCTGAACCGTTTTTTGTGGGCTTGGACAATGGTTATAAAAGTTGGCTCACGGGGTTCATGCGTGTAAAATGGGTGGCTTTGGTAATGTTGGCTATTTGTATGGGTTTGATCGTGGGATTGAATAAATATTTGCCGTCCGAACTGGCACCGCTCGAAGACCGAAGCCTTATCCGCACGCCTGTTACAGCACCCGAAGGAACAGACTTTGATTATACGGAAGGTGTCGTGAGTAAGGCTTCGCGCATGGTCATGGATTCTGTACCCGAAATGCGCATGGTGTTTGGTGGAACTGCACCCGCGTTTGGTGGGGTAGGGGTAACGAACAGTGGCTTTGTGAACGTGATTCTTTCTGATCCAGACGAACGCAAACGTTCACAACAAGAAATTTACCAACAACTCAACCGAATGTTCAAACGCATTCCAGAGGCGCGTATGTTCCCGAACCAAGAACAGACTATTTCTACTTCTTTGGCGGCTGGTATGCAATTGCCCGTACAGTTTGTTATTCAAACGCTGGATTTTAATAAACTACAAACCACTGTTCCGAAATTTTTGGAAGAAGCCCGGAAAAGCCCTGTATTTCAGAATGTTGATGTGAATTTAAAATTCAATAAACCTGAATTGCGCATCAATATTGATCGCCTGAAAGCGGCAGAGTTGGGCGTTTCGGTGCGCGATATTGCCACGATATTGCAATCGGCATTGAGTGGTGGCCGTTTCGGTTATTTCTTGATGAAAGGAAAACAATATCAAGTAATTGGGCAAGTGGAGCGCGACCAACGTGATGAGCCGTTGGATTTGGCTTCATTTTATGTGCGCAGCAACAAAGGCGAACTTATTCAGTTGGATAATTTGGTGAGTATGGAAGAAATGAGTAGCCCACCGCAATTGTACCATTTTAATCGCTACAAATCGGCTACGATTTCCGCTTCGTTGGCGCAAGGCAAGACTATCGGTGAAGGTATTGAAGTAATGCGCGGCATTGCGGCCAAACAATTGGACGAGAGTTTTGTTACGGAACTTTCGGGGCCTTCGCGCGACTTTGCGGAAAGTGCCTCGAATACGTCTTTTGCTTTGGTATTGGCCTTGTTGCTGATTTACTTGATCTTAGCCGCGCAATTCGAGAGTTTCCGCGACCCATTTATCATTATGCTTACCGTGCCGTTGGCATTGGCGGGAGCTTTGTTATCGTTATGGAGCTTTGGCCTGACGCTCAACATTTTCTCTCAAATCGGGATGATTATGTTGGTGGGTTTGGTAACCAAAAACGGAATTTTGATTGTGGAGTTTGCCAACCAAAAACGCGAGGAAGGTTTGAGTAAAACAGAAGCGGCGATAGAGGCTGCGCAGGCGCGTTTGCGTCCTATTTTGATGACCTCATTGGCGACGGTTTTGGGAGCTTTACCGATTGCGTTGGCACTGGGTGCTGGGGCGCAAAGTCGCGTACCATTGGGCGTGGTGATTGTGGGTGGCCTGATGTTTTCGTTGGTGCTAACGCTGTTTGTTATTCCTGCGATGTATGTATTTTTGGCAGGAAATAAACAAAAAGTTTCTGTGTAAATTGATTCTGAATATATTGGATTTATAGCTCACTCTTTTTAGAAGAGTGAGCTATATTTTTTGTGAGAAGCAATAACATTAGCAATGTTACCTAAAAATCACATTATTTTTTGTAATAAATTATGCAAAAAATAACGGAAAATTACATTGCACTATTTTTATGTTTTTCTGCTAAAGTGATAATTATTCTTTTTTTTAAACCGCTGTAATTCAGTAGTTTATTATTGTTGTGATTGCATTTATACTATAAGGATGCAAAATAATTACGACAATAGGTATTTAATTTTGAATATTTTTTATTTGAATTTAAGAAATCGTATCTTAAATTTGTAACCCAAACATATTCCGATTATTTGGAATTTGTTTTAGATTTTTGATAATCTATCAAAATTGTTAGCAAAACTCAGTAAGAGTATAATTTTAAAGGTGTATTTCAAATGAAACAATTTTTCCTGTTTGGTAAGGCTTGTTTGTTATTGATTGGGCTGATGTGTTTTTCGTCAAAGGCGTTTGCACAGGCAATTAATTATGAGCTTTCATTACAACAACAAGTGCTTAGTGGTTCTCTTGTCGTTGATATTAAAGTGAAAAAAACTGGGGGAGCTGATGCCGCCTTGGGTAATGTAGATTTAGTATTGAATGTAAACCCTGATTTGCTGAATGCGCTTGCTGCTACAAAAGATGCGGCTGGAGATGGTTTGTGGGATAATGGTAATAGTGCCGCCAACTACAACGATATGACTATTGAAAAAGGAGATGGTTTTGTTAAACTAAAGATAAGAAGACGTGTGCCTGGTGCGGGTGGTGTTAATATTCCATCGAACTTAGCACAAGTTGGTCGTATTAAATTTCCTATTATAGATTGTAATAGCAATGGCCGAGCGGTGTGGTCTCAAGATGAGGTGGTGCTTGCTCGCTGGGATTCGACGGAGATAAAAGACAATAGTAATGCTGGTGTTGCCACTTTTATAAACCCAGAACTTATGCCGTTGCGTGCGGTGGGTTTACCTACAACATTTACTACTTCCGCTACTACTATTTGTAATACGGCAGCACTTTCGATGACAGCCCCTTCAGGTTTTTCTTCGTATAGCTTTTATAAAAAGACAGGAACAGCAGATCCCAAATTGCTAAAAACACAATCTTCAAATACGTTTACATATACGCCAACTATTGCATCTTCCTCCACTTATTGGTTAGATGGCGATACAGTATATAGTGTTTACAGTAATGGATATTGTTTGTACACCACGGATAAAGTTGTACTTACTGTCCATTCTAAATTATCAATGCCTCCAGTTCCTACGTCGTCTGTTTCTTTGGCTACTGGTTTTTGTGGGGCTTCGCCAATTCCTAATACAACTTTTACAATTCCTGCACAAGCTACTGCAACTTCGTATGTTTGGTCTGTTAATCCAGCTCAAGGAGGCTCTATTGTTTCTAACGGTTCAAACAGTGTAGAGATAGATTGGAATGAGTCTTATACAGGAAAAGTGTATATTACGGTATATGCTGTTAATATATGTGGAGATGGGGTTTCGTCTTCGCCAGCTGTAGCTCGTATTAGTGCAACAGCTCCCAACAAACCAAATGCACCATCTAATACAAACTTCACATCTACTGATGTTATTTGTATTAATAATACACTTAACAATGTGTATCGCACCGATACTGTGGCCAATGTTGCGTCTTACTCATGGCGTGTAATTCCCACAGATGCTGTCAATTCACAACCTGTGGGTACTATTTCTGGGGCATTTGCTCAAAGCGTCATTTCTTGGAATCGAAAATATCAAGGTACTACTGCTACTATTTTTGTAAAAGCTAATAATGGTTGTGGAAGTAGTGTTGAAGATTCTATAAAAATACAATTGCAACCACTTCCTCCAAAAGCAAATAAACCGCAAGGAGACTCTGTTATTTTTTGCCAAAAGAGAGTGGCTTATACTACAACTTATACAGTTGATCCAATACCAGGCATTGCAGCAACAAATGGTTATCGTTGGTATGTATTAAACGATGCTACGGGTGCTATTTTGACTGGTGCTACTGCTCCTGCCACTTCAACACCTTCTGTTACGATTACTTGGCCGTCTAATTTTTCTGGCAAAGCCAGAGTTGTGGTAGGTGGTTTTTCCGCCGCCTGTCAGCTGACTACGGCAACTAATCCTTATTCTTTTGCTGCTGCTGCTGCAGGACGTTCTATGGGAGATACAGGTGTTTTGGTTGTTACTGTGAAGCCTTTGCCCGCCAAGCCTGCCAATATTAAAGGCATTCGTGGTTTTTGTAATACAGTACCAATTGCAAGTACTACTTATAGCGTAGGTAAGGTATTGGGTGCAACTTCTTATCAGTGGTCAATTAGTTCAAGTTTGTCTGCTCAGGGAGCAGTTATAACGGGAACAGATACGTCAGCTATCCTAACTTTTGGTCCTACCACTAATGGTGGTTTGTACACTGTAAGAGTGAGAGGGTTTAATGATTGTGGCGTTGGTCCATGGTCTCCTGCATTTAACATACAAGTAAATGATGCTCCGCCTGGCCCAGCAACACCACTATTAGGTAATAAGATTGTTTGTGCTGCAACTCCTTCTACATTGTATGCTACGGGATCTGCTGATGCGGCAAGTTATGTATGGACTATCATTCCAACAGAAGCAGGTACATTTATTCCTAAAAATGATACTTCTGCTATTGATGAAGATTCTGTGATGGTACAATGGAGTCCTACTTATGTTGGAGGAGTAAGAGTTACAGCAACTCCTATCAATGGTTGTGGTTCTGCTACCGTTGCCACGGATACTATTACAGTAGCCCCTCTTCCTGTGGTGGTAGCGGGCTCTAACGTAGTTATTCCTCTTGGTTCTCAGTATTCTTTGGGTGGTAGCCCTACTGCAACTTCTGGTACACCTCCTTATACCTATGTATGGTCTGCTGTGGCTGGTTCTCTTGCCAATGTTACCCAGTTAAGTTCTATCAATGATGCCAATCCTGTTTTTACCCCAACAGTTGCTGGGACTTATCGATTTGCTATTGATGTTACGGATTTCAATAATTGTAAAGCTGTTCGTTCGATTATTACGCTTACTGTAAGAGCTAGTTATCTCTGTAATTTGAATGTGTTGTTGGAGGGTGCTTACTCTTCTTCAATTGGCAAAATGCATGATAGTCTTTTTGTAGCAAGTACGGCAGGCGGTATTCTTAAAGATTTTGAAAAATACGGAAATGCAGCTCCTGCTGGTTTCTCCGAAATGAGTTCAGGATATTCTTTGCCAATCCAAACTGGAAATAATGTTGTTGATGTGATTACAGTTCAGTTGTATCGAGATTCAATATCAGGCGCAGCTCTTGTAGAAAATGCATATGCTTGGTTGTTGCAAGATGGTACGATTAGAGATTTTGAAACAGGAACGAAACCTTATGTTTACTTCTATAGGGCTACTACCCTAAAAGCTGCTGGATACTTTGTGAAAGTTCTTCATAGAAATCACTTACCAATATTTAGTGCAGACTCTGTTAAGTTAGTGGCTAGTCCGAGTGAGTTGGGTGCTACTTTGCAGACTGGTTTCTTGAATATGACTCAGCCCAATTTAATATTTAAAGCAAACCCTAACGCTAGTTTGGGGGCTAAGTTACTGAACGGAAAAGCAGCAATGATTGCAGCAGATGTTTATAAAGGAACTATCAATGAGGTAAATACAGCTGATTACGATATGGTTAGTCGTGCTGTATTTTTAGCCCCAGCATCTCCAATATATACAAGTGAAGATGTGAATATGAATGGCAAAGTAGATGTAGCTGACGTATTTTTTGCTAACAGGCAAAATGCGAGAGTTTATTATTCTACGATTCCATAGATATCTATCACTTAATAAGTTATAATGTTTAACATAAGATTAAAAAAAGAGATGAAGTTTTTTCATAAAAATATTCTTGCCACTCTTCTTATATGTATGGTATCTATTGGTCATGCTTACGCACAAAGACTTGATCTGCGTATAGACCAAAGTATTGATGCTAACTCAGATACACTCTTTGTTAGTGTTTTGTTGAAGAAGTCGCAAAGTAATGCAGATGTCAGATTAGGAGCTTCAGATTTCCTCATTAATTTGAATACCAATGCGTTGGATACGGCCAATATGGTGATTAAAGAAAATGGCTTATGGTCTTCTGCTAATAATCCCTTTTATGCGAATCCTGTAGTTTCTGCAGGTGTTGGCAGCTTCATTAACTTAAGGGTTTTGAGAAATTATTCTTCAGTGGATACTTTAGGTTCTTTGGTTTCTGGTTCGTATAAGTTAGTAGCTAAGATTGCTATCCCGATTAAGCCTGGACATTGCCAAGATACAAGTAATGTTTCGTGGAGAGGTTATGCGAGTGCTACTAAGGCGCAGGGCGTGCTCAGAAGAGATAATGGCACAATATGGTTGTCATCAAACATATCTCAATTAGTTTCTTCTCTTGTATTTCCGCTTCATTATGAGTTGGGAGAGCCTGTTATATCAGCAGAAGCCAAGCCTAATGGTATTTTGTATCGTTGGAGTCCTGTAGAAAATGCAGTAGGCTATGGTTTTGCGCTAAATGGAACATCTAACTGGATTGATACGATTAGTGCTACTCGCAATTATTTATTTATTCCTCTCGCTTTTGGAGACTCTACTAGTTTTGCATTAAGAGCTCTTGGTGGTTGCGATACCGCTTATTCTGATACGCTTGGTAAAAAAACAATTCCTTGTACAACGATTACAAGTAATGTAGTTGCTTCTGCATCTTCTATTTGTGCAGGTATCCCCCTGACCGTTACTGCTAATCATACTTATGCAAACGGCTTGGTTTCTTTTGATGGTGGGTTAACCTTTGTAACGAAGAAAGACTCTGTATTTTCTCTAATAAAATCAGATACGACTATTAATGTGATGGTTAAAGATAGTTTTGGTTGTAGCTCAGCAATTATTCCTATCACTGTTACACTCAAAACGTCAGTAGTGCCAACGGCAGAAATCGCGGCTATCAATACTAATTCTTGTACCAACCAGTCTATTATTTTGAATGGTACTGCTACAGGAGGAACCGAACAGAATCCGTTAACAATTTTATGGACTACCACTGGTTTGGGTGTAATTTCTAATGCTAATACATTAAATGCAACTTATACGCCAAGTCCGTTAGATGCTGGAAATATTGAATTTAAACTTTCGGCAAGTAATGAATGTAAAAACACTGAAGTTACGACATCAACTACGATGACCTTCTCGCCTGATGCTGGAGTTGTTTATTATGTTCAAAGTAGTGATGGTAGCAAATATTTTTCTCCAGCCAAATCATTTGTAACAGAGCCAGTTTATTTTGAAATACAGAATGCAAGTAGTGCAGCCAAGTATAGATGGTCTTTTGGTACTGGAAATGTTGCTGATACGTCAGTCAATGCGAATACTTCCTTTGCGTTTACTGCTGCGGGGACATATCAAGTAAAAGTGAAAGTATCAAACATTGATGGTTCTGTGCCCGCTTGTCCTGATTCTACGATTATTACGATTGTAGTAGAAAAATCAAACTCGCTATATGTTCCTAACGTATTTTCGCCGTATGCAACTAATGCAGCAGACCGTACGCTTCGTGTGTTTGGTTATATCGCGGCAGACGGATTTGAAATGGTTGTTTACAATCGTTGGGGAGCTGAGGTTTTCAAAACATCTGATGTAACAGAAGCTAAAAAAGGCTGGAATGGCGGAAAAGATAACGGAAGTGAGTTACCACAAGGTACTTATACTTACTCCATCAAAGGGAAATTCTTAGATGGTACGTCATTTGATAAAGTTGGTACTGTGGCACTTATCCGATAAGCTCAATTTCTGTATTTTCCAAAATAAGTTGAAAATGAAAAACATTAACAAATATATCATAATGGTTTTGGGGTTGAGCTTTTTAGCTAGCTATGCTTATGCTCAAGATGCCCAGTTTTCTCAATATTACGCCTCTTCCTTGTACCTTAATCCTGCAATGGTTGGCATAGAACATGACCTTACTTTCAGTACAGCCTATCGTTCGCAATGGCGTGGTGCTGCAAAGCCATACACGACCAACCAAGTGTCTGCCATTATTCCATTGCTTGCAGGTGTATCCAAAAGACACCCTGTGGGTGGAATTGGTGTGTCTGTATTCAATGACCAAAGTGGTGATGCTGCACTAAGAACTACGGGTGCAAACCTTAGCTTTGCTTATACTAAAAGTCTGAGGAGCGATTTGAGTCGTTTCTCTATTGCGGGTCAAGTGGGCGTTATCCAAAAAAATATTGATTTTACAAATGCTGAATGGGGTTCGTATTATAATGATTTGGGCTACACTAACCCTACAAGTTTCACAGGTACAGGTATCAGCAACAGTAAACTAATGCCTGACGTATCGTTGGGTGCTATGTGGAGTTTCAACCCTACACATAACTATTTCCGTTCAGGCTTAAGTGGTTATTTGGGCGTGGCAGCTATGCACGTGAATCAACCAAATGAATCGTTGGTGGAAGGTTATCAGAGTGCCATGCCAATGGCTTTTAAAGCACATGGTGGCTTGGAGTTTCACATGTCTCCAAAACTTAACGTAGGCCCAAGTTTTTTGTTTGTCTCACAAGGGAAAGCCTCACAAGTAAATGCAGGAGCTTATTTGAACTATCGAATTGTTGAAAATCCCTTTAGTCCGTTGGCTAACAGCGACTTGATTTTTGGTACTTGGTACAGATTGCAGGACGCCTTTATTTTTGCCACAGGTATTACCAACAATAACTTTACCTTAGGCGTGAGCTACGACATGAATGCTTCATCGCTCAGAACCAATACCAACGCACGCGGAGCTTATGAAATAACACTTGCTATCCGCAATGCACGCGAGAAAAAACGTAAACGTTTCGATACACCTCGTATATAGGTTCTGAACACTTACAAAATACGGAAGCCGCTCATATCGTTTTGGATAGAGCGGCTTTTTTTATTATCTTTTCAAACCCAAATACACCAAGAAAATTAAACCTCACCTTTTATTGTTAGTTTTTACTTAAAATGAAAATGCCATGAACAATTCCAATGTCTCTTGGTTGGGAAAAAACACCCCGTACATTATTGCTGGCCCTTGCAGTGCCGAAACAGAAGAACAGGTACTACAAACTGCCCACGAATTAGCAAAAGACCCGCGTATTACCGCGTTTCGAGCTGGTATTTGGAAACCCCGAACGCGCCCGAATAATTTTGAAGGACATGGCACAATGGCTTTACCTTGGTTGCAACGCGTAAAAGCCGAGACAGGCTTGCCTGTTTGTACGGAAGTGGCCAATGCCGCGCACGTAGAAGACTGTCTCAAACATGGTGTTGATATACTTTGGATTGGTGCAAGAACGACCGTAAATCCGTTTTCGGTACAAGAAATTGCTGATGCACTGCGCGGTACGGATATTCCCGTGATGGTCAAAAACCCCGTAACGCCAGATTTACAACTTTGGTTGGGAGCAATTGAGCGTTTGCACAATGTGGGTCTGACGAAAATTGCGGCGATTCATCGCGGTTTTAGTTCTTTGGAAAAAACAGCGTATCGCAATGCGCCTTTGTGGTCGTTGGCCATTGATTTTAGAGTTCAGATGCCCGAAATTCCGATGATTTGCGACCCAAGCCACATTGCAGGCAAAGCCAATTTACTTTCGGAAGTTTCGCAAATGGCTTTAGACCTTGATATGGCTGGCTTGATGATAGAAACGCACCCCAACCCGCCTGCGGCGTGGAGCGATGCGGCGCAGCAAGTTACGCCACACGTGTTGCTTACGGAGCTATTGGCTGGCCTGACGGTGAAACAGTCAAATTCTGATGACATTGATTTTGTGATAAAAATGGAACAGTTGCGCCAACGCATTGACCATATAGACAAATCTTTGTTGCAGCTTTTGGCCGACCGCATGGAAGTTGCCCGCGAAATCGGGGTGAGCAAGCACGACCACCGCGTTACGCTTTTGCAATTGCGCCGTTGGGCTGATTTGCTTGACAAGCGTCTGGAGCAAGCCAAAGCCCTGCAATTGTCTGACAAATTGATTGAACAATTGTACAATCTTATTCACCAAGAAGCGATTCTTACGCAAAAAGATGCGGCTTTGTCGCAAAAAGATAAAGCGAAGTCTTTATAAGTCAAATAAATGGGGTTTGTCGAGAGGCAAATCCCTTTTTGTTTGGTTTTTGGTACAAAGATTTGTTTGGCGCGTTTAGAAACCTTAAATTTGCACCCCGAAATCAAGCTCATTGAAATATTGTTTCTTTATTTAATAAAATAATGCTCAACCGACGACTGCTACGAATAAAGGCGATGCAAGCCTTGTACGCTTTCAAACAGGCCGAAAAATCGGGTTACGATGTAGCCCGCGACCTCATTGGCGAATCTTTTGAACAATTGGCACTGGTAGAAGGCCGTGACATCATTCTTCCCGAAAAGCAAACCGCTATTGGCGTGGCTCTTTTCGACGAAGCTTTTAAAAGTGGTCGTATGCCTGCCGACATCGAACACCCAGAGGCGCGCCGCGAAGCTGCCGCAGCTTTTGAGTATTATCTGAAACAATTACAAAAAGATCGCGACTTTGTTGGCCGCAACATGGTCTTAGAAGCTGAAAAAATCTACAAACATTACGTTTCTGTGTTGGCACTTACCTTGGCGTTGGCCGAGCAAGTGCAAATGGAAGAAGATGAAAAAACGCAAATGCACATCAAACCTGCGCCGCTGCCAGGTTATATGCTCAAATTGCATACAAACACGATTTTGCAGACGTTGCGCGACTTCAAACCTTACGAAGATGAGCGTATCCGCCAAGACGTAACTTGGGAAGATACCGAAAACGCCGCTTTTGTACGCAAGCTTTACCGCGACAGCCTCAAAAACGACGAACGTTATCAAGAATATATAGCTGCCAAGCAAGTAAGTCCCGAAGAAGAGGAGAAAATTTTAAGACATATTGCCAAAAATATTATCCTCAAAAACGAATTGACCAAAGTATTTTTTGAGGAAGACGATATTACTTGGAACGAAGACCGCGACGTTATTTTTAGTATGGTTTCCAAAACGTTCAAATCTGCTGCTGCTGGCCAGCCCGAAATGGCTGCACTTTCGCCCGACTGGGTCGAAGACCGCCAGTTTTTCAGAGATTTGTATTCGCTCACACTCAGCCACGAGAAAGAGCACGAGCCACTTATCGCTACAAAACTTCAAAACTGGGACATGAGCCGCGTGGCCACTACCGACAGCATTATGTTGCACATGGCCTTGACCGAAATGCTTTATTTCCCAAGTATTCCCGTAAAAGCCACCATCAACGAATATTTGGAGTTGGCCAAAGTTTACAGCACGCCACAGAGCAAGCAGTTTATTAACGGGGTGCTCGATGCGCTTTCGGCGGAACTTACAACTGCTGGCCGAATTAAGAAAAGCGGTAGAGGTCTTATTGATAATCAATAGTTTATATAAAGCGATAAAGTTTGCGACAACCCGCAATTTTATCGCTTTTGCTTATAATTTTTTTGCCCTATTTTGCCCCAAGTTATGTTTATACTTACTGAAACAAATTCGATTGCTTCGCGTTTTGTAACGGAATTGCGCGACGTTACTGTTCAGACAGACTCTATGCGTTTCCGCCGCAATATGGAGCGTATCGGCGAGGTTTTGGCCTACGAAATTTCAAAAACATTGGATTTTTCGGCAGAAACCATCCAAACGCCACTTGCACCGATTGCCGTGCAACAACCCGAAAAACCCGTATTAGCAACGGTTTTGCGTGCAGGTTTGCCGCTTTATCAAGGTTTTCTGAATTATTTTGATGGGGCAGAAAGTGCCTTTATTGGCGCGTATCGTGCTGCACACAAAGACGACCATTCTTTTGAGGTGGCCATGGAATATTTGGCTGCGCCATCGTTAGAAGGAAAAACATTGATAATTATTGACCCAATGCTTGCCACTGGCAAATCTTTGGTACTTTCGTATAAATCATTGCTCAACGCGGGCACGCCGAAAGCCGTACACATTGCCGCAGCCATTGGCAGCAGGGCAGGAGTGGACTATTTGTTGGCCAATATTCCGAATGCAAAACTTTGGATTGGTGCGGTAGATGAGTCGCTCAACGACCATTTTTATATTGTACCAGGTTTGGGCGACGCTGGCGATTTGGCTTACGGTTCAAAACTTTAGTTTTTAACTTTTTTTGGAGAAAATGGGTATTTACGTTTGGCTATTTTTTGCGTTAATGGCTGTAATTGGAGCAATAACCATGCTTTTTACACGCAATTTGATGTATGCGGCACTTTCGCTTTTGGTGGTGTTGCTTAGTGTGGCGGCATTGTATGTGCTGGCCAATGCTGAATTTTTGGCTGTAACGCAAATACTCATTTACATTGGCGCGGTGCTGGTGTTGTTGGTGCTCGGCATTATGCTCACGCCTCGCGCAGCCTCGCAGCCGCCTACTGTAACTTCTTATCAGTGGGCAATGGGCTTGTTTTTGGCGGGTTCTGTGGGCTTTTTCTTAACAAAAATTATTGCGCAAGCCGATTTTATCCAAGACAAAGAAACCGCACGACCTGCGCCGCTACAAGAAATAGGCACAAGACTGATTACAGAACATTTGCTTACGTTTGAAGTGGCGGGTGTGCTGTTGCTCGTGGCACTGGTAGGCGCGGCGGCTTTGGCTACTTACAAATCAAAAGCTACGCAAACGGCTGATTTTGATTGATTTAATACGGAATATTTTCGCCGTGCGGGTCGGTAGTCGGGAAGCGAAGTTGTTCTTCTAAGGCGCGTTCTATTTCGGGCGTAATGATGTGCTCCATCGTTTCGGCATCGTCGTGCACGTGGTCGGGCGCAATGTTAAGATGCGTTGTCAAATACATTTCCCAAAGTCTGTGCAGTTTTGTTACACGTTTGCCGCGTTGCTGGCCTTCGGGTGTGAGCGTCCAAAGTCCATGTTCTTTGAGCACGTAGCCGTGTTGGCGCAATCGGCGCAAGCCTGTCCGCAATTGGCTTGGCTCTATGTCGCGTTTGATAATAATTTCCTCAAAACTTCTATGTTTGAAAAAGTCATTTTCTTGTTCGCCCAAATGGAACAAGGCTTTCAGGATATTTTCTTCGATGATTTGCAAACGGTTTTTGCGTTGGAGTAACAAACTACCCACGATGCCTTTGCGCGGCGCAAACGAAAATGAAACCACTGCCAACAGCGAAACCACCAACACAATCCAAGGGCCTGTGGGCATGGCTGGTGCGGCATACGAAATATAGGCTCCCGTAATTCCCGAAATTGCTCCGAAAGTAGCGGCCAATGCCACCATTTTGCGAATGTCGTGTGTCCAGTAACGCGCCGCAGCCGCTGGCGTAATGAGCATGGCGGCCATTAGTACCACCCCAACCGACTGAATACCAATGACTACGGCCAAAACCGTAAGCGTTGTAAGGAGCAGTTCCAAACCGCGAACAGGCAAACCCAACGCGGCGGCATATTGTTTGTCGAAACTCAGCAGCGTAAATTCTTTGAAAAAAAGAAACGTAATGAGCAGTAGCACACTGACCACGCCCAAGAATAACCATAAGTCACTACCAATCAGCGAAGCGGCTTTCCCAAATAAAAATTTATCCAAACCCGATTGCGATGCCTCGCCCGATTGTTGTATGTGTGTGAGCAGCAAAATGCCAATCCCGAAAAAAACAGATAGCACCAAGCCGATAGAAGTATCTTCTTTGAGTTTGGAATTTTTACTAATAAAATCAATAGAAAGTAATGAAAGCCAGCCTGTTACGAAAGCTCCGAGCAGCAACCAAAGCGGATTTTTTGTCCCCGAAAGCATGAAAGCCAAACATACACCAGGTAGTACAGAATGCGCCACGGCATCGCCGACCAAAGCCCTTTTTCGCAAAAAACTAAAACAGCCAACTACTGCCGAGCCTACCGAAAGTAGTACTGTTCCCAGCACAATATATTTGATGTTGGGGTCTGCGAAGGTGATAAAATTCCAAAATGTGCTCATAATCAATCTTTTTTGCTGCAAAAAATCAACTAATATACTCCCGACTTACTACCAAAGCAAGCACAATCCCGACTACCAACCCAACGGCAATGGCTACAAAAAGGCCTGTGCGGATGTTACTAACGGAGGTTTCTGTTTTTTGATAAAGTTGTTTGCCTAATAATACTTGGTCGTCTTCGAGGCGTTCCATGGGGCGCACGGCTGCCTGAAAAGCAGGATAAGTCTTTTTGGTGAAAAGCTCAGCGGCTATTTGTTTTTGATTTTGGCGACTAAGTTGTAAAATTTCTTTTTCTAATAAACGATAACTGCGAATGGCATTGCGGTACTTTTTGAGCTCTTGCGCTTCTACGGCATCAAGCACGTTGCCGCCGTCGGCATAATGATTAATCATAGAATCGACTTGCGCATTGTTTTGGGCAATATCGTTTTCTAATTCGGTATAATTTTCGATACTAATCCCCGAAATGTGTTCTTCTAAGTGAAAGCGGTTTTGATATTGTTTTTCGATAATGTGCGAAATGTCCATGGCGGGTACTAAGCGGCGTTCGTACATTTCCCGAAATGAGTCGTTGGTTTTATAAATCCCAAAACTTCCCATCGCGCCCGTGATGAGCATTAGTCCAAAAATGATACCAAAACTGTTAAGGATTCTTCGTGCAGCCGAATTACTGGGGAATTGCATATTTTATAATCGTTTGTATTAGAATAGGTTAGATGATTGAGTAAATAAAAAACTAAAAAAGCCGTCTTATGGGTTAGATAAAGACGGCTTTGATGTCATTGTTATAAAGCTATTACTGAGCCGCTACGTTGGCAAAGCGAATAATGCGCAACCACGAAAGCATTTTAATCACAGGATAAGTTGGGTCAAATTCAAACCACTTTACTCCGAAGTTTACGCGGTTCGGAAGTTTGTGGTGATTGTTTTGGAACAATTCGCCCATCATCAAAAAGTCCATGATAAGTGAGTTTTTGGATTTATCGTGATTGTCAAAATTTTGATAACCGTATTTGTGGCCGCTCCAGTTCACGATAGCACCGTGTACGGGTCCCATCAAGAAATGCACAGGCAACAAAAGGAACAAATACCACATATCCGTTGGCACGAAATAAATGTAGAAAACCACGTAAGCAGTTCCCCACACAAGGCGCGAAATCCACGAATCGCCTAATTTCTCAATAAAATGCCAAACAGGAATGTTGCCACCGAAGCGTTTTTCTTCGTCGGTGTGGTTGTTAAGCAGGTAGTTGTACACATCTTTGGTCTTCCACATCATCGTAAAAACGTTTTTGGTGTGGTGTGGTGTGTGTGGGTCTTTTTCGGTGTCGCTGTAAGCGTGGTGCATACGGTGCAAAATGGCGTATGCACGCGGACTCAAATAAGACGAACCCTGCGTAACGTAAGTAAAAGCATAAAAGAATTTCTCCCAAAACTTGTTCATTATGAACATTTTGTGAGCGGCATATCGGTGCAAAAAGAATGTTTGCGAGAACAACGATAAATACCAATGGGCTACAAAAAAGATGATAATTGCTAGCACTTTTGTAAACGGGATAATAGTTGAAAATAATGTTTTTGATGTTGACAGAGCCGTCTGGCGACACCATCTGCAAGATTGCGAAAGCAATTTAACATATTATTACTGTATTCCCAAAATAACCCGCCGCTATAAAAAAAGTGCCGAAAGCTATATTGTAGAAAAAATACAATTTTTTACTTTTGGCAAAATCTAATTAATGTTAATATTAAATTTTATTTAAAAATGTTTCTTTGTTGAAAATGTAAAGAAACAAGAAATATAATATTTTTAGGTGTAAGTTTTTTTATTTTTCGTTTGAAAGTTCAGCGATTTTCTTGCGAAAATCAGCGACGAATTTTTCATATTCTTGCCCAGTTCCTTGCCCGCTAAAGCCTGTGTGTATGTATCTAACTTTGCCTTTTTTGTCGATAATAATCGTAGTTGGAAACGCTAAAACTTGCTGTAAAGCAGGTAAAACAGCCGCCGCAGAATCTTTATTGGCAATGCCTGCTACTAATAATGGATAACGAATATTAAAGCGTTTTTTCATAATTTCAAGACGCTGTTTGGCGTAAGAAAATTCTTTTTTACGTTCAAATCCTAACCCAATAATGGCCACTTTATTCGCATCTTGTTTGGCGTACCAATCAGTTAAAAAAGCAGTTTCGTCCATACAATTCGGACACCAACTACCAAGCATCTGGACGATAACGACTTTATCTTTGAATTGCTTATCGCTTAGGCTTATTTTTTTGCCTTCTAAATTTGGAAAACTAAAGTCTAAACGTTCGTAGCCTTTTTTCAAAAATGTAAGCGATTCGGCATCAGGCAAAGCGGCGTTTGGGTTGGCGGTTGCTGTCCAAGTTTCGTGGCCAGTAGTGCCAGCCCAGAAATGCCCGTTCGTGATTTTGTTGCCGTCTATGTCTGCCGTAAATAAAAACGCATGAGAACCATCAAAAGCACTCATTTTTAGTGTGTTATTTTCTACATAGCCTTCCAAAAAGCGATAGTCGCCAGTGGTTGTAAGGAATGTTCCTGTCAGGTGGCCTTTGGCTTTTTGCTCGAAAATGCCGACGGCTTGTGTGGTGTCGGCGGCATTTTCTCCGCGAAAAGTAACCGCCCAACGCCCTGAAATATTGGCAGTTGGCTTGTTGTTGGTAAGTGGCTTGAAGCGATAATTTACGCCTGCTTCGGCCTGAAATGGCAAGGAATATTGCGGATCTTTGGCATCATATTTTCTATAAACACCGTGCATTTTATTGCCTTCTATTTTAGCTAAAATAGCCCCATCAAAAATGTGCATTTTTACAAAAATAGAATCATTTTTTTGTTTTAAATCTTGTAATAATAAACGCTCTGTTCCGTTCAGTATATACATTATTTGTTTTCCTTTTTCTTTTTCGGATACTTCTAATGAAAAGGGAAGTTCTTTTTGGCCTTTATCAACCAAAATAGTGGCACGCCAAATGCCATTTTTTAAAACAGATTGCGCATTAGCATAAAAGCTAAATAAAAAAATAATATGGAATGTAAAAAAACGTATGATTTTCATTATGAATATAAAAATAAGTATAGTTGGTGAAATTATATGTAAGTAAAAATTGTATTATTGGGCTAAGAATGTTTTGTTATAGCACAAACCTATGTAAATTTAACATTTTTTAACAAAAGATATTGCCCTTGCTTTCTTAGGGATTTACGAAGTTCGATAAAATTTCGGATATTTGTGTTTTAGGCTATTTTTATATTATAAAATAATACAAACACTACTCTTTGTCTAAAAGTATCAATTCCTTTTCTTTTGAAATTTATATCTAATTATTAAATTTTTACCAACCTACAAAATTATGATGAAAAAAAGCATACTATCAACGGCCTTGATAGTGAGTGCATTGTTCACTGCACACGGGCAAGCACATCGTCAATTTCAGGGCATAGGGTCTAAACCTTCTCGCTCTTTGCAAAAAGGAGTTGCCACGAATGGCACTTCAACTAACATGATAACACCAGCCTTTGCTGTTCCTGTTCGCCGTACTTGTGGTACTATGGAGCTTTTGCAAGAGCAACAAGCACAAGGACTAATGCCATCTGATGCAGAATTTGAAAACTGGATTAGTGAAAAACAAGCCTCTATGCGTGCGGCTCGCCAAGCACAAGGCGTACTCTCTCCGAATGCTCCTGCGGCAGTTATCCAAATCCCTGTAATTGTACACGTAATCCATAACGGCGAAGCTATTGGCGTAGGTGCGAATATCTCTGCTGCCCAAGTTAATTCTCAAATAGAGGTACTTAACGATGATTTTAGAAAAAAAATCAACACTCCTGGTTATAACACTCACCCTGCTGGGGCTGACATGGAAATTGAATTTGTGCCTGCACAAGTGGATTTGAGTGGCAACCCTTTGGCTGAGCCAGGTATTCATCGTTATGCGGGAACAGCATCTAGTTATTCACAGACTACCTTTAATAGTACAATTAAGCCTGCTACTTCTTGGGATCCTACTAAGTATGCTAATTTGTGGACAGCTAATTTATCTGGAGGTATTTTGGGTTACGCACAGTTCCCGAGCAACTCCACACTGACTGGCCTTAATACCAATGGTGGTGCTAGTAATACTGATGGTGTGGTTATTGGTTACCAATATTTTGGCTCAATTGCTAAAGTAACCACTTCGCAGCTTTCACAAGGAGCACCATATAACAGAGGTCGTACGCTTACACACGAACTAGGCCACTGGTTAGGTTTGCGCCATATTTGGGGCGATGCAAGTTGTGGTACTGACTACTGTAACGATACTCCAACGCATGCAGAGGCAAATTATTCGCCAACAAATAACCCCAATGGTTGCTTTACACACCCTAAATCGAATAGCTGTGGTACGGCCGACGAAATGTTTGAGAACTACATGGACTATACCAATGATGTGTGTATGAACATTTTTACCAACGACCAAAAAGGACGTATGGCGGCAGTAATAGCTAATTCTCCACGCCGCGCAGAATTGCTTACCTCTACAGTAGGAAATGCGCCTATTACTTGTGCTGCTACACCAAACTTGTTGCCATTGGCACAAGATTTTGAAGCTGGTTTTCTGCCAACTGGCTGGACTATCCGTAACGCTGGCGGTGATAGTACTTGGCACAAAGCAAACGTAAGTGCTAATGGTATAGGTACAGGAGCTGTGGTAATGAATAACTTTACTACGAATGCAGCAGGTGCTTTGGATTTCTTGATGACTCCGCAACATAACTTTACAGCCGTAACGGGTGCAGTACTAAAATTTGATGTGGCTTATAGTCCATTTAGTGCTACAAGTACAGACTCTTTGTTTTTGGCTTACTCGGTAGATTGCGGTAACACCTTCCAAACTTTCTGGAAAAAAGGCGGTAGTGCACTTTCTACGACAGGCTCTGCTTATTCTACCTCGGCATTTACGCCAACAGCCACGCAATGGCGCACCGAAACCGTGAATTTGGCCACTGTTGGTAGTCAAATTTTTGGAGCAGGTAAAGATCACGTAGTAATTGCTTTCCAAAACAAGTCTGGTTATGGTAACTATTTGTATTTGGATAATATTCAAATTACGACTGGCTCGCCAGTAGCTGCTGTTCCAGTAGCTGACTTTGTTTCGTCGGTTGATGGTGGTTGTGCTGGTACATCAGTAACTTTCACGAACCAATCAACCAATACACCAACTTCTTATGCTTGGACTTTTGAAGGTGGCACGCCTGCTACTTCTACGGCTGCTAACCCAACTGTAACTTATAGCACACCAGGTTCGTATAATGTATCTTTGGTGGCGACAAACTCGGCTGGTGCTGATACAACCGTAAAATCTGACTTTATTTTTATTGGCAATGCTACGGCTCAAATTTTGCCACTTACCACTACTTTCGAGACAACAGATGCTGATTCGGTGGCTTGGTCTGTAATCAATCCTAATTCTGATACTACTTGGGTGTTGGTTAACACAGGCTCGAATGGAAGTGCGACCTCTGCCATGATGGACAACTATTCATCAGCAAGCGTATATGGCACAGCAGACGTATTGCTTTCTCCAAAAATGAAATTTACTGCTACTACACAAAAACTTTCGTTTGATGTAGCTTATGGTTTCTATGGTACAGATAGCACCCAAACGCCTCCTATTGTTATGGCTGATACGATTATCGTGTTAGCTTCTACGGATTGCGGTAATACTTTCAAACGTATTTGGGCTAAAGGTGGTGCAGAATTGGCAACCGTTACAGGCTTAGTGAAAACGGCATTCACGCCAACTTCCTCTACGCAATGGAGACGCGAAGGTATTTCGTTAGCGGCTTTCAAAAATTTAGCTAATGTACAGTTTGCCATCATGAACAAATCGGGCTATGGTAACAGAGTCTTTTTGGATAGTATCACGATTGCTGCGCAAACGACTTGTCCTACTGCTCCGACGATTACTTCGACTACAACCAATATTTGTGAAGGTTCGGCTATCACCATGACTGTTCCAAATTTTGCGGGTACTACTTACAAATGGACTGGCCCTAACGGTTTTACTTCTACGGTGCGTAACCCATCTATTTTGGCAGCTACACCAGCCAATAGCGGTACATATTATGTAACGGCTACAGTTGCGGGCTGTACAAGTGTTCCTTCGGTTATTACTGTAAATGTAAATCCAAAACCTGCTGCTCCTGTGGCTACTGTTTCGGCTGCCACTTTGTGTAGCAATGATACAATCCGTTTGCATGCTAGTACTGTGGCAGATGCGGCTTACTACTGGACTGGCCCTAATAACTTTACTTCAAACGTACAAAATCCTGTACTTGCTAATCCTACATCTGCCATGGTTGGTACTTACTCGGTATATGCTATTGCAAGAGGTTGTACTAGTGCTGTGGCTACGGCTATGGTTACTTCGGTAGTAACAGGTCCTACAACTATTGCGGTTACTGGTTCTGCCTCTATTTGTGCTGGTCTGAATCTTAGCCTAGCTGCTACAAACGTAACTGGTGCTACTTATGCTTGGACTGGCCCGAACGGTTATACCGCTGCAACTCGTACTATTTCTATCACGGCGGCTACTGTCGCAGCTTCTGGTACATACACGGTGGTGGCTACCAAAAATGGTTGTGCGAGCAATACGGTAACGACAACGGTTACGGTTAAGCCTGCGCCTAATATGCCTACTGTTTCATTGGTAAATGACTCGTTAATATCTGATACCGTAGCGGCTACTTACCAATGGTACAAAAATACAACACCTATTACTGGTGCTACAAGCCGCAAATATAAGCCAACTGTAAGTGGCAATTATGCGGTTCGTATTGGTAATGCACAACCTTGCTATGCTACTTCTACGTTATTTGCCTATACTTTGGTAGGGGTGGGTTCACAAATCTTGAATCAAGCGGTGAGCTTGTTCCCTAGCCCTAGCACTGGTTTGTTCCACCTCAACATCGAAGACGACCGCAACGCAGACATCAAAATCAATGTGTTTGATATATTGGGCAAAGAAGTTGCCAACGTAGCGGCTCGCAAGTCTGACGCATTATTTGAGCAAACACTTGATTTGCAACATTTGCCAGACGGAACATATTTCGTTAAAATCCAAGAAGGCAACCTCATCACTACACGTCGTATCGTAAAAGCGGCTAAATAGTGTAAGTTAAAATCTTGCCATTCATTGCCTAGAGGCTGTTCCATTACGGGGCAGCCTCTTTTTACTTTTTGTGAAATTACTCGACCCAAAAATGTTGTATTTCTAGGTTTATAGAAATTATATTGGTTTAAATACTGCCCTTCACAAAAAAACGCCCCACCCACTTAAAACAAAAGTGAGTAGGGCGCATGATTTTTTTTACGCAATGTAACAGCAGCGATTATTTTTCGCGAACCAAAACCTCGTCAATGAGGCCGTAATCGCGTGCTTCTGGTGCTTTCATCCAATAGTCGCGGTCGGAGTCTTTCTCTACTTTGTCGAAAGGCTGGCCGCTGTGGTGCGAAATGATGTCGTACAATTCTTTGCGCAACAACACGATTTGCTTGGCCGTAATCTCGATGTCCGAAGACTGACCTTGCGCACCGCCCGAAGGTTGGTGAATCATTACGCGTGCGTGTGGCAATGCTGCACGTTTGCCTTTTGCACCACCACAAAGCAATACCGCGCCCATAGAGGCGGCAAGGCTCGTACACACCGTCGAAACGTCTGGACGGATATATTGCATCGTGTCATAAATGCCCAAACCTGCATATACCGAACCGCCTGGGCTGTTGATATACATCACAATGTCTTTTTTGGCGTCCACCGACTCCAAGAAAAGCATTTGTGCGATGAGAATGTTAGCAATGTTATCATCTACGCCCATTCCCATAAAGATTACTCTGTCCATAATCAGGCGCGAGAAAACGTCGATTTCTGCAAAACGCGTAGGGCGTTCTTCGATTACCGAACGAGTCATATTTTCTACCTGATGCACATAGCTATCTACCGTAAGGCCATTCAAGCCACGACCTTGTACGGCAAATTTTCTAAATTCATTTGTGTTTAACATCTTCTGTGGATTGGGTTTTTGTTAATCAAAATACTCTTAATTATACCAAAAAAGATTCCGAAAAGTTCAATAATCGGCCTTTTCAGGCGCACGCGCCTTTTCGTGTGGCATAACTCTCACCCGTAAAAATAGAAAAAGCCGTTAATCTATAACGGCTTTTTCAAAATTATTTTCAGAAAAATATTAAGCTTCTACTTTCGCGAACTCGTCAGCGTTGATGCTTTCAGATACAAATGTTACTTTACCGAAAATCGCTTCGTCAGAAAGCATATTGAAGGTATCTTGAGCAGCTTTGCGGTAGTTTTCGCCTTTTTCGCCCGACAAGTAGTTTTCTGTGAAGTTGTTAAGTTGTTCTTCACCTACGTTGTGCAAGCCCATTTGGCCGAGTTGCATGCTAATCATCATTCTTGTAAAGTCTTTGATTTTCGCTTCGTCCAACTGGATTTTGTCAGCTACAGCCACTTTCGCGCGAAGCAAATCCCATACGATGTCTTTTTTGAAGATTGGGAATTCTGCGTCGATTTGTTCTGGCGTTACTTTGTTTTTAGCATTTACTACCAACAACCAACGTTTCAAGAACTCTTCTGGAAGCACCAAACCCGAAAGGCTTTCAAGGATAGTGGCTTTTGCTTCGTTGTAAGATTTGCTTGTCGAATCGTTTGTGTAGTTGGCTTCCATGCGTCTTTTTAGCTCTGCGCGGAAAGCCTCTTCGTTGTCGAAAGAAGCATCGCCCAATACTTTACCGAAGAAGTCAGCATCAAAAGCCGCAGGCTCAACGCTCTTTACTTCTGTTACGGTGAAACGATATTGACCTTCTGCCGCTTCAGCTTCTTCTTTAGAAAGAGCCGCAACGTGGCGGATATGCTCAGGTTTGAAAGTCGCACGAATATCGAAGGTAATCAAATCGCCTGCTTTTTTGCCCAAGAAAAGTTCCAAAGCGGCCTCTTCTACTTGGTTGGTAGGGATAAGCGTTTCTTTTTCAGTTTCTGCGCCTTCTTTCTTGATAAGACCGAAAAGTTGGTGACCTTTTTCCGAAACCTCCACGGCTTGCGTATTGGCCAAACGTTGTCTTAGGTCTTCGATTGTTTTTTCTACTTCGTCAGCAGCTACTTCTACGCTATAGCGTTTGATGCTGAAAGTAGAGAAGTCAGGCAATTCAAATTCTGGAGAAAGACCCAAATCGAAAGTAACTTCAACTTCTGTGTCTTTGCCGTAGTCGAACAACTTAGAATCTTTGTTGAGCAAAGGTTGGCCAAGTGTTTCGATTTTATTTTCTTTTAGGTAAGAATCCAACGTTTCACCGATGATTTCATCAATTACTTCCGAAGTGATGCTTGCTCCGTAAAGGCGTTTGAGGTGTGCGGCAGGCACTTTGCCAGGACGGAAACCTTTTATTTGCGCAGTTTTCGCAAGTTCTTTTACTTTTTTCTCAACTTTCGGCTGGTAATCACCTTCTTGTAGGCTGATAGTAAGTAAAGCCGTATTATTTTCTTGCTTATTGAATGAAATATTCAAGGCTGTAAAAGTTTGAAGTGATGAAATATTTTTACAAAAAAACCCCCAACCTGTTCAGTTGAGGGTTAGGAGCTTGTGTGCGGATGGATGGACTCGAACCTCCATGCCTCGCGGCGCTAGATCCTAAGTCTAGTGCGTCTACCAATTTCGCCACATCCGCATATTTGCTTTTTGCTTTCGCCCTTTTTCGGTGGGTTTTGCGGGTGCAAAGGTAATAGCGTTTCCCGAACTTACAAACATTTCCCTCAAAAAAAATGAATTTTATTTTCCGAGAAACGCTAACCTACTGATTTACAAATTTTATTTCTTTTTATTTTTTGAAAAAGAAAAATAACTTCTGAATAGCTCAATGAAAAAATTCACGCATCTTATCGAAAAAGCCTTTGTCGTTTTTGTTCGGATTGGGCGTAAAGTTTTCCGACGTGCGCAACTTTTCCAAAATAGCGGTTTCTTCTTTGTTGAGCTGCTTTGGTGTCCAGACGTTCACGTGAATGAGTTGGTCGCCTGTTTCGTAGCCGTTCACATCTTTAATGCCTTTTCCTTTTAGGCGCAAAATCTTGCCGCTTTGCGTGCCAGCATCTATTTTGATGCGTGCTTTGCCCGTAATGGTTGGCACTTCTACACTCGTCCCCAAAGCCGCATCCGCGAAATTGATGTACAATTCAAAAATCACGTTGTTGCCTTCGCGTTTGAGTACTTCGTCTTCGGCTTCTTCAATGACGATGAGCAAATCGCCAGCCACGCCACCGCGCGGCGGTACGTTGCCTTTGCCAGCCATCGACAGTTGCATTCCGTCGCCAACGCCCGCAGGAACTGGGATAGAAATTACTTCTTCGGTGAGTGTACGGCCATCGCCATGACAAGATTCGCAACGCGTCGTAATGGTTTTGCCTTCGCCGTTACACACGGGGCAAGGCGATGACGAGACCATTTGTCCCAACATGGTATTGACCACGCGGCGCACTTGGCCAGTGCCGTTACAGTTGCCGCAATTTTGTACGGCAGTTCCGTTTTTAGAACCATTGCCACCGCACGACTGACAAGTTACGTGGCGTTTTACTTTTACTTTTTTCTCTACACCGCCCGCGATTTCTTGCAAATTGAGTTTGAGCTTAATGCGCAAGTTGGGGCCTTTGCGCACGCCACGACGACCGCCGCCGCCAAAACCATCTTCAAAGCCGCCGAATCCACCGCCGAAAATATCGCCAAAGCGCGAGAAAATGTCGTTCATGTCGTGGAAACCGCCGCCTCCACCGCCGCCCATTTGCTCGGCCTGATGTCCGAAACGGTCGTAACGTGCGCGTTTGTCGGCATCGCTCAACACTTCGTAGGCTTCGGCAGCTTCCTTAAATTTGTCTTCGGCTGCTGGGTTGTCGGGGTTTTTGTCGGGGTGATATTTGATGGCCAATTGTCTGTAAGCCTTCTTTATTTCTTCGGGTGTGGCCGTTTTGGCAACGCCTAACACCTCGTAGTAATCTCTTTTTGCCATTTTCGTTTGTATAAAGAAACTTTCCGCCGCTTTCACAAGGGGCGATTTTGCTATAAAATCAAAATATTGCTTTCAGAATGAGGAGATTATGCACCAATAATCACTTTAGCAAAGCGAATCGGTTTTTCGTGCAAATAATACCCTTTTTCTACCTCGTCGATTACTTTGCCTTTCAGCTCGTCGGTTGGGGCAGGGATTTGGGTAATGGCCTCATGCAAATCGGCATCGAATGGCGTGCCGTTGGCGTTCATGGGTTTTAGGCCGTTGCTTTCTAAGGTTTTGAATAATTTACCGAAAACCAATTGCAAACCTTCGCGCAATGCTTCGATGTCTTGGCTTGATTCTACGGCTTTTTGGGCGCGTTGGGCATCGTCCAAAACAGGCAATAAAGCCTTCATAAGGTCTTCGGTTGCGGTTTTGACAAGTTCGCTTTTTTCTTTGGCCGTGCGGCGACGGAAGTTGTCGAACTCAGAATACAAACGGATATACTTCTCTTTTTGCTCGCCTAATTCCTGTTGCAACTGAACCACAGGGTCGCTGTCGGTTTGTGCTGCGGTGTTGTCAGTGGCTGTTGCCTCTTGTTGGTTGTTTTCTGCCATTTCGTCGGGCGTAGGAGTATATTCTTTTTCGTTGTTATTGTCCATTGCTCAAATTTTTTGAATAATATTCTTATGGAGTGATTGCGCAATTTCTTTGCCACAGACACTGCGCGTGTCATTATGGCAGAAATCCTACAAAAGTAAGCGTTTGTTTTGGATTTATAAAAATAGAAATCGCAGGCCTACGGCTTAGCTTTTGGTCGCAAAAAACAATGCCCTACAAAGATGCCAAGCCCAAAGGTTTTTGTAGTAATGAGCAAATCCGTTAGGATTAAAATCTTTGTAGGAACACCAAAACAAGCCATCACAAACGCCGTAGGTGTGGCATATTGAACATCATATTCAAATCATTTTCAACAAGAAAGGCTTTTTCTTTACGCAAACTCAGGGCTTTTTCCGCCTTTGTTCTTTTTGTTTTTATCCTGAAAACTAAACGTAATGCGTGCGCAAGCCTCCCGCAAAAAATCAATGGTCGTTTGTTCGGGCATTTTCATGTACGCAATTTCCAGCACCCCGATACTTTTGTATTCGTTCTGAATCGGGACAATCAGGACGGCAGCGGGAGCAGTTTCACCCAAACCCGATGAAATACTATAAAATCCTTTGGGCAAATTGGTCAGGATAATCGGCTCGCGGTCTTGCAACACTTGCCCATACATTCCGTCCAGTGGCATGGTGGTTTGTTTGGGTTCGATGGCGTAAGTGCCTTGCACCGTAAGCATGGGTTCGGGCTTTTTCTCAATTACATAAATGGCCGCCAAATGTGCCTCTGTTTGTTTGCAAAGTACCGTAATTACTTGGTCTATTGGATTTTTGTCTTGGTGCAACATGGCTCTTGAAACCTGCTCCAAGCCTTGCAAATGCTGGTGACGGATAGTTTCTTCTTGGCGAGCCACCGCAATTTCGGCGGCTTGTGTTTCGGCTTGGTTCATGTAGTGCCGAATGTTGCCAACCATTTCGTTGAAGTTGCGCGTAAGCTGGCCTATTTCGTCGTTGGAAGTGTTGCGCACCGCTCGAATATCTTCGCTAAAAGAGGTCTCGATGGCTTGGCGCATCCGTTGCGAAAGTGTCAGAATTGGGCGCGTAAACAAATAAGCCGTGTAAAAACTACCCACTACTGTACAAACCAATAGTACGGAAAGTAGCACCCAAAAACTGGCTTGAAATTGTTCTTGTAGAATAGCAGTGCGTTTGTCGGCGTATTGGCGTATTTTGGTGAGTTCTGCTTGGATTTGGCGTGCATTGTTATTGGCTTGGCCTCGCAAGCCCGCTTTGTTGTGTACACCAATCACTTCGTCGGTATTGACCAATGTCATAAAACTATCGTGATAATATTCCAGCAAAGCCAAAATGGTTTTATTCTGCCGATTTTCGATGATAAGTTCCTGATATTCTTCATTTAACTTATCAATATATTTTTTGTCGCGGCGCAAAAGATAGTCTTTTTCGTGGCGGCGCATCATCAGCAAACGCACTTGGTTGATGTGAAATTGGCTGTTTTCGAGGGCATGGACGGAGGCACGCATACGGCCTTCTAAGCCAAAATCTTTAAAGCCTCTTTCCTTGATTTTATTGACCAACCACAAAAAATTATGATGCCGTGAGTCGCTCAAGTGCTTGAGTCGCACGAGCATAGACCTGAATTGTTCGTCTGCTTCGGCATCTTGTTTGTTTTCGGTAATCATATCTTGCAGCAGATGTTGCACCGAATCGGTGATAGTTTTATGCTGGCGTATGTAGCGGCTTTGGCCAGTTTTGAAAAATTCGGGGTTAATGCTCTCTTCCGAAATCCAATCTTGTTCTGTTACCTCGCTTTCGAGCGTGAGGATTTGCAGCACTTTGACGTTTTGGGAAAGATTGTTGAGTTGGGTTGTATTCCGCACGTATTGGCGGTAGAGCAGCCCAAAACCACCACCGATAAGAAAGGCCAAGAGCAGAAACGCAATCAGTAGTTTCTGTCTGATATTGATAGAAATCATATGTCTGAACATTTGTACTTACTTTGGATAGGTTGCTGCAAAGGTAGTACCTATCCAAAGTTTTTATGTTAAGCAAAAATGAATTTTTAAAGAACTCAATAAAAGCTATTATTCTGATTGTTAAATACTTATATTTTTTGCCTTTAGTGTGTTAAACTATTGCTTTTGGTTTATGAAAAACAATAGTTTAATTTAGTACCCTTTATTTACTTTTTTTCAAAACCTAAAATTTTAGCACTATGTATTTTCACAACAATTGGGCTGTAGTCATTCCCTTGGCTAACGAGGAGAGTGAATTTTTTGATTTAATATCGTTTGTGTCCACAACTTTAGACAGATTAGCATCAGGAACGGTATATTTAGTGGTAGATAAAGCAAGTAAAGACAAAACCCTTGAATTATCTCAAAGTTTATCTGAGCGGGACAGTCGCTTCATAACGGTATGGTCTCCCGAAAATAAAAATGTGGTTGATGCCTATCTAAAGGGCTACAGAGTGGCATACGATGCGGGGCATGAGTTCATTATAGAGATGGATGCGGGCTTGTCGCACGATCCGCGTGCAATTCCTATGTTTCTTCGGGTGCTAAATGAAGGGAATGAATGCGCATTTGGTAGCCGATTTATCAATGGAGGTTCTACGGCAGATTCGGCATGGAAACGGCGTTTTTTGTCAAAGTTTGGAACTACTTTAGCCAATGTGATGCTCGGAACTCATATGAAAGATATGACCAGCGGGTATCAGGGTTTTCATCGTTCTATTGTTAAGAAATTTTTAGAATATCCGCTAAAATCCAAAGCCCATTTTTATCAAACAGAGTTACGTTATTTGTTGCGATATAGTAGATATATGGAGGTTCCTATTCATTACAGAGCACCATCTCCGTCTGTTTCCAATAAAGCAATTAAAAACTCTATTGATTGTCTATTTTTTTACTTCTTTAAAAGATTAAATAATAAACCTGTTTTTCTTATAGATAAACACTAAAAATATGCTGAAAAATTTAAATTTTAACACATTTTTATCTAAGATAAAAGAAAGAAAATTATATTATTTATTCTTATTTTTTTCAGGCTTATTTTTTGCTTTTAGCGTACATCATTGGGGATATCAATTATTTACAGACCCAAAGATTTATTCCTATGTTGATGATGGAATGATTACATATTCGCATGCTAAAAACTTATACGAGTATGGTTTTATTGGTGTTTCACCATCTGGCGGGATTGTGGAAGGATATTCTACTCCATTTTTATTCATCAATCACGTAATTGCTTATGGATTAGGTATATCTTACCAGCAATATACAGATTTTCAAACATACATATCTTTGTTTTTTTTAGGTTGTTTGTTCTTTTACATTAGTGAGGGAATATCTTTTTGGGCAAGAGGTGTATTAGTAGGATTCTCTGTATTTATCTTTTGTAATTCTCAAATATTTTTAGAATGGCATGGGTCTGGTATGGAAAATGCACTTACTAATTTATTCATTCCGTGGGCTATTGTCGTTTTGTACAATTATATCAAAACTAATAAAGTAACTATAGTAGGGATTATTGTAGTAGGATTGGCTTCTATTACTCGTGTTGATTCACTATATTATATTGTTCCTTTACTTTTTATTTCCTTGTTATTTGTGTATAAACAAGGAAATAGTACATTTAAAAATATAGGAATAGACGGGGTTAAATTTATGAGTATTCCTATATTTTCTTTGGTTACTCGTTATATTTATTTTTCTCATATTTTTCCTGACTCATCAAGAGCACAAGAAATTAGTATTGGCAAACAACTTTATTTATTGTTTACTTTAGATACTTCTTATATAAAAAGCTCAATGAATTTGCTGCAATCAATATTTTATGTTAATGCAGCATACCTTATTATTCCAGCACTGGTTTTATTTGCTTTTGTGAAGTTATCAGATAATGAAAATGCTTTTATTTTCTTATTATTAATAGCTACTGTATTAATATTTTTTCATCCATTTATATTTCATGCCTCTAGGTTAGATCCCTCGAGGTATGGCTCGCAAGTACTGCCTATTGCTATTATGGTAGTTATTATTGCTGCCAAGCAAATTTTTGTTTGGAGTTATGACTTGAAAAAAATATTAATAATACCAGCCTTTGTGATGACTTCTTTGGTTACATTCAAACAATTGAGTCATGAACCTTATTATATTTGTTGTAATATGGACTGGATTGATGCATTTACTGCAAGGTTTAAGGGATGGGCTGATGAAAATAGAATCTATCGTGCTACAATTTCAAACCCTGATTTGGGAATAGTAAGTTATAAAAAATGGTATAATATTGTTGATTTAGGTTGTTTGGGAAGTCCTGACTTAGGGCTTATTAATACCAATAGAGCCTTACAAGGTTTTTATTTGGGGCAATTAAGACGACCTGATTTTATTCAAGCTCACTCAGAATGGGCGCAAATGTATCGTCATTTCTTGAATCATCCTGACTTTTTCAATTATTATAAACCCAATGAAGTTAATTATTCTCAAGTATCTAAAGATCGTTTACAAGGTGCACCTGAAATGATTTATGCTTCTGCTAGAGAAATAATTGATGTTAACAATCCTGTCAAAAAATTTGATTTGAGCTTACAAGACAATCTTAAAAACCCTGATGTCCTGCTCAAATTAATTAACGAACAAGTAGCATTAGTTTTAAATAAACAAAACTATAAACCATCTGATTGGGCGTATATTTCTAGACAAGTATTTCGTTATGTGCCTGAATTTAGAAAGTTAAACATTTTGGATAAGGTAGTAGAAACATTATCTAAAATAGATGATAATGGTTATCATAAAACATTATTCTATTCATATAAAAACTCCCGATGGGATGAGAATATGTTTGAAATAACTAAACAATTATGGCTCAAAGAATATTTTCAAACAACAGATTTTAATAATGCATTAAAAGACAATGCTATTAAGATATTTGATGCAAATGATTATCAATTATATATTAGCAAAAATAATGGAGCTGGTATAATATTTTCAAAGAAAAAACTTGATGAAGATGCAAATATATTCGTGCGCTTCATGCCTAAACAAGAACGACTTATTCCTGCCCCTTGGGTTATAACAGACAAGTATGAATATAATATGAACGCAATAAAAGAAGCGTATTTTGGCGAGCATGATGGCCTATATGTGTACTCATTCTATTATACTACACATGATATTATGGACATTAAAGTTGCTCTTTCTACAAAAGATGGGGAGGTTATCAATATTCAACATTCTAATTATTTGATAAATCCACAAGATAGCTTGTCTTATAATTTATTAAATAACCATACTGAAACTGGTAATCATAAAACAAATTATTATTCGGATGATAGTTTTAATGGCTATTTGGAAGTAAATGCTAGCACTGATAAATATGCACTGTATGGGCCTTATATTCGGATGAAAGCAGGTAATTATAAAATAAAACTTAATTACTTGGCTGATGATTATACAGATAAATTCTATGCAGATATATTTTCTTCCGAGAAAGGAATTATTGCTCAAAATGACGGATTTAAACCTGCTCAATTGGGCGATAAAAAATGGCAAATAGTATATAACGTCTCACTCAAAGAAGATGTTGAAAACTTTGAATTTAGGGTTAAATACAAAGGAGAAAAAATGGCTTCTTTAGAAAAAGTAACCATCATTCGCCAATAAAACAAAAAGAGCTACCTAATATTATAGGTAGCTCTTTTTGTTAGTTTACGAACCGACTGGATAAATTTTGGAAAGGTCGGGACGCGTAATGCTCAATAGCTGAAATTCAGGCAACGAAAACATTTTTCGCATTCCGATTTTGTGTAAAAGCTCAATCTCGCCTACATAAATAGGATACAGCCCAAACAGCGCAACGCGGTCGTTTTCACCTAATTCGATATTCAAAAAATCTTCGGGCTTGGTGGTTGCCGAATTGAAAACCACAAAACCTTCCATTTCGGATTCGGGGTGAATCGTGCCACCAATGTCGAAAAGGCTACCAATCGCAAAATTATTGCTGTGGCGATGTGCTTCTATCAGGTGCGCCATCGCCAACGGCCATTCGATTTGCGCCGAAGGTACGGTAAGCATCAGTTCGGGTTTTAAACCCGCCTCGTCCCATTCGGGGTGCGAGGCTTCCGAAAGGCCGTAAGTGATAGCTGTAACAAAGCCTTTGTTAGGATAATTTAGGCATTGCGCCACCAAAATAACGTCGCCGTCTTCCGTTTCGATGCCTAATACTTCTGCCCTGATCCCCAATTTTTCGTTTAGGTATTCTAAAAATTTCTCTGCTCGCGCATTATTCATAACTGTTTGTTGTTTTGAGTTTATGCCAAAACCTTATCGGTTCGATTCGTAATTTATTTGGTACTTTGTTTTACTCTTGCCCTGATTTCGCTCAAAGACATATCTACTAGCAACTTACCATCGCGGAAAACTTCTTTTAACTCGCCTGTTTTCTCGATTTCCCAAGTTACTTGGTCTTTGAGCACATACGAACCATTTTCGGCTACTACGCACATGAGGCCTTTGGCCGATTTTTTAGTACCGTCGTCGGTTATGGGGTCTTTAAAAATCTCGCGACCTACGCTGTTCACCTCGCCGTAAGTGGCTTTCATGGCAAAGCCAAACGTGTCTCTGGTGTTATATTGGTAAGTGTACGAACCAACGCCAAATACTACATTTGTGGAAGCAAAACCTTTGATTTTCAGCCGTTCACAAATTTGCGTAGCTCTTTCCAGCGTGATGCTGTCGCCATAAATCGCACCAATTTGCGGAATCAATTCTTTAAATCCTTTGTCGTTTACGCGGCCACCAAACACGTCCCAAAGCAATTCGACTACGCCTTTTTTCTCGTTTTCATTTTTGCCGTTCGGGTTGCCGCAAATAATGTCCACAGGGTCGCCGCTGTCAGGGCGAATCACGACTTTGCCGTCTCTTGTCGCAATTTCAGTTTTGAGTTTGGGCAAATATTCGGTCAGCACTTTCCACAAATCCCACGTATCCGACACAATGGAAACTATGCCTTTCGGATAAACTTCCGTAATGAGTCGTTTGAACGTTCCCAATTCATCGTCTAGTGTTCCCATACACATCACCGAATGTTCGGTAGCAGCCACTGAGCCGCCAACCAGTTCTTTGTCCGAATTGGCATTGTAGTATTTTTCCAAAAAGTCGATGGAGGGAACTGTATCCGTGCCTGTAAAACTCAACAAATGTGCGCTTGCCGAAGTAAAAGCAGCATCAATGCCGCCCATGCCGCGCATCGAAAAATCGTGGCACTGCCAGTCCACAAACTCAGGTACAGAGGAGGTTTGCGCGGCGTACTTATCCAAAATTTTGCGATATTGGCGGGCAACAGTAGCCGACGTACAAGGCTGCCAAACTACCGCCGAAACCAAGGTTTCAAAATAATTGGTAAGCCAAAAAAATTCTGGCAAAGTATTGTACATCGTAAACATTGGTACACGCACTGGCACGCTTGCACCTTCTGGCAATGCCTTGATTACCATCGGAATATAACCCAAATCGTGCAAGGCCTCAATGTGCGCCGTACCTACTTGGTTTTCGCCCAAATAGTTGTTGATGCGGCGACGATATTCAGCCACTACTTTTTCTTTGGGTTGTTTGAAAAAGTAGGTTTCGAAATCTTCCAGAATATATTTTTTGATAAAATATTGTAGCCCAAACAAAACGATTTCGTTTACACCTTCCAACCTGCTTTTGCGTGGTGTCCAGTTAGAATACACTAATGTAGTACCGTTGGGATATTGTCTGCGATGGTCCACTTTGTAGCCATCAGTTAATAACAAAGGATTCATTTTGTGGAATGTTTTATGGTTGAGAAATGAAATTGGTAAGTTTTAAACAAAGTATTTCCATTGTCCTGCGTTTGGCGCAAGAGGTGTGTTCTAAAGAATATGGCAAAAAGTTGTAGGTTGATTTTTTTCTACGACAACAAGTCTTTGTCTAAAGTAATTTGTGTCAATTGCTTGTGGCTCAACTCCCGAAACGAGTTGGTGGTAAAAATATGGGTAAAATATTGCGCCAAATTGTCAAACCCATTCGTGAAAATTCCGTGTGTAACGGCCAAATAAAGTTTGCCTGCGTTTTTCTTTTGTAGCGCGTCGGCCAAGCCCAAAAACGTACCGCCTCCGTCGCAAATATCATCGACAATCAAACAATTTCGGCCTGCCAAATCGTCCGCAAAAACCTTAAAACCTGTGAGTTGTCCAGTCTTTACGTTGCGGCTTTTGCTGCATTCTATCACTTCCGCGCCACCCAAAAACTCCGACACTTTATAGATTTTTTTGAGTGCGCCACCGTCGGGCGAAATCAATGTTACGTTTCCGCCGATTTGCTCCATTACGCGTTGCACAAATTTGTGATTGCTGGCCACTCGGCAGTTGTGCAACAAAGCGGGCGTAACTTCCGAATGCGCATCCAATACCACTACTTTTTTAAAACCCAACGCATTGATAATGTCGGCATACACTTTCACGGAAAGCGGCTCGCCCGCCACCATGACGCGGTCTTGACGCGCCGCTGGAAAATATGGGACAATCAATTTGCTAACAGAAGCGTCCATGCGGTGCAGAGCATCCACTGCCAAACACAACACACCCAAATCTTGGAAAGAGTTAAGGCGATGCGTAATCGTAACTTCTGCCGCCGTGTCAAATGCTGGATTTATTTTGATGTGTGGCTCACCACCCGAAAACGTGAACACTTCAAATTGTATTTCTTCACCTTCTAAAGGCTTAAAATTCTTGTCTAAATTGAGAATCATCATGCTTTTGCTGTGTGATTATAATTCAAAGTTAAATGCGTTAAATCAAAAAACAAACAATTTGCGTATTTTTTACGCAAATTTAATTTCAAATACAAAGCCTTCTTCGTACAACTGACTGTATTTCTGCTTGTTAAACCTATAAAATTTGGCTGGGCGACCCACTTTTTTAAGGGCAGGTTTTTCGGATTCTTCTATTATGCCAAAACTGTCTATCTTTTTGTGGAAGTTTCGGCGGTCTATTTCTTTCTCCAAAATGGTACAATAAAGATTTTCCAACTCCGAAAACAAAAACTCGTCGGGCAGCAAATCAAAACCAATCGGCTGATACGTGAGTTTGGCTTTGAGGCGTTGGTGTGCTTTTTGGAGTATAGCCAAATGGTCAAAAGCCAGCGGCGGCAATTCATTGATAGCAAACCATTTTGCTTCGTCTGCGTCGGTGTCGGCCACAGGTTTTAGGTTTTGGGAATTGACCAAGGCAAAATACGCCACCGAAATCACACGGAAACGTGGGTCGCGTTGCAGCTCGTCGCCGAAGGTGTAGAGCTGTTCCAGATAATTAACTTTTAGACCTGCTTCTTCTTCCAGCTCACGGTTTACTGCCTGCAAAAGTGTTTCGTTGTCTTTGACAAAGCCGCCCACCAAAGCCCATTGATTTTTCATTTCTCCAAATTTTTGCTTGATAAGCAGCACATTAAGCGTATCATGCGCGTAACCAAAAACGATAGCGTCCACCGCAACTTTAATATTTTGTTTGATTGGCATTGTGTTGGGCAATAGGGTATCTGATGGCTAAAAATATCAAAATTTATCACCAAAAACATTTTTTTATCCAAGATAAATGCACGAAGGCATAAAAAAAGCGACCTTGTTCAGGCCGCTGGGTAATATTTATACTTCAAATCCGAGTAGAAGAATGTCGTCTATTTGTCGATTTCTGCCCAGCCAATCCATAATAATTTTGGACAAAGCATCGCCTTGCTCATGAATTGGGGTTTCTTGTACAGAAGCTAATACCTGATGTAGTCGCTTGGCCGAAAAACGGCGATTATTTGGTCCGCCAAATTGGTCTTGGTAGCCATCGGAAGCCAAATAAAAACGGTCTCCTTCCTGAATTTGGATCATATGCTTGGTGAATTTTTTGCCTGCGTATCGCCAGCCACCAATCGGAATGGCATTGCCTTTTATTTCATTAAAAATACCATCGCGAATCCAATACAGCGGCCTATTCGCTCCCGCAAACTCCAATGTTTTGGTTTGGTGATGGATAATGCAAAGCCCCAAATCCATGCCATCGTGTGGCTGGCCATCAGGTTCGGTTTGGCGTAGTGTGCGAATTACTTTTTCCAACAACATATCCAGCACCAAGTCAGGCGACGTAATGTTGCGGTCAATGATAATTTCGCTAATTAAGCTATTGGCCATCACGGACATAAAAGCCCCAGGTACGCCGTGTCCCGTACAATCAATGGCGGCCACCGCCGTAAAGTCGGGTTGCGTATGAAACCAATAAAAGTCACCGCTTACAATATCTTTGGCTTTGTATAGAATAAACGATTTTGGGAAACGCTTGTGTATCAAATCACTTTGCGGAAGCAATGCTTCTTGTATGCGCTTGGCGTAATTGATACTATCCGTAATTTGCTTTTTGTGTCGTAGCTCCTCGCGGTTGCGGATAAGCTCGGCGTTTTGGGCTTCGGTCTCTCGCAAAAGTTCTTGTACGGCTTCTTGCTGCAACACTTGTTCGGTAATATCGAAGCGTACACCGATGTAACGCACAGGCTCGCCTGTTTCATCGAGTACTGGCGCGATGGTTACTTGTACCCAATAGGGTTCACCATCTTTACGCTGATTCTTGATAGTCCCCTGAAAAATGCCACCAGCTTTAATAGTAGCCCACATTTTCCGAAAAATAGCAGAAGGAGTCTCTGGATGTCGGACGATACTATGCGGCTGCCCCATGAGCTCTTCGCGCGAATAGCCCGATATTTTGCAAAAATGGTCGTTTACAAAAGTAATCGTGCCAAACGCATCTGTTTCAGACACCAAAGCCGCATGATTTAACACACCAACTCGTGCATCTAATTCGCTACGAATCTGCTCACTTTCACGGTATTTTTCCTTCAGACTTTCCTGAATGGCTCGTATTTCCTCGATATTTTGCACCAATTCTTCTTGGTGCATCAACAACTGTTGGTTATGCTCTTCAGCTTCAGCCAGCAAATCAGCAATAATTTGACGTTGCTGCATTTGCTCGGTAATGTCAAAATTTACGCCAATATATTTAACAGGCTCTCCGTTTTCGTCCAATACTGGTGCGATAGTAAGTTGTACCCAATATGTTTGCCCTTCTTTGGTACGGTTGCGCAACGTACCTTTCCATACCTGCCCACTCTTTATTGTTGTCCACATTTCCCTAAACACAATTTCTGGTGTTTCGGGGTGGCGCAATAGATTTTGTGGTTTACCCAAAAGCTCGTCTTGCGTATAGCCAGATACTCGGCACAGTTGTTCATTTACGTAGGTAATATTCCCGTACTTGTCGGTTTCGGATACTAAAGAAGTTTCGGCTAGCACTTTCATTCGTGCATCTAGTTCGCTATGAATTTTATGCGAAACCTCGTACAGTTGTTCAAATAATTGGTTAAGGCCTTTATAAGAATTTTCCATTTATAGTTAGCTTACACAGAATAAAATGAGAATTGATAGAATTTGGTGTTTTTATTACTTATGTCAAGACATGAGCAAGGTTTGTTTGTTTGTTGAATGTGTGTAGCTGTGGGGTATTTGGGCAAAGCTAATCAAAAAAAGTAACCTTTATGGATATTATTATTATCATAAAAGCTGGTGACTTTTGTTATAATTTGTCATTACTATAATACACTATGTGTTTTTTATTTTTTTTACCAAAAATTTAATTATCATAATCCTATTACAATAATATTTATTTACAATATAAATGTGTTTATTTTGTTATAATTTCATTTTTTTTGTATTTGCAGCAAGAAAATATATTTCCCAAATTCTATGAAACAATTACTAAAGTCTATAGCATTGGCAATAGCTTTTCCGACAGCAGCTATGGCACAACAAAGTACACCAATTTTTCAATCCGAACATTTTTCGCTTTACGCAAACAAAATAGTACAAGAAAAAAATGAGGCGAAGGCTATTTCGCCGTTGCAACTTAACTCCAACTATAAAAGCCCGCTTGAAGGCCGAATGAGCCGCCGCATTTCATTCAAATTTGCTATCAATGGCCTTGATAATGAGCAAGGTTTTGGCATAGACCATCATTTGGTACTTTTACCCAAAAACAACAAAGTAGAATCCATTGTTTATATTTTTGGAGAAAAAGACAGCCAAAAAGCTGTAATTCCTGCGGGGGTTTCGGACGTGCTCGAACCCAACACCGAACTAACCTTGCGTTTGGATATGCGTCACGTGTTGGCCTCATTCAAAGAAAAAGGATTTTACCAAACCCATGACGGCAGCCAAATAGCAGCTTCCGATTTTAAAGGCGTTTGGGTAGCAGGCAATGCGCAACCGCTCAACTGGGATTTTGGGCAACCCGAATTACAAAAACATTTGCAGTTGCAAGACCCTGACGGCGATGGCATTTATCAAATCAAATTGGTTTTTAATAAAGTAGAAAAGCCGCTTAAACCGCTACCCATTCCGTCGCGCACGGTAAAGGCAGATTTGAGCAAGTTCCCGCAATATCAGTCGCCACAACTGCTTTCGGATGCGCTGTACAATATGTCGTTGGAAGAAATGCAACAAAATATTCGGGCAGATGGCGCGCTGATGGCTGGTGCAAAATGGGAAGGAGTTTGGACGCGCGATGTGAGTTACAGCATCATTTTGGCACTGGCCATTGCCGACCCAGAAGCCGCCAAACGCAGCCTCATGCAAAAGCTTACTGCTGACTGGCGCATTATCCAAGACACAGGAACGGGCGGCTCGTGGCCAATATCTTCCGACCGCATGATTTGGGCTTTGGCCGCTTGGGAGATATACAAAGTAACGGGTGATAAGGCTTGGCTTTCGCAGGCATATAGTATTATTCAAAATTCTGTAAAGGCTGACTTGGCAACACTAGCGAATCCTCAAACAGGTTTGTTTTATGGCGAATCCTCGTTTATGGACTGGCGCGAACAAAGCTATCCTGCATGGGCAGATCCTCGCGACATTTACAAGTCACAATGCTTGAGTACCAATATTATTCACTATCAGACCTATAAAGTATTGGCTTCTATTGCTTTTGAAAAAGGTGATACACTTTTGAATCAATACAATAAAATAGCCGATAGCCTTCAGCGCAGTATTAACACACATCTCTGGAATCCGAAAACTGGTTATTACGGACAATATTTGTATGGCCGCAATTATCTGAGCCTTTCGCCACGTTCGGAGGCTTTGGGCGAAGCCCTAGCCATTTTGTCGGGCGTTGCGCCACAAGACAAGCAAGCAAGCATTATCCAAAACACGCCCGTAATGGAATATGGCGTGCCGTGTATGTATCCGCAAGTAGCCGAACAATCGCCCTACCACAATGATGCAGTTTGGCCATTTGTGCAAGCGTATTATATGTGGGCCGCCGCCGACCTCAAGCAAGGCAAAGCCGTAGAGCACAGCATCGCCAGTATTTACAGGCAAGCCGCTTTATTTTTGACCAACAAAGAAAATTTGGTGGCTTCGACGGGAGACTACTTAGGCACAGCCATCAACTCTGACCGCCAACTCTGGAGCGTAGCCGCCAACTTGTCTGTAGTCTATCGCGTATTTTTCGGTTTACGATTTAATAGCGACCAATTGTATTTTGCACCTATTGTACCTAAAGCATGGGCAGGAACACGTACACTAAAAGGCTTAAAATACTGTAAATCAACTTTGAATATCACCGTCAAAGGCTTTGGTTCAAAAATCAAAACCATTACGATGGACGGAAAATCTCTCCCTCGTCCAGAACTTGACAACACGCTACAAGGTACGCACAACATCGTCATTGAGTTGGATAATACGGACGTACCCAAAGGCAGTCAAAACATTGTAAAACCGCTAACCTCTCCCGCTACACCTCACGTACTACGCAATGGCAAACAAATCGTGTGGGCTGCCGTACCAGAAGCAACCGAATATCAGGTATTTATTAACGGGAAAAAAGTAGCGACCCAAACCCAAACCAGCTATAATCTTGACGGCGATGGCGAGTATCAAGTTTTGGCAGTGGCTAAAGGCGCAGACTCATTTTTGAGCGAACCCATCAGCAACTACGAAGCTCGAAATTTCTTTGTACAGAAATACGCGGGCGGAGCTTTGGACATTCAGTTTAAAGTAGAAAAGGACGGAATTTATTGGCTTGATTTCTTTTATGCCAACGGAAACGGCCCTATCAATACGGACAATAAATGTGCGATTCGGTCGGTGTTAGTAGATGGAGCACGACAAGGTGCAGCAGTATTTCCGCAACGCGGCTCAAATGATTGGACAAGCAAAGGCTTTAGCAACGCACTTCCCGTGAAACTTACAGAAGGCCAACATACACTTCGTTTGGAGTTGCAATTAACAGATGCCAATATGAACGAAAGCCAAATTAATGAAGCACACATCGAATATTTGCGCGTTTCGCAATAATTAATTCTATCTTTTACATCAAACAATGCAATTAAAATACAATACAATATTTTATTAGTATTGTTTGATGTAAATTTTCAAAGTGTTTCGGCAGCTTGCCCACCAAAGTATTTGAAATTGAGAATTTAATCTCTGATATTTGCCGTTAAACATCTTTTTTTCAAGAATGGTCTTAGACATCATTTTTACGCTTTTCCTTGTCTTTTTGAATGGCTTTTTCGTGGCAGCCGAATTTGCCATCGTGAAAGTAAGAGCATCGCAAGTAGAACTTATGGCCAAAACGGGCAGCAGTGCCGCCCTTATGAGCAAACAAATCCTCTCTCATCTCGACGCGTATCTATCTGCAACTCAACTTGGTATTACTTTGGCTAGTTTGGCCTTAGGCTGGATTGGTGAAAGTGTAGTAGCTGAAATGGTGCTCAATATCGTGCATTTGCTCGGCCTCAATATTACGGACGCATTGGCGCATCAAATTGCTGTGCCGATTGCTTTTGCCGTCATCACTATTTTACATATTGTTTTTGGGGAGCTTGCGCCTAAGTCTTTGGCGATTCAACGTCCCGAAAATATTACGATGCTTGTGGCCTATCCGCTACGCGGCTTTTACATTGTGTTCAAACCGTTTATCTGGATGCTCAATGGCTTAGCCAATACCGTTCTGAAAATTTTTGGGATTACGCCCATACACGGCGAAGAAAATCACAGCCCCGAAGAGCTGCGCTATTTGGTGGAGCAAGGCAAAGAAAGTGGCTCTATCGAAACGGCTAACTACGAAATTATCCGAAATGCCTTTGCTTTCTCTGACCGCATGGCCAAACAAATAATGGTGCCGCGTATGCGCGTGGTGGCCATCAATGCCGCGTTGCCAGACGAGACCATTATCGAAAAAATGTTGGAAGAAGGTTATTCACGTATTCCCGTGTATCGCGATTCGTTGGATAATATTATCGGTATTTTGTACGTGAAAGACGTGTTGGCCATGATGCGCCGCGAAGAAAAACGCCCTATCATTGAGCTAATACGCCCCGCAACTTTTATTCCTCCTTACCAAAAAATAACCAAGCTATTGCGCCAGTTTCAACGCGACCATTTGCACATTGCCATCGTAACGGACGAATACGGCGGCACGGAAGGCATTATCACGATGGAAGATATTGTAGAGGAATTGGTAGGCGAAATACAGGACGAATACGACAACGAAACGCCAATTATCGAGAATGTGGGCGAGGCTATTTACCGCATTTTGGCTGATGCTGCCGTAAGCGACATCAACAAGCACATAGACCGACCACTTTCGGAAAATCCTGAATATGATACGATTGGCGGGTTGCTGACTTATCATTTTGGGAGGCTGCCGAACGTAAACGAGAAGATAGAAGTAGAAGATTATGAGTTTGTAGTCTTGAAGAAATCGAAAAGCAATATTATTCTGGTGCAAATGCGCGACACGCTCCCGCCCGAAGACAAAGAAGAATAAACAAGTTCCTCGACACCCACAAGCAGCCATGTTTGTGGGTGTTTTTTTTTATGGCCATACAAAAGAATACGTACAGCCCGTGCGTATCTACAGACAATGCGGAAGGCATATTCCTTTTTACCCATAGAATAAATTAAATGCGTCATGGCATATTTCTTTTTACCTATAGAATAAATTAAATGTGTCATGACATAATTCTTTTTACCCATAGAATAAATTAAATGCGTCATGACATATTTCTTTTTACCCATAGAATAAATTAAATGCGTCATGACATATTTCTTTTTACCCATAGAATAAATTAAATGCGTCATGACATAATTCTTTTTTACCCATAGAATAAATTAAATGCGTCATGGCATATTTCTTTTTATCTATAGTATTAGATACGCACGGCCGTGTGTATCTACCAATGGATGAGGCTATTTATTGAAACAAACTGAAAATGGCTTTGGCTTTGAGCATACATTCGGCGTATTCTGCCGCGCCGATGGCATCGGAAGTAATGGCACTGCCTACCTGAAGGTTAAGCCGTTGGGTGTGCGTGTCGGCGAACAAGGAGCGAATCACCACATTAAAATCAAAATCGCCTTCGGGCGTGATATAGCCCACCGCCCCCGAAAACAAACCGCGTTGGGTGTCCTCGTACTGCTCGATGAGTTGCATGGCTCGGATTTTGGGCGCACCCGTCATGCTGCCCATCGGGAAGGCATCGGCCAAGGCTTTTGCCCACGAAACCTCAGGGCGCAAGGTGGCCGCCACGGTCGAAATCATTTGATGCACAAACCGAAAACTATAAATGCCGAAGAGTTCGGGGACGTGCGTAGAGCCAATCAGGGCGTTGCGCGCCAAATCGTTGCGCACCAAATCGACAATCATCAGGTTTTCGGCGCGTTCCTTTGGGCTATTGCGCAAAAAATGTTTGTTGGCCTCGTCTTGTTCGGGGGTTTTGCCGCGTGCCGCCGTGCCTTTGATGGGTTGGGAAATGAGATTTTGCCCTTGTTTTTTGATGAAGCGTTCGGGGGAAGCGCAAAGCAACCAACGGTTTTGTTGCTTATGCAGGGCGGCGAAAGGCATGGGCGAAAGGTGGTTGAGTTGCTGGAAAATGGCCAGCGGTTGGAGGGGCTGGGGGGATTGTGCCGTAAACTCAATGCAATAATTTATCTCGTAAATATCGCCCGCCAAAATGTGTTGTTGGAGTGCTTCGACGGTGTGTAAATATTTTAGCTCGGCGGTTTGGGCTTGCCATTGGAGGGCGGGCAAAGTTTGGGGTAAGTGGGTTTGTTGCAGAAGAATATGTTGAAAAATGCGTTCGGGTTGGGGGGCAAAAATCTGCACGTTTTGGCCGTCGTCGGCGAAAAGGAAGAGGTATTGGGGTTTGTAGAAAAAGAAATTCGGCCAGCCTTTTAGGTCAGAATTTTGGGAGTGTAAGTCTTCGGTTTCGTTTTTGAGGTCGTACCCGACATAGCCAATGCACCATTGGCCGCCGTGCCATTGTGCGAGTTTGTCCCAGCAAGTGCCGTGTGTGGCAGGGCTAAATGTTTCGGTAGCCCCGACAGCCAAGATTTTGTTAAAGCCGCGGTTCGGATAGGGAATATCGTTGTCGGTAAGCCAAGAAAAATGGTCAAAGTGTTGGGCCCATAGCAAGGCCTTTGTCTGAAAATCAGGGATTTTGTTCAGGGAAAAAGTAAAAGTGTTTTGCAAAATAAACCTCCGCTATAATGAAAGGCGCAAGATATACCTTTTTGGGGTTTGGGGGAAATAAGAAAAAAACACTCACTTTCGAGAGCGAGTGTTTTTCTACTATCAAAACAAATAAATCAGAAATTATTTATGGCATATAAAAACACACTGATTTTCTGTATTTTACTTTTGTGCAAGATTGTTGATGAAGATTTGTGCGATGTTTGCTAAAAACAAATCTAAGGTCGCTTGCTTACTTTCATTTTTCTGTAACAATTGTTACACAAGCTCATTTTTCGTTATTTTATTTACGTTTAAATCTCATAACATTGCTTTTCGCCGTGTGATATTGCGTTTTTGGGTAAAAATGAACCCAAGACTCAACGCGATTTTATTTCTTTGTAAAACGGCATGGCAATGTCATTATGGATATTTTACTAAATCATCACTTAAAATGAATCGTATTGTAATTCTGCTGCTTGTAGTGGCTTCTGTTATTTTTTTGGATTGGTACGCCTACCAAACCATCAAAGTTGCGGTGCAAAATTGGACTGGCGTGGGTCGGTTGGTGGTGCAACGTGGCTATTGGGTATTGTCGGCTTTGTTGATTGTGTTTCTGGCTCTCATTACGCTTACGCGTGTGGGTGTGCTGGGGCAGGCAAGCGAAATCACGCGTAACATTGTCGCAACGGCTTTTTTCGGTATTTTATTAACCAAAATTTTCTTGGTTTTATTCTCGGCTATCAGCGACGTTTGGCGCGTGACGCAATACGCTTTCGAGATGGTGCAAGGCTGGATAAGCACACCAACCAAAGCTGCCACGGACGTGGCAGAAGCGACACCCGCCGCCACCGACAACACGATTACGCGTTCCGAATTTTTGGCCAAAACGGGTGCGGTGGTTTCGGCTATGCCGTTGGTAACGATGGGTTACGGCATTTTGTCGGGGGCGCACGACTATCGCGTACATCGCCAAAAAATTTATTTACCCAACCTGCCCAAAGAGTTTCACGGCTTGCGCGTGGGGCAACTTTCGGACATTCATAGCGGTAGTTTTTTTAATAAAACAGCCGTAAAAGGTGGCGTGGAAATGCTCCTGAACGAAAAGCCTGATGTTATCTTTTTTACGGGTGATTTGGTGAACAATTACGCCAAAGAAGTAGAAGATTATATCCGAATTTTTGATAAAGTAAAAGCTCCGTTGGGCGTGTATTCGGTGTTGGGTAACCACGATTATTCGGATTATGTGGCATGGGACAGCGCAGAGGCCAAACGCCGCAACCTGCAAGACCTCATGCACGCGCATAAGCTCATGGGCTGGCATTTGCTCAACGACGAACATATTTTCTTGGAACAAAATAAAGAAAAACTCGCCGTGATTGGGATTCAGAACTGGGGTGCAAAAGGTAATTTTCCGAAATACGGCAACTTACACAAAGCGCACGCAGGCACGGAGGAAGCTCCCGTAAAACTTTTGTTATCGCACGACCCCAGCCACTGGGACGCGCAGGTTCGCAAGGAGTTCAAGGACATTGATTTGATGATGGCAGGCCACACGCACGGTATGCAGTTTGGCATCGAAACGGAGTTTTTCAAGTGGTCGCCTGTGCAATATATGTACAAACAATGGGCAGGGCTTTACACGGAAGGCAACCAACATTTGTACGTGAACAGAGGTTTTGGCTACTTGGGTTTTCCTGGTCGCATTGGCATTTTGCCCGAAATTACGGTATTTGAGCTTTGCAAAGCCTAAGTTTTGGAGTAGTGATATAAACAAAAAACGCAGCTCGTAAGAGTTGCGTTTTTTGTTTATAGGTGATAATCAATTATTGGCTGATACTCACTTTTTGGGTTTGCGTGCCGCCGTCGGAAATGAGCCTTACCAAATAAATTCCGCTGCCATAGCCCGACAAATCCAGTTTGGTGTTTGCTTCGTTGGTGGTGCTCGTTTCCAAAATCATTTTGCCCAATGCGTCCGTTACCAAAATGCGGCCATTGGTGGCGGTGCTGTTTACATGGAAAATTCCATTCGTCGAAGGGTTGGGGTACACCTCAAAAACGTCTGCACCCTTGCCGCCGCAATTGCTCATAGCCGTTGGCGAATAGCTGTATTTTCCATCAAAATCTGTTTGCTTTAAGCGATAATAGGCCGTTTCGGAAAGCGGATTTTTATCTACAAAAGCATATTGCTGCCTTTCGTTGGAATTGCCGTAGCCTTTTAGCGTACCGACTACTTCCCAATTTTTAGCATCTGTGCTGCGCTCAATGGCAAAAGATTCGTTGTTCGTTTCGGAAGCCGTAGCCCAACGAAGTGTTACGTTATCTTGCTGACAGTCAGCTTTAAATGAAATGAGCTTGATGGGCAAAATGGTAGTAGCTTGGCTGTAATAACCAAAGGTACTAAAACTGGTGACCGTAAATTCCACGTAACTAACGCCCGACTCCGTGCCTGTGGCGGTTGGGGTGATAAATTCCACGTTGCTAAGGCCAGTAGGTGCCATATCGTTGAGTACGTCTTGCGCCGAACTGCCCGAATGTTTGAACCACCCCGACGTAACCGACGGGCTGCTGATTGGCCAAGCTGTAGCGGTCATATTATTGTTTTCGGTGGGATTGTAATACACGCGCACGATTACGCCGCCGTTGGTGGTGTGGCTACCTGTTGCCACAACCGTATGTAGGCGTTTGCTTACGCGCAACGTATTGCTGGCATCTGTACTTTGATAATAGCCCGAACCAGCCGCCGAGAACGTACCAGAACCGCCCGTTAGGTTGCCTTGATTGTTGAGGACTACGGACGTAGGCGCGAAACTGGCATTGCCATTGGCATTAAGGCCAATGAGTTTTTGGGTAGAAACAGAAGGGTTGGTGTAAATGGCCGATTCGCAAGACTGCGTGGCGGTAATGGCTTGGCTGCTGGCCACTAATGCAGGCGTAGTAGTATAAGCGGCATCTCCTATAATAGTCCAACCTTTGCCACCCGAAGCCGTAGCCAATACCAAATTGGCACGAGCTGCCGCTGCATTGGTGCTATACCTGCGATTCATTGCCCCCAAAATTCGGGTTGTGGGCGGAAGTGGATTGCTATTCCAGCCTATGAGTGTAGCCGAATAATTACTACAATTCATACCACAGTTATCCAGCATATTATTCATGTTTACAGCAGTGTTGAATGTCCATGCCCCTATATTTTGATTAAAAGAGGTGGCATTCCAAAACATACCAGACATATTGGTAACCTTGCTTATATTCCAATTCCCAATATCTTGATTAAAGATATTGGCGTTTTGAAACATATATGACATATCGGTAACATTAGCAGTATTCCACGCCCCAATATTTTGATTGAAAGCTTTAGCATTTTGAAACATATATGACATATTGCTAACATTGCTTGTATTCCAATTTCCAATATTTTGGTTAAAAGCCATAGCATATAGAAACATACTACTCATATTGGTAACATTGGCTGTATTCCAAGCACCAATATTTTGATTAAACGCGTCAGCATTAGAAAACATACCACCCATATTTTTAACATTGGTGGTATTCCAATTTCCAATATTTTGGTTAAAAGCAGTAGCATTATAAAACATACCACCTATTTCGGTAACATTACTTGTATTCCAAGTGCCTATGTCTTGGTTAAAAGCAGTAGCATTATAAAACATACTATTCATATTGGTAACATTACTTGTATTCCAATTTCCAATATTTTGGTTGAAAGCTGTTGCGTTTTGAAACATACTATTCATAATGGTAACATTACTTGTATTCCAATTGCCAATATTTTGATTGAAAGAAGTGGCATTTCGAAACATATATGACATAATGGTAACATTATTTGTATTCCAATTTCCAATATTTTGGTTAAAAGCAGTAGCATTATAAAACATACCATACGTATTGATAGTATTACTTGTATTCCAATTTCCAATATCTTGATTGAAGGCTGTTGCATTTTGAAACATACTATTCATATTAGTAACATTAGTGGTATTCCAAGCACCAATATTTTGGTTGAAAGCAGTAGCATTTACAAACATACTACTCATATTAGTAACATTAGTGGTATTCCAAGCACCAATATTTTGGTTAAAAGCAGTAGCATTATAAAACATATATGACATATTGGTAACATTGCTTGTATTCCAGTTTCCAATATTTTGGTTGAAAGCAGTAGCATTATAAAACATATATGACATATTGGTAACATTACTTGTATTCCAATTGCTAATATTTTGGTTGAAAGCAGTAGCATTATAAAACATATATGACATATTGGTAACATTACTTGTATTCCAATTGCTAATATTTTGGTTAAAAACCGTGGCATTTTGAAACATATATGACATATTAGTTATATTACTTGTATTCCATGTGCCTATATTGCTGGGCGAATTTAGATTGGTACAGTTCGCAAACATATAACTCATGTTCATAACTCCCCCCAAATTAGGCACGTCGATAGCCGTTACTTGCATATTGGCACAGCCATAAAATGCAGTCTGCATACTTGTCCAAGCCACGCCGCCCCATTGTGCTACCTCCAGTAGCCTATTGCGGTCTGTGCCGTAGCTTATATTAATTCGTTGAAAGTTGGTGGGAGCTATCTCAAGCTGAATAGTTGCGCCTGTGGGCAGCCCTGTGATGGTAAGTGTAGCACCACTCCATGAGCCGCTACCCGAAGCCGTACCGGGGGAAAGTTCTTGCCAAGTATAGTTTACTGTGCCGCTGGTGACAGTGCCTATGCTCAGTTGCGTAGTGCCAGAACCCGCCGTGGCTAAGTTCCATTTCGTAATAAAGTTTTGGGCGGTTGCCGCCGTTTGCCAAAGGCAGAGCATTACTACAAAAACGATTAATTTGTAGGTGTTTTTCATATTGCGTAAGGTTTCTATGTTTTGTTGTCAAAAAAACGTACAAATATAGAATAGATTATTGTGTTTTTATTCTAAATACAGAATAATACCAAATTTTAATTGACTTTTTTCTGATAAAAATAAAGAGAGATTTTGTAATGTAATTACCAATAGAGGCAAATAATGCACCTTTTTTAGCAAAAAATCATGAAAACTAATGTGAAGTTATGCTACTTTTGGGGCTGCCTTACGAAGTGTTTTTGTTCGGAGTGCTGTGGCCTTTACCCACAAAAAAACACCAAACCCGCAGCAAGATGTTAGAATCCTACTGCGGGTTTGGCGTTTTCTAAAAAATATGTTCAGGGCATTAAAACACGTCCAGAACTTTTACGGGTTTGTCGCGAAACGAAAAAGATTCGCCTTTGCGCATTCCGTTTACGGCCTTGAAAAGTGGCGCAGACGGCGAAATCGCGAAATATACTTTGCCATCTATTTTGATTTGGCCTAAGCTAATCGAAATAAAAAGCGATTGCGCTTCCGTGATAATCACCGTACCGAAAGAGGCCGTATCGTATTCTTTTTGCGGGTCCACTTTGTTGAGCAAAGCCAATTCTTCCAATGACTTTTCGTATTGTTTGGCGAACATATCGCGTTTGTTTTGCATTTCCTCGCGGTACGAATCGAACAATTTTTCTTCGGTGTTATCGTCGTGTTCGTTGGCACTTTCTTGCGCGTCGAGCATGGCGTTACGGGCATTGTTCACAATGTCGCGTTGCATCTTGAAGCATTCGGCCAACAACTTCTTTTTCAGTTCGATATGTGGGTTTTCCATTGTCTATTGTATTATAGAGTAAATCAATTTGGAGAGGTATCCTTTTGGGCATTAAAGTCCAAAATAAGGCTGCAAAGCTACAAAAAACTCTGATTTTGGACTTTATTTTTCAGAAAGAATTTATTCAATAATCATGAGTTTGGCAAAACTCAACAGCAAGGTTTTGTCGCCGAGCAAATCAAAATGCACTAAGGCTTTTTTGTCGGGGCTGGCCATGTCCACGGTTTTGACCGTCCCAAACCCAAATTTTTGATGCTCTACGCGCATTCCGTCGCGCAAACGTCTCAAATCCGACGGCACAAAATTCTCCGACGGCACATAAGCCGCAGGGCGGCTCACGGGGTTAGTTGCGATTTTGGTAACGCCACCGCGCACGCTGCTCAGGTTGCGACTGGAGGCCGTGCGGTCTAAACTCGTCGGCAAGCTGCGTTGCTGAATTTTGAGATATTGACGGTCTATTTCTTCCAAAAAACGACTTGGCTCGCAGGACTGCAAATTCCCGTAGCGATAACGCGACGTGGCAAACGACAACGTAAGTTTGTGTTCGGCACGTGTTACGGCCACATAAAACAAACGGCGTTCTTCCTCCAAATCTTGGCGGCTGCCTATCATCATACTGGACGGAAACAAACCTTCTTCCATGCCCACCACATATACATTCTTGAACTCCAGTCCTTTAGCCGAGTGAATCGTCATGAGCGTTACGCGGTCTTTGTCTTCGTCGTTGTCCGTGTCTGCGTCCGTAATTAAGGCCACTTCCTGCAAAAATGAACCCAAACGTGTGTCTTCGCGCTCTGGATTGGCCGTAAATTCCTTGATGGCGTTGAGCAATTCTTGTACGTTTTCGTAACGCGAAAGCCCTTCTACGGTTTTGTCTTCGTATAATTCGCGTAACATTCCAGATTCTTTGGCTACTTGTGCGGCCACTTCGTAAGCGTCGCGGGCTTCTGCCGAAATGCGGAAAGCTTTTATCAAATCCACAAAACCTTGTATGGCTGAGGCCGTACGGCCTTGCAATACTTTATCCACTTCGCTCAGCACCGTCCAAAGTGTAACGTCGTTTTCGTTGGCAATGACGATGAGTTTGGCCAGCGTCGTGTCGCCGATGCCGCGTTTGGGCAAATTAATGACGCGTTTGAGAGCTTCTTCGTCGTTGTGGTTGATAATCAGGCGCAAATACGCAATCAGGTCTTTAATTTCTTTGCGTTGATAGAAAGACAAACCACCCACAATGCGGTATTTGATATTCAAGCGGCGCAAAGCCTCTTCCATCGAACGGGATTGGGCATTGGTGCGGTACAAAATCGCAAAATCGCGGTTGCGAAGGTTGTGTTGTGCTTTTTCTTCAAAAATAGCGTTGGCGATGAGCTTGCCTTCTTCCGTATCCGAACTGGCCTTGATTACGTCAATTTTCGTGCCTTCGGGATTGCTCGTCCACACGTTTTTGCGCAACTGCTTGGTATTGTGTTTGATAATGGAATTGGCTGCTTCTACGATGGTTTGCGTAGAACGATAATTTTGTTCCAACCTAAAAATTTTGAGGTCGGGATAATCGTTCTCGAAATTGAGAATGTTCTGAATATCAGCCCCCCGAAACGCATAAATACTTTGCGCGTCGTCGCCTACCACACAAATATTCTGATGGACTGCCGCCAGTTTTTTGGTAATCAAATATTGCGAAACGTTCGTGTCTTGGTACTCGTCCACCATCACGTACTGAAACTTTTGTTGATATTTATTCAGCACGTCTAAGTGATTGCGAAACAGTACGTTTGTATTGAAAAGTAAATCGTCAAAATCCATTGCACCCGCTTTAAAGCAACGTTCGGCATAGATTTTATAAATACGTCCCATTTCTGGCCGCCCAGAGGCGATGTCATCTTCTTTGTAAATGGGATTGCTCAAATATTCGTTTACAGAAACCAAACGGTTTTTGGCTGCCGAAATTCGCGCCAACACCATAGACGGCTTGTAAACTTTATCGTCCAAATGCAGCTCTTTGACAATGCTTTTGAGCAAAGATTTAGAGTCTTCCGAGTCGTAAATCGTAAAATCGGAAGGGTAATTGATTTTGTCGGCTTCGATGCGCAGAATTTTGGAAAAAACCGAGTGAAACGTTCCCATCCAAATATTACGCGCCTCCGTGCCAACTACTTTTTCGATGCGTTGGCGCATTTCGCTGGCGGCCTTGTTGGTAAAAGTAAGGGCTAAAATATGGAAAGGTTCTACACCTTTAGCTATCAGATGCGCAATGCGATAGGTCAGTACGCGGGTTTTGCCCGACCCAGCTCCCGCAATAATCATGGTAGGGCCTTCGGTATTGACTACGGCTTCGCTTTGTGCCTCGTTGAGTCCGTCCAAAAAATCGCTCATAGCGGATTTGTTGTTTATTTTGATGAATTGAAAATAGTTGCTTGAATCCAAGGCAACCCGCCCGAAAACGGTTTGGCAAAATTAGGAAATATAAACGCAATAATGGTTAGAAGTGTTCATTACATCTGGAAAGCAAGCTGTATAGTTAATAAATTAACCAATAATTTGATTTGCTAAAATCAACTTTATAGTTTTATTATAACTGTATTGTTGCTATATTTAAAATTGTATAGTTGTTTTTTATTTTAAAGCATTCTACCTTTGTGTACAGTTAATCAAAGAAAAGAGAATGGTGACAGAAGAAGATGTTAATTGTTTTTTGAGAGAATTTAAAGAAAAGATGAAGATTTATGAAGTGTTATTTATTAATAGGGAGAAGAACACTAATACGTTATTAGCCTTAGAAATTACACCTAATAAACGAATAGAAATACTAAAAGCATTACAAGCTAAAGATTATAGCGAGGGCCCAAAGCCAGAAATATTGTATAATGGGGCTGATATGTGGGTATTTGGCTACTTGCTAAAAAAGAAAGAAATTTATATTAAGATTACTATGGGACAGACCAATAACCCAGTAATCTGTATTTCATTTCATATAGCTGAGCATAAAATGTCTTATCCTTTTAAAACCAATAAGCACAATGAAAAGTCCAATCACAGGCAAAGAAATGACATTGATTAAGGAGAAAAAGTCAATGAATTTCAGGAAAGAAACCTTTGAGGTTATTTTCCATTATTATAAATGTGAAGACAGTGGAGAAACATTCACAACCACGGCATTAGATAATTTGAATATAAGTCAAGTATACAATCAGTATAGAGACAAACATAATATTCCATTTCCTGAAGAAATAAAAAAAATCAGAGAAAAATATGGTGTTTCGGCAACTAAAATGTCTGAAATCTTAGGGTTTGGAGTAAACACATACAGGCAATATGAAGCAGGTGAGATACCAAGTTCCGCCAATGCAAGATTGATACAAGTGGTGAATGAGCCAGAACAGTTTATTTCTATGCTAAAATTATGTGATACATTCGATGACAAACAAAAAGAAAAATATATCAATAAAGCGTTGTCTTTGCTTGAATATCAGAATAGAGAAAGTTTTGCCAGTCTTAAAAACTATCTGCTCGGAGAGCATTTAGCCGATATTTATTCTGGATATAAAAATCCTAATCTTAATAAGTTTGCAGAGATGGTGATTTATTTTGCGGATAAGACTCAGCCATTTAAAACAAAGATGAACAAGCTCTTATTTTATGCAGATTTTTTAATGTTCAAACAAACATGCTTTTCGATTAGTGGTATAAGATACAAAGCGAGAGAGATGGGGCCAGTTCCTTATAACTTTCAAAGTATATTTGAATACTTAACCACTAATGGATACCTTGATATTTCTTATGTTCAGTTTAATCAAGGATATGTTGGCGAGCAATTTAGTTGTAGAAAGGATAGAAAATTTAATGCAGATTTATTCTCAGAAGAAGAGTTAAATGTCTTGGAAAAAGTTGCGTCATTTTTTAAATCCACAAAAACTAACGAAATTATAGAGTTTAGTCATAAAGAAAAAGCATGGATTAATAATATAAAAAACAAAGATATTATTAGCTATGAGTACGCCTTTGAGCTTTCAGAAATTTAACTATCTTCGCAACATACAGCTATTTTGTTGTTTATATAAATATTTGATATTCAATACAAATGGAAGCATTTTACATCATGTTGGCGGGTTCTTTGGTGGCCGTATCGTGTGCGCTGTTGGGCTGCTTTTTGGTGTTGCGCCGTATGGCCATGATTGGCGATGCTATTTCTCACGCGATTTTGCCAGGCATTGTGGCGGCTTTTTTGCTTTCTGGCCACCGCGATTCTATCACGATGCTGTTGGGTGCGGGACTTATCGGAATTTTCAGTACGTTTCTGATAGAATTTTTTCATAACACAGCCAAACTACAAACCGATGCTGCCATTGGCGTTACGTTTACGTGGCTTTTTGCGGCGGGGGTTATCCTGATTTCGGTTTTTGCGGGACAAATTGATTTGGATCAAGACTGCGTCCTGTACGGCGAAATCGCGTATATCCCGCTGGATTTGTGGTGGCTCGATCCCCAGACGCACATGGGGCCGCGTGTGGTTTGGGTGATGGCTGGGCTGCTGGCTTTGATTATTGCTTTTGTTTATTTTTTCTACAAACAATTGTTTATCACCACTTTTGACCCTGCGTACGCTGTGGCGATGGGCATTTCGGCTACACTTTGGCATTATCTTTTGATGGGGGCGGTTTCGCTGACGACGGTGGTAGCGTTTGAAGCGGTCGGGGCGATTCTGGTGGTGGCTTTGCTGGTCGTGCCTGCGGCAAGTGCTTATTTGCTTACCGAAAGTTTGCCCAAAATGCTTTGGTTGGCTGCTTTTTTTGGGGTGGTTTCGGCGGTTGGCGGTTACTACTTGGCCGTTTGGATAGATGGCTCTATTGCGGGGGCGATGTCGGTGGTGGCTGGGCTGTGTTTTGTGGCGGCTTTTGGCCTGAGCAAACTACAACGCCAACAGGCAACCCAAGCGCAAGTGGCCTAATTCATTTTACAATTTTCTAATAACAAAATTTACACGCCTGTTTTTGGCTCGGCCTTCTTCTGTGCTGTTTGGCGCGATGGGTTGGCTGCTGCCCGCACCGCGTGCGGCTACTTTTTCGGCAGGAATTTGTTTTTGTTGGATTAAAAAATCTGCAACGGCTTTGGCTCTTTTATCCGCCAAAATTAAATTATCGGATACATTTCCTGTACTGTCTGTATGTCCAATTATTTCTATATGAATAGCTGAATTAGTGCGAAACAGCGCGGCCAAACGCTCCAGTGCTGGCAAAGAACTTGGCAAAATATCAGATTTATTTACCTCAAAAAATAAATTGTCAATAGTCAAATCGCTGCCTTTTTGCAATGGCGTGAGTTCCAGATTTTTTTCAATAAAAGAATGGCTGCGCATTTCTACTTTAGTCAAATCCAAATGCGCCGACGAAGCCCAAAAATTTGGCTTTTGTGCCCAAATCGCATATTCGTAGCCATAAGCCATCGCAATGTTATAAGAGCCGTCCGCCGCCGCAGGTACTTGTATGTGAGAGCCATCGGGCAAAATTTGGTAAAAAATTTGCGCTGCTACAGATTCTTTGGTTTGGGAGTTGAGCACCTTGCCCGAAACGGTCAGCACGGCGGTAGGTTTTGCCCAATCGGGTAGCCAAACTTGCACAATGTCGCTGGTGTGGCCTTCGTCTGGGCGGTACACGGACATATACGCGTAGTCGGTGGTGGTGGTTGGCATCGAAAAAAATAATTCGCTGGCCGCCGAGTTGATGCGCTTGCCTAAATTTTGGGGTTTGCTCCAGTGCTGCCACGTGTTGTCTTTGCGTTGGCTCATGTAAATATCCAGTTGCCCGAAACCGTTGGGGCGGTTGCTGGCAAAATACAACGTCTGTTCGTCGGCGGCCAAAAAGGGCGTATCTTCCACAAAATCAGGCGTATTAATGTCTTCTCCCAAGCTGATGGGTTTTGTCCAATGCCCCGTAGTGTCTTTGAAAGTTACATACAAATCAGCGTCGCCCGCGCCCGCGCCCGCTTTTTCACTAAAACCCATTACTAATATAGTGCCGTCTGCCGACAGTGAAGCCGAACTATGTTGGCCGCGTTGCAAATGGGTGTAATCAGGAATTTGGAGCATTTCGGTGACACCCCAGCCGTCGGGGGTGCGTTTGGCTACTGACCAACCTACACCAATATATTTCCCATTTTGATACGCGCCTCTGACCAAAATCTGTTTGCCTTGCGGAAATACAGCCTGCACGCTGTTTGCCCATTCGTCGTTGAGGGGTGCGGCGGCGTGCTTTGCTTTCGTCCAAGTGCCTTGTGCATTTTTGGTCGAAAACCAAATGTCCATGTCGGTTTCGCCTGTGGCAATATTGTCGGGGTGGTGGGTTCGGGAAAAAAATAGTGTATTATCGTCGGGACTGATGCAAGGAGTAAGTTCTGGATAGGAAGTGTTGATTTTATTCGATAATAACTCAACTCTTTGAGAATAGGAATGTATTGTTATTAAAATAAAAAAACAGAGCAATGTTTTTATTTTCATATGGATCTAGCTAATAGTATGTGTTTGAATGATTGCCTTTTTTTAGATAAAATCACTGTTTTTTCATGAAAAATAAATAATAACATGGATTAGCAAAAAGCACGCCAATAATTATCAAATATATACATTTTTTCGATAAAAAATATTTGAAAACCAAATAAAGTAGTTGTTAATTAAAAAAATACCAAATAAAAAAGGTGTAAAATTTGCGTTTTTGAAAGATACGCTTAATTTTGTTGACTAAGTTTAACCTTTAATTTTATTTGTTCATTATGAAAAAAACTCTACTCATTAGCTTTGTGCTGATGGTTGCGGTGCTAACCAGTGTGCTAGCACAAGTGACCAAAACGGTTACGGGTAAGGTTACGTCGGCTCTTGACGGGTCGCCGCTACCTGGCGTAAATGTAGTGGTAAAAGGTACAACACAAGGTGTTATATCTGATGTCGATGGTAAGTATTCTATTGAAGTACCAAGTGTGGGTGGGACACTGGTATTCTCCTTTGTGGGGATGAATACGTCTGAAGTTGCTGTTGGAGACAACGCAACCATTAATTTGGCAATGGAAACAGACATTGCTCAATTATCAGAAGTTGTAGTAACGGCTTTAGGCATAGAGCGCGAAAAACGCTCAGTAGGCTATGCTGTTACACAAGTAGGAGGCTCACAACTTACCAATTCCCGTGAAACCAATATGGTGCAAGCCCTTGCTGGTAAAGTGGCAGGCGTACAAGTAATGGGTGGCGGTGGTACGCCAGGTGCATCGAGTAAAATCATTTTGCGTGGTAATAAATCGTTCGGAGATAATCAACCATTATTTGTAATTGACGGTATACCAATGGATAATAGTACTGATGCATCTAATGCAGGAGATAATCCTTACGAGCCAACGTTAGAGCAAGTAAACTATTCAAACCGCGCTGTTGATATCAACCCTAATGACATCGAAAGCATGACCGTATTGAAAGGGCCTGCTGCCGCAGCTCTTTATGGTGTACGTGGCGGTAATGGTGTCATTATGATTACTACTAAAAAAGGTAAATTTGGCCAAAAAACACGCGTAGATATTAACTCAAGCATAGATTTTAGCCAAGTAAATAAGCTGCCTGATTTGCAAACTACTTATGGACAATCAGATGGTTCTCCACAATCGTGGGGGGCTAAGAATACCCAAGCTGGTGTAAATAATGCTGAAAAATTCTTTAAAACAGGTGTTACAACTTCTAATGATGTTGCCATTACATCTGGTACGGAGAAAAATTCATATCGTCTGTCGGTAGGGCATTTACATCAGGATGGTATCATTCCTACAACAAACTTTAGCCGTTTTACTGCACGTCTAACTGCACAATCAGAATTAAGAAAAGATTTGACAGCCTCTACTACAGTTTCCTTCACCAATTCTGGCGGTCGTCGTGCACAACAAGGCAGTAATGCATCAGGTGTGATGCTAAGTTTACTTCGTGCGCCAAGTAGCTTTGATTTACTAGATGCTTACAATCATCCTAATGCAGATGGGTCTCAAAATAATTACTGGGCTGGTTATGATAATACATATTGGAGTTTACATCATAATCCATTTAAAGATAATAACAAGCGCTTAATTGGTAATATCTCTTTAAATTATACTCCAATGGATTGGTTAAAAGTTACTTATCGTCTTGGGCTTGATAATTATACTGATTATCGCCGTGGTATTTATGACATTGGTGCGCATAACAGTGCTGAAGTTGCAAATGGCCAAATAACAGAAAACTATAAACGGCACTTAGAGATATATTCTGATTTGATTATTTCTGCTAATAAGGAGTTTACTGAAAAAATACATGGATCTCTTTCCTTGGGTAATAACATCAACCAAAGAGAAAATTCGGATTTGTATTCAAGGGGCAGAGGTTTTTCTATTGATAACTTCTTTAATATGAATAATGCTGCCAGTTTTTATTCTTCACAATATGATGAACGTATAAGAAGTGCTGCATTCTTTTATGATGGTAATATTTCTTATAATAATATGTTATTCATAGGTTCTACTGGTCGTCAGGAATATTCTTCAACATTTGGCCCTAACCGTCGCCATTTCTTCTTTGCTTCTGCAACAGGTTCATTTGTTTTTACAGAGTTAGAGGCAATTAAAAATTCTAATATTACTAATTTTGGTAAACTACGTCTATCGTATGCGCGTTCTGCTAATACGCCAAGTGCATATGATTGGATTAAGTATCCATACAAGCAACCAAGTTTTGCTGATGGTTATACAAATGGATTTTCATTGCCTTACTTGGGTACAAATGGCTATGGTCATTCAAATACTATTGGTAACCCTGATTTGAAGCCAGAGTTTACGGCAGGTCCAGAAGTAGGTTTAGAAGTCAATTTCTTAAAAGATCGCATCAAAGCGGATGTTACATACTACAACCAAAAAACAACAGATATTATTTTAGAGAGTCCAGCATCTCCAAGTTCTGGTTATACTGCTAAGTTAAGCAATGCTGCTACTATTGTAAACAAGGGTTGGGAAATTTCGCTTTCAGGTACTCCTGTGAAAACTAAGGATTTTGACTGGACAATTGATGTAAACTATACGCGTAATAGAAATGAAGTAACTGCTTTAGCTAAAGGTGTTTCTGAGCAAGAACTTGCTTCTGGTTTTGAAGATGCTCGTATTTTTGCTATTGTGGGTAAACCTTATGGTTCAATCTATGGTACTAAATGGCAACGTGATAGCAATGGCAAAATCATTGTAGGTGCAAATGGACGCCCTTTGAAGACTACTACTCTATATGACTTAGGGAATCCTTATCCTGATTTTATCATGGGTATCCGTAATACATTCACTTACAAAGATTTTAAACTTTCTGCACTTCTAGATATTCACCAAGGCGGTAAAATGTGGAATGGTACAAATGCTCGCTTGAACCGTTTTGGCGTTTCTGCTGCTTCTGCATCAGTTGACCGTAGCCAAATGATGGTAGTAGATGGAGTGAAAGAAGATGGTAGTAAAAACGATATCCAAATTACTCCACAAGAGTACTATACTTATTATAAAGGTGATTTGGGTGCGGTAGAGGAGAACGTACAAGATATTTCTTGGGTTCGTTTGCGTGAAGTGTCTTTAGGATATACTATCAGAAAAATCAAGTATGTACAAGCAGTTGATATTACTTTCACTGGTCGGAACTTGTGGTTGAAGTCTAATTATGTAGGTATGGATCCTGAAACAAGCCTTACTGGTGCTGGTTCTAACTACAACGGTATTGACTGGTTTGGTATGCCAAATACTAAATCATACAATATAGCACTTCATATTACCTTATAATTTATTGTTGAATTCATAATCTTAATATAATATGAAAAAAATATCATTATTCCTATTGGCTGCTGGGCTAATTGGTATGCAAAGTTGTAATGACTTTGTGAGCAAAGATGACATAAGCCCAAATACGCCAACTCACGCTACTTTAGCGACACTTACCCCTGTATGCGAACTGTCTATATTTGCTGTTTATACAGGTCAGTTGACGCGTAGTGCTTCTATGTTTGTACAACACACAGAAGGTACAGATGGTCAAATGGTGGATTTTGCTCGTTATCAAATATCTGAATCAGATATTACCAACGACTGGAATACAATTTATTCTTCTGGTATCGTGAACACCAAACAATTGATTCTGGACGCAACTGCTCAAAAAGCACCTTATTATGCTGGTATAGGCAAGGTGCTACAAGCGATGCTTTATGGTGTTGCTACGGATTATTGGGGTGATATACCAACTACAGAAGCAGGTTTAGGTTTAGAAAATTTACAACCTAAATACGAAAAACAAGAAGTTGTTATTCAACAAATTCAGGATTTGCTCTCTGATGCGATAAAGGATTTTAAAACAAGCGAAGATGAAAATGCTTTATTGCCAGGTGGTGAGGACTATATGCACAAAGGTGATCCTGAAGCTTGGAAAAAAGCCGCATGGTTATTGAAAGCTCGTTATGCCAATAGATTAAGTAAAAAGGATAAAGTAGGCTCTGCTACTAATGCTTTAGCTTATCTTGATAGTGCTGCTGCTATTAGTGCTACTTATGAAACAAAGGCTATATTTAGTGAGGATGGTAATTCTTTAAATCCTTGGTATGCTTTTGATGAAAATAGAACAGGTTATATTAGTGCAAGTGCAACATTGGTTGATACATTAAAAGGACTTAGCGATCCTCGTTTGCCTTTCTATTTTAGCAAAAATAAAGATGATGTTTATATTGGAGCTCCTGTAGGTATTGCAAAAGCAGGAAAATATTCTACAGTTGGTGATTTTTATAAAGGCAACTCACTTCCGCTCATTACTGAAGAAGAGGCTTTGTTTATTGAGGCAGAGGCCGCACTTCGTCAAAATGATGATGCCACTGCACAAAGTGCTTATTCAAGTGCTATTGTTACAGCTCTAAATCGTTTCGGAATTTCGGATGCTGCCTATGTAGCTGCTCACGGAACATTGTCTGGAACTACTGATGAGAAAAAAGCTCAAATCATGTTCCAAAAATGGATTGCAATGTACACCCAACCTGAAGTTTGGGCCGATTGGCGTAGAACAGGATTGCCTGCAATTACTCCAAATCCAAAGGCTGATAAAGCAATTCCTCGTAGATACCCGACCACTGTTGATGAACGTGTATATAATCCATATGCAACAGTGGTATCTAATAGTACTGATCCCGTTTGGTGGGACGCTCAATAATCTACTGATGTAGTTGAACTATAAAAAAAACCTGCTTCTCTACGGAGAGGCAGGTTTTTTTTATTTTCTAAAAATATATAAGATTCTTTATACAGAAATTTCGCGGCAATCTTTCGCGCGATTCATTCCCACAACATATTTGGTATGTACGCTAATTTAGGTAATTTTGTAGGGCATTACAGCAAGCTGATACACCAAAACCAAAGGCTGTTTTGTGTCGCAAAACCTATCAACATTTTTCCTACATTCATAAGTAGTTATGAAACTCAACATTCACAATCGAGAAAAATTTGTGCAGAGGCACATCGGGGCAGAACCCGAAAAAATCCAACAAATGTTAGCCACCATTGGCGCGGCTTCGGTAGATGAGCTTATTTCGCAAACCGTTCCTGCCAACATTAGGTTGCCCAAAGCTCTCAACTTACCCGCCCCACAGAGCGAGTTTGAGTTTCTGAAAAATTTTAAGGCCATTACCTCCCAAAATCAAATTTTCAAATCCTACATCGGAATGGGCTACTACGGTACGATTGTGCCGCCTGTTATTCTTCGGAATATTTTGGAAAATCCAGGTTGGTACACGGCTTACACGCCGTATCAGGCCGAAATCGCACAAGGTCGCCTCGAAGCCCTTCTCAACTACCAAACCGCTGTCATTGACCTTACGGGAATGGAAATCGCAAACGCTTCGCTTCTGGATGAAGCCACCGCCGCCGCCGAAGCCATGACCATGCTCCACAGCCTTCGTAAACCTTCCAAAAAAACTGCTGATACTTTCTTTGTTTCAGAACTTTGCCTTCCTCAAACCATAGACGTACTGCTCACTCGTGCCACGCCTCTGGGAATCAAACTAAAAGTTGGCAATCACCTTACCCAAGACCTTACAGATGCTACACTTTTCGGCGTAATGCTTCAGTATCCAGCCGCCGACGGTCAGGTATTTGATTATACAGATTTTATTGCTGCTGCCCACGAACAAGATTTGTTTGTGGCTGTTGCTGCCGATTTGCTTTCGCTTACTTTGCTCAAATCACCAGGCGAAATGAACGCCGACGTGGTGGTGGGCAGTTCGCAACGTTTTGGCGTGCCAATGGGCTTTGGTGGCCCACACGCGGCATTTTTTGCTACGCGCGACGAGTTCAAACGCAATATTCCAGGCCGTATCATTGGTATTTCGATAGATGCCGAAGGCAACAAGGCGTACCGTATGGCTTTGCAAACGCGTGAACAACATATTCGCCGCGAAAAAGCTACTTCTAACATTTGTACGGCGCAAGTATTGTTGTCGGTAATGGCAGGTAGTTATGCGGTTTATCATGGTGCTAAAGGCCTAAAAGCCATTGCCGAACGCATACACGGACTTACGCAAGTGTTGGCGCAAGGTCTTGCCAAATTGGGTTACAAACAAGAAAATGGCGTAGCTTTCGATACGCTAAAAGTAGCCGTAACGCGTCAAGATACCATTAAAACATTGGCAGAAGCTGCCGAAATTAATTTGCGTTATTTCCAAGAAAGCGCACACGTAGGCATTTCTTTGGACGAAACGACAAGCCTCGAAGAAGTAAAAGCTTTGTTGGCGGTTTTTGCTAAAGCTGCCGAACGTGCCGTTAATTTTTCGGTAGAAGAATTGGCCGAAAATGTGGAATTGGCTATTCCTGCAGCTTTGGTGCGTGAGTCGGCTTACCTGACACACCCCGTTTTCAATAGCTACCATACCGAACACGAGATGTTGCGCTATATCAAACATCTGGAAAACAAAGATTTATCAATGGTTCATTCCATGATTTCTTTGGGTTCGTGTACCATGAAGCTCAACGCTACTACAGAAATGATTCCTGTTACTTGGGCTGAAATCGGTAATATTCACCCGTTCGCGCCAACGTCTCAGACCAAAGGTTTCCAACAAATCGTTACGAATTTGGAAAAATGGTTGTCGGAAATTACAGGTTTTGCGGGCGTTTCGGTGCAACCTAATTCAGGCGCACAAGGCGAATACGCTGGCTTGATGGTAATCCGCGCGTATCACGAAAGTAGGGGAGATGCGCACCGCAATGTTTCGCTTATTCCTTCTTCTGCACACGGCACAAACCCAGCTTCGGCGGTAATGGCAGGCATGAAAGTAGTGGTAGTAAAATGCGACGAAAAAGGCAATATTGATGTGGCCGATTTGAAAGCGAAAGCCGAACAATACAGCCAAAATCTTTCTTGCTTAATGGTTACTTATCCATCTACGCACGGCGTTTTTGAGGAAAGTATCCGCGAAATTTGTGAGACAATTCACCAACACGGCGGCCAAGTGTATATGGACGGCGCAAACATGAACGCGCAAGTTGGCCTTACAAGTCCAGGCTTTATTGGTGCGGACGTTTGCCACTTGAATTTACACAAAACCTTCTGTATTCCGCACGGTGGCGGTGGTCCGGGTGTTGGCCCAATTGGTGTAGCAGCGCATTTAGTACCGTTTTTGCCAAGCCACGCCGTTGTAAAAACAGGCGGAGACAATGGCATTCATGCGGTTTCGGCTGCACCTTATGGCAGTGCCAGCATTTTGGTAATTTCGTATGCGTACATCGCCATGATGGGCACGGAAGGACTTACTAATTCTACGCGTCATGCCATTCTGAATGCGAACTATATCAAAGCACGTTTGGAACAACATTATCCGATTTTGTACACGGGCAGCAATGGCCGTTGTGCGCACGAAATGATTGTGGATTTCCGCCAGTTCAAACATACATTGGGCGTAGAGGTGGAAGATGTGGCCAAACGCCTAATGGATTATGGCTATCATGCGCCTACCGTATCGTTCCCTGTGGCGGGTACGCTTATGATTGAGCCAACCGAAAGCGAAAGCAAGGAAGAATTAGATCGTTTCTGCGATGCCCTTATTTCGATTCGTCAGGAAATACAAGAAATCGAAGACGGCGCAGCCGACAAGCAAAACAACGTGTTGAAAAACGCGCCGCATACGGCTTCTTCGGTGTTGTCGGAGCAATGGAACAGACCATACAGCCGCGAAAAGGCCGTTTATCCGTTGCCTTACGTGCGTGCCTCTAAGTTCTGGCCAAGCGTTAGCCGCATTGATAGTGCTTACGGCGACCGCAATTTGGTTTGTGCTTGTGTGCCTACGGAAGAATACGAACAAGCTGCAAACGTTTAAGTTTTCTTTGATTAAACAAAAGCGAAGGCTGCTCTACTAATGTGGGGCAGTCTTTTCTTTTAATGACGTATTGGGTATTTCACTCCCTAAAATTCAATGGCCATTCAATATTTGTTTGCAGTGTTTTCGCATGTGTGGTCTTCTTGTCATCTGTACATTTTTTGTAAAAAATGTACGGTAATTCTTATAATGACAACATCATCTCGTATTGCGCAATAAAGCGTTTCAGACCAATGCCAGACAAAAATTGGTCTGTTGTGCGGTCGGCTTTATCGGCATTAATCATGGCCGTTTGCTTGTTGATTTGCTTGGCCAAATGGCTAAACAAATACGTGGCCGCGCCTTTGTGCCGATGCGCTGGGTGCGTGGCAAACTGCTGTATTCGGTTGCTTTGTTGGTTATAAATCAGATACGAAATGAGACTTCCTTCTGGCGTGCACAAAGCCCATATTTGTATATTTTCTTGCTGATTTCCGATGGTTTGAATGCTGTTTTGCCACGTGGGCGGCCAATCCCAAAAAGTTTGGGCAAGCGGCCAGTCCAGTGCATCAAGTCGCTGAAGTTGCCACGCAATCGGCTGGTATTTCGGCTGAATCATGCCCTTGTAGCTTTGCAAAACGCGCACCGTTTCAAAACCAATTTTTTGGTATGCCCGAATCGCTTTTTCGTTGGCTTCTATCACTTCCAACTGCACCGACTCAAAATGATTGGCTTTTAGTTTAGGTAAAATAAAATCATACAATTGCCTCGTAATCTGCTGTTTGCGATGGCTCGGCACAACGCCTGTGCCTGCGTTGTAAACAGCCGTTTTATTCGTGCCGTGCAACACAAAACCGACAAGCTGGCCGCCGTCGAAAGCTCCTACCGACCAAGACAAGTCTATATTTTCCGCATGGATTTTGGCAGCAAGCACAGGCTCGGTCAAGTGCATGGGAATCAGATAATCCGAAAAAGCCAAATTAAAAGCCTGCGTCAGTTCGGGCAGACTGATATTTTCTAAGGTGTTGATTTCCATTTTATTAAATTAAACTCCTTACTTTTTGCGTTCCAAGCGGTACATTTGTCTGAGCAGCAAGATGTATTGTATGCCTACTTCGGGGCTGTCGGCATTGATTACTTTATCAAAACCGCTGCGGTCGATACCTTCATAATAAAAGGTTTTGCTTTTGCGTGCGATTTGCTTGGCGTAGTTGCTATTTTGGCTATAATCCTGAAAATCACCACTTTCAAAAGCGGTATATTCCTTGTATTGTTGGTTGGGATACACATAAGTAAACCGTTCGGAAAGACTCGGATTGCCCACAGGCTTAATGGCAAATAATTTCTGGTAATTTTCCACACGCTTTGCCGTGATTTTGAGGGCTTCGGCCAACAAATTTTGATGAATTTCTTCGGTGTTATCGTTGATGTAATCCACTTTGATAATGTCATAAATCCCGAACTCCGCCGCAAATTCAATGATTTTGTCTATGTCCGCAAACTTGCTGGTAGTTACGATTACGTTCTTTTTTAGCTCAAAACCTTTTTCGATTTGGGTCGCTTTTCTTTCAGAAACCACATAATCATAAATCTTATTTTGCGCGATAAAATCCACGAAAACAGCTTCTTTTTTTAGCCCAATGCCTTTTAATTTTTGCAAAAAGCCGTTGATGCGTTCTGAGATTTTCGCGTTACATTCTTTGGGCGTAACGGCCTCCTGATTCAGCCCCAACGTGAGTACATATTTATCGGCTGTTTTCTGTAACAATATTTTTACGTTCATGGCCAGCGTCGAATCTGTGACCACATAGCCATACAAATCGTCTCCCGCCAACACGTCGTCGGTGCGATGATTGCGCCCAAACGACTGATTCCCGCTAATTTGTGCCCAAGCCGAACCGCTGCCCAGTAGCAGACCAGCCGCCAGTATCCAATGTATTTTTTTCATTTTCGTAAAAGCAATGTGATTGTACAAAAACGGGCTTACATTGCTGCAAGCCCGTCGGTTTATCTGTCCAATTAGTCTCTTTCTTTGAGCCATTTGGTAATGGTTGGCGCGAGTTCTTTTTGCGAACGATTTCCCACAAAAACCCCAATATGTCCACCAGGGAACTCGTACATGGTTTTGTCCGTTGAGCTTACCAAATCGTTGAGCGGCTTAGAAGCCGTCGGCGGAACAAGATGGTCTTCGGCTGCAAAAATATTTAGCAAAGGCATATTGATATTTTTCAAATTCACTTTTTTGCCAACCACCAACTCGCCGCGCATGAGCTTATTTTGTTGGTATAAGTCCTTGAGGAACTGACGATAACATTCGCCTGCTTGGTCGGGGCTGTCGGCTACCCATTTTTCCATACGCAAAAAATTCAGGAGCTTGTCTTTGTCCTGAAGCATATCTACCAAGCCGTTCATTTTGCGAACTTTGCTCATTGGTTTGAGCATATCAAATCCGAAATTCAAGAAATCACCTGGCACAACACCGCCATAACCGTCCACGATAGCATCCACATCCAGCCCACGCGACCAACGGAACAACAAGCCTTCTTCAATGGAGAAGTCCACAGGCGTAACCATGGTAATCAAATTTTTGATTTTTTCGGGATAATGCGAAGCAAAAATCGTACTGAATGTTCCGCCCTGACACACACCCAACAAATTGATTTTGTCGTGGCCTGTGGTTTTGCGTACATAATCCGCACAATCGAGCATGAACCCGTTAATATAGTCGTCCATGGTGTTGTAGCGGTCGGCACGCGTAGCATAACCCCAGTCAATCAGGTACACGTCCACACCCGAAGCCACCAAATTGCGGATAAGACTGCGGTCAGGTTGCAAGTCCATCATGTCGGCGCGATTCACCAACGCATAAGCAATCAACAAAGGCGTTTTGAGCGTTACTTTTTCGCTTTTGTAGCGATAGAGCTTTATTTTGCCCGACTGCCAAACCACCTCGCGCGGCGCAGTAGCTACATCAACTTCATCAATTTGGGCTAAATTTTCATAGCCTCTTACCACTTTACTGGCACTGTCTGCAACTTCTTGCAACAGATTAGAAATAGGCTCGGTTGTCATCGGAGAAATGTTTTTGGGGTTGGATAATTCAATAGGACATACGGCAAAGTTTTTATGGTTTCCTTGCCTACATCACAAATATACCTTCCCTTATTATAATTCCAAGCCCCAACCAAGTTTTATTTATGCACGAATAAATTATCTTTAATCTATAACTTTTATCACAAAAAACACTTACAAAAGTCAATTAAAATACTGCTAAATCCTTTCCGAACTGGATTATTATCGGTAAGTTTGTCTCTATTGTCTATTTTTGCAGCGCACTTACCAAAATCATAAAAATATACATGAAACTCATCTTAGCTTCTGGCTCACCACGTCGCAAACAATTGTTACAAGAATTGGGCTACTCGTTTTCTGTCCAAACCAAAGACGTAGCCGAAGATTTTCCCGCTTCGCTGCCAGCCGCCGAAGTCCCCGTATTTTTGGCTTACAAAAAAGCAAAGGCTTTTGCCTCCGAAGAACTTGCAGATAAAGTAGTTCTGACCGCCGATACCGTCGTAATCTTGGACGGAAAAGTGCTTAACAAACCAGAATCTGAAGCGCAAGCCTTCGAGATGCTCTCGGCACTTTCGGGGCGTGTGCATGAGGTCGTTACGGGTGTGTGTGTGCGTACCGAACATTCCGTACATACTTTTTCAGACCAAACCAACGTATATTTCAAACCATTGAGCGAAGAAGAAATCATTTTTTATATTCGCCAGTACAAACCCTTCGACAAGGCAGGAGCTTACGGCGCACAAGAATGGCTTGGCATGATTGCTGTAGAGCGTATCGAAGGTTCTTATTTTAATGTTATGGGCTTGCCTGTGCATAAAGTGTATGAAGCATTGCGCAGTTTTCATTTGGAGTAAAGTGTTACTTTTTCTTTTTTAGTTATGGTAAAGAAAATATTTTTATTTGTATTGATAATCTGTGGGTTACAAGTGGTTTATGCCCAAAAAAAACCAATCAAACAGCCCAAAAAGGTTTTGGAAACTGTCTATATTCGGGATAATTTTTATGCCGACGAAATAGAAATAAGTGTAGAAGATTGGGTTTATTTTATTGGCTACAAATTGCACGTAGAAGGTGGCGATTCTGCTCGTAAAATGCTTCCAGATTTGCGGCTACTTGCCCCACAAGCCTACCAATTGCTCAACATTGTGCGCGACCTTTGCCAGCGCGAGCCAGGCGATGCTGTCATGTTGGCCACCAATAATTTAGGCGAAATATTACAGCCACTTACTTTTGTGGAACAAGTAAACAAAAGCAAAGAGTCTTTACTTCCTGCTACTGAATTTCCGATTACGGGCATTAGCTACGAGCAAGCGAAGGCATTTTGTGCGTGGCGTACCAACCAAATTACTGAATTGTTGAATAGTGGGAGCAAAAAAGCTAAGAAATTAGGTTTACAAAAAGCGATTTTCAGATTGCCGACTCCCGCCGAAGCAGATTCGCTGCTTGCCTTGTGCCAAGACCCCAACCAAGACGGTCAAGTCGATTCTGTTTTTATCAAAACAGGTTGCCGCCTCTGGAATTATAGCCGTAGCATTGGTTGCCCCGATGATGGCCTGAAAGTTCAGACCTACGGAAAGCAAGCCATGATGCGCTACCGAACCTACGACCCCATTCCGCAAGGTTTTTTTGACGTGTTGGGGAATGTGGCCGAACTGACTAATCAAAAATATATCTGTAAAGGTGGCAGCTTTCGGCAACCCGCTCAAGACGGACTCAGTGGCGCATATATTCGCTATTCTCAGCCCGAACAATGGATAGGGTTTCGGTGTTTTGCCGAATATGTTTTTACACCCAAAGAAAAATAAAGAATGTTGTTCGTCCGCGATATTTTAAAGGATTTTCTTTTTAATATTTTGATAGTCAGTGGATAGTCGATGCTTACAGGGTGCGCATGGCGTATCATCGAAAAAATATAGCGAGGGAAAATAATTTTTTGATACCGAAAAGCGGCTTGTAAAGGCCGCTTTTTTTATGCGTTAGCTTGAATGAAAAAATAAAGGTTGGTAACAAAATTATATTTACTGGCGTTAAACTTATACGTTACGAACGCATCTTACTACCAAAAATTTTCGGAGCTATGAAACAAGAAGTATTATGGTCTTTGCGCTTGGGATTTTCGCGCAAGCAGGCCGAGCAAATCAAGACATTAGGCATAGAAACATTCTTGGAAAAATCTTTTGCGGCTGACTGGCAGGTGCAAGAACCTGCGTGTTTTGAGGGCGTAGCCAAAACGCAAGAAGAATTAAAGAAAGAGGTTTTAGCCGCGAAAGAGGCCGCCAAAGAAGGAAAAAAATTGATTCGGAAAGAATATAAAAAAGTAGAATTGGAGTTTAAGGCATGGTGGCTACAGCGCATGAGTGAAGCGGAATTTCCGTTGCATGAGAAAATGAATTTATTTTGGCATAATCATTTTGTTTCTACATTTAAATCCGTCAAATTTCCTTATTGGATTTATCAACAATATCTTATCATTAATCAACATTCTTTAGGTAATTTTAAAGAAATGACTAAAGCAATGATGTATTCAAATGCTATGCTAAAATATTTGAGTAATAACAAAAATAAGAATGGGAAAATAAATGAAAATTTGGGTAGAGAATTGCTTGAATTATTCACATTAGGCGAGGGACATTATACAGAATCTGACATTAAAAATACAGCTTTATCATTAGCTGGACTTACAACAAGCAATCAAAAAGGAGAATACAAGTCAAAACAAAAAAATAATGACATTAAAAGTGTATTTTGGAAAAAAGGTAATTTTATTATTGATGATGTAATTGATATTATTTTTGAGCAAAAAAATGTTCAATATTTTGTTACAGAAAAAATATTAAAATGGTTTGTATATGACAACCAAAGCAAAGATTTAGTAAAAAAATATGGTGATAAATTCCGAGAATATAATTTTGAAATAAAACCATTTTTAGCATTTATTTTCAAAAATGAATATACTAAAAATACAGCAGGAAGCCAAATAAAAAGTCCATTGATTTATGCTTTTCAGGTTTGTAATGAGCTAAATATTAATAATATTTCTTATGTGAATTTAGCTTCTTTTATTAAGAATCAAGGCATGGATTTGTTTGACCAACCTAGTGTAAAAGGCTGGGAAGGAGGTAAAACATGGCTAAGTACACAAATTTATTTGTCCCGCAATCAACTGGCCAATATACTTACTTCTCAGAGTGCTGCCAGCCAACAACAACTAATCAATTCACTGCGCAAGGCAGACCCAGAAGCAACTCCTTATCAGCCGCATATTCAATTTGATACGCAGCATAAAGCAAAAGAAATCATTAAAGAAATGGCTGATAATCTGATATTTGAGTGTGACGATGCGCTTAAAAATGACATGAGTAACATACTCAAATACGATTTCAATCCGAAGGACGAAAACGCCGAAGCAAGTGTATTTCGTTTGTTTAATTTTTTGATAAAAACACCTGAATTTCAACTGATTTAGAGCGATGGAAAGACGTAAATTTTTGCAAATGGCCACCACTTATACGGGTGGATTGCTATTACTACCAGATTTTTTGTCGGCAGCAGGTAATTTGTCTTCCGAAAATATGGATTTGGCTAATGACAATATTGTTGTTTTCGTGCAACTTACAGGCGGAAATGATGGCCTTAATACATTTGTTCCTTACGAAAATAGTTTGTATTATGATTACAGACCAAATATCGGAATTTCAGCAGACCAACTAATCAATAAAAGTAATGGTTTAGGCTGGAATCCTGCGTTGGAAGGGCTGGCACAAATTACGCAAAATGGCCATTTTAGTTTAATACAAAATGTGGGTTATCCGAACCCTAATCGCTCGCATTTTAGAAGCATGGAAATTTGGCAAACGGCCTCCGATGCCAAACAAAATTTATCGCGTGGTTGGTTGGGTAGATTTCTGGAAATACACGACCATGACAACCCAATTTCTGCGATTAATGTTGCTTCTACCGACAATTTGGCTCTGGCTTCTGATGCCGTAAATTCAATTACCATAAAAGACCCAAGAGTTCTTGCAAAAAATAAAATTGCTGCATCTAATTTAGTGCTTTCAGAGAATCCACAGTTAGATTTTGCAAGAAAAATAGCGTATTCGTCCACACACGGAATGGCCGAAATTCAAGCGGCATTAAATAAAAGTAAAAATACATTATTTCATTACGAAAATAATTATATTTCTAAGAATTTGAAGTGGATTTCGCGCATGATAAAAGGCGGTTTGGCTGCGAAAGTTTATTATACTTCTTTGGGAGGTTTTGACACGCACGAAAATCAAAGAGAAGTACATCAAAGAGTATTAAAAGGAGTAAATGATGGCATTTTTTCTTTTTATTCTGACCTGAAAAATGCTAATCTTTTAGACCGTGTAACTATCGTCGTATTTTCGGAATTTGGGCGAAGGGTAAAAGACAACGGCTCTGGCACAGACCACGGCACAGCCGCGCCGCTGATGGTTATTGGCGGAAAGAATCAAGGAAAAATCATCGGCAAAAATCCTGATTTAGCTAATTTGGATAGCGGTGGCGACTTGATTTATGACATAGATTTCAGGTCGGTGTATGCCAGTATTTTGGAAGATAAATTTGGTTTTGATGCGCGAAAAATTGGTATCAAACAGCCCAAGTTATCAGGGCTTTTTGTCTGAAATTCATTGTTTTCTAATTCTTCTTACAAAAATAATGAGGCAAGAGTTAAACCTTTTGCCTTTTTTTATATCAATAGACAAACAAAAACTGGAAGATATGATGAAATTAAAACTGTTATTCACTGTACTATTTCTGTCTTTTTTAGCCAATACAAAAGCTCAAAACCTGTATTTTCCGCCAGTAGTGGGCAGCACTTGGGACACACTGTCGCCTACCTCGCTCAACTGGTGTCCCGCGCGTATTGATAGCCTTTATAACTTCTTGGATACCAACAATACAAAGGCTTTTATTATACTGAAAGACGGCAAAATTGTGCTTGAAAAATACTTCGGGACGCAAACCCAAACGTCGAGTTGGTATTGGGCTTCGGCGGGCAAAACGCTGACTTCTTTCATGGTCGGCATTGCGCAACAGGAAGGCCATTTGTCTATTTCGGATACAACGTCGCAGTATTTGGGGCAAGGTTGGACGAGCTGTACGCCTGCACAAGAGCAAAAAATTACGATTCGCCACGAACTCACCATGACCACTGGTCTCGACGACGGCGTTCCCAACGAAGGTTGTATGCAAGACACTTGTTTGATTTATAAATCTGATGCGGGAACGCGTTGGGCGTATCATAATGCCCCGTACACGTTGCTGGATAGTGTCATTTATTATTCGACTGGCCTGACATTAAACACGTACATGAACCAAAAACTAAAGCAGCCAATCGGCATGACGGGTACGTTTAGTTACGTGGACAACAACAATGTTTTTTTTAGTACGGCGCGTAGCATGGCACGCTTCGGGCTGCTTATTCTCAACAAAGGAAAATGGAATAACACGCCCGTAATGACCGACACAAGTTATTATAAATCAATGGTTAATACCTCGCAAAGCCTCAATAAAAGCTATGGTTATTTGTGGTGGCTCAACGGCAAAGAATCGTACATGATTCCTAACTCGCAACTGGTTTTCCCTGGCAAATTGTTGCCCAACGCGCCCGATGATATGATTGCCGCGATGGGAAAAAATGGGCAATTCCTTAATATCATTCCCAGCCAAAAAATTGTTATGATAAGAATGGGCGAAGCTCCAGACGCGGCAGATGTTCCATTTTTGTTAAACGACCAGATTTGGGCGCACCTCAACGCCTTGCCGTGTGCTGTAACGGCGGCCAAACCTGTGCAGAGCAAACCAAAAGTAATGGTTTATCCTAATCCTGCCGCCGATTTTCTGACCGTAAAATCAGATAAAAACCTTCAAAAAATCGAGATTTGGTCGATAGACGGAAAAATAATGCAAAGCCTACAAGTTGCTGACCAACAAGAAATTAATATCAATACAAATAAATTAAAAACGGGTTTGTATTTGCTCAAAATCACGGACGTAAACGGCGGTTTGGTGGTGCAAAAAATTGAGAAGCAGTAATTTGATTTTTCTGTAAAAAAGAATTGGCTCATTTTAGAAAAAGCGATTTGATAACAACTACACGAAACTTTCCTATAAAGCCGTAGTGTTATTATATCAGATTTATTTATTTCTAATTCAAATTGCTATGGAAAAAAGAGTCATTAAAAACACGACATTGGAGGTTGCGCCCATCAATTTTGGCGGCAACGTATTCGGCTGGACACTCGACGAGGCGCAATCTTTCGGCATACTCGACGCGTTTGCGGCACAAGGGTTCAACTTCATTGATACGGCGGATACTTACGCTTGGTGGGTAAACGGAAAAGGCGGCCAATCGGAAACTATTATTGGTAACTGGCTCAAAGCCAAAGGCCAACGCGATAAATTCGTAATTGCCACGAAGGTCGGGTCGCAAACCAAAGAACACCCGAACGACGTGAGTAAAAAACATATTCTCAAATCGGTGGATGAGTCGTTGGCGCGATTACAAACCGACTACATCGACTTGTATTACACGCACTTCGACGACGAGGTAACGCCCATCGAAGAGACCATGTCGGCCTACGAGCAAATCGTAAAAGCGGGCAAAGTGCGTTATATCGCCGCTTCCAATGTGTCGCCAAGTCGTCTGAAAGAGTCTTTCGCGGTAGCCGAGCAAAACGGTTGGGCAAAATATGTGGCCTTGCAACCGCATTACAATTTGCTCGAAAGAGAAAAATTTGAAACCGAGTACGCGTCTTTGGCACAGCAATACAACTTGTCGGTTTTCCCTTATTGGTCGTTGGCGGCTGGCTTCCTGACGGGCAAATACCGTTCGCAAGAGGATTTGGCCAAAAGTGTAAGAGGCGGCGGCGTGAGCAAATATCTTACGCCACAAGGTTTTGCGGTGTTGGCGGCACTCGACCAAGTGGCCGAAAAACACCAAACACAACCTGCTACGGTGGCTTTGGCTTGGCTGTTGGCGCAACCGCTGGTAACTGCTCCGATTGTGAGTGCGACGAGTCAGAATCAACTCAAAACGCTTTTTGATGCGCCGTTACTTCGCTTGGATGCGCAAGATTTGGCCTTGCTGGACGGCGCAAGTCAAACAAAATAATAAATTTTCGTTTTTGCAAAATAGCTTTTTAATTACTGATTATCTGTTGATTATAAAACTATTTTCTTTTTGTGAAGAAATCTTTTTTCAAAAATTTTCCGAAAAGATTTTGTTTTTACGAAAAGCGTCCGCGTACTTTGCAAAAGTATTAAGGTCATATCGCAATGGCTTTATCAAATATCAGACAAATGACAAAGAACGTTAACTTTTACAATCAAATCGCTGCTGCAACAATGTGTTGTTGTTGTTGCTGTATGGCTATGCCATACTTGGAAGATTGTATCGGTTAAAAGATGACCATAAACTTATACCCAACTTTAGGGATAGGCTCTCCGATACAACATCGAAGAGCCTTTTTTTATGCCTTTATTTCATTTCCCAAACACAATGACTCAAGATTTTAACATAGCGGTATCGGTACAAAACAACGCAAACAGCCTTTGCGCCATGATGGCGTGTTGTTGTTGTTTCGCTGCGTCCCGACGATGCCGTATGTAAACTCCTATCCAGTTGCTTATACACACAAGGAAGGTCTTACGGAACATCGTAAGACCTTTTTTTATTGCCCAAATATTTGTTTTCCAACGATTTATATTTTACTCCCAATGGCACACGAAGTAGAAACATACCCGACAATTGAGGCAAGAATCGGCCTGATAGCGCGCCAAATCGGCAATACGCCACTGCTGCCAATCAGGTATTTGCACGCCAATCCGAAAGTGAAAATTTATGCAAAAGCGGAGTGGTCGCAACTGTCGGGCAGCGTGAAAGCAAGAGCCGCCTTCAACATCATCAGGCAGGCCGTTGCGCAAGGTCATTTGCACGAAAACAAAACCTTGCTTGATGCTACAAGCGGTAACACTGGCATTGCGTATGCCACGATTGCCAGAGAATTAGGGATTTCGGTGGCTTTGTGTTTGCCCGAAAATGCCAGCATCGAACGCAAGCAAATACTCGAATCGTTGGGCGTGAATATTATCTATACTTCAAAGTTTGGGGGAACGGACGAGGCGCAAGAAGTGGCCAAAGAATTAGCCGAAAAATACCCAGAACGCTATTTCTACGCCGGCCAGTACACCAACGACAACAATTGGAAAGCGCATTATTACGGCACAGCCGAAGAAATACTCAAACGCCAACCCGACCTTAACTACTTCGTGGCGGGGCTGGGAACTACGGGGACTTTCGTGGGTACGTCGCGCCGCCTGAAAGAAGTAAATCCTGACATACAAGTAGTTGCCTTGCAGCCCGATTTTGCACTACACGGCCTTGAGGGTTGGAAGCATCTGGAAACGGCCATTGTCCCGCAAATCTACGATGCAAGCGTGGCAGACCGCCATTTGGAAATAAGCACGCCACGCGCCTACGAGCTTATCAAACTTTTGTACGAAAAAGAAGGCTTGCTGGTCAGTCCTTCGTCGGCGGCCAACATCGCGGGAGCTTTGCAACTGGCCAACGAAATCACGGAAGGCACTATCGTAACCGTTTTGCCCGACAACGCCGACAAATATTCTGAAGTCATTAAGAAAATATTATAACCCAAAAAGCAATGTTACATTTTAAGGACAATACCGAAGCTCAAGTAATTGCCGACGCGCTACATACATTTCCTGACGAATGTTGCGGCTTTTTGCTCGGCCACGAAACCGAAAACGACCGCTTTATTACGGAAATTATTGTGGTGGAAAATGCTAAAGATGGCGACAAACGCCGCCGTTTTGAAATTACGCCACTGGATTATCTGAAAGCCGAACGTTATGCCGAAGACAAAAAACTTACGCTGTTGGGCGTGTATCATTCGCACCCCAATCACCCATCTGTTCCCAGCGAACACGACCGCGTAGTAGCGCAGCCCTTTTTCTCGTATGTGATTGTGGCCGTGAGCGAAAAAACGTTTGTTTCGTTGCAATCTTGGCGACTCAACGAGGATTTTCAGTTTGAAGAAGAGGCCGTACATCTGGCCAATTTCGCTACTTCACTTTAATATAAAATATTAAAAATCAAGCATTTAACGTACTTCCTTTTCAAACAATATTAAATCTTACAAAAACATGGCTACGATAATCATTCCTACCCCGCTTAGAAAATTTACGAACCAACAATCACGCGTAGAAGTGGGCGGCAACACCATTCAGGAAACATTAGCAGAGCTTACGCTCAATTTTCCTGATTTGAAGAAAAATCTTTTTGACGAAAACGGCCAGATTAGAGGCTATGTAAATATTTTCGCAGGCGACGAAGACATTCGCAACCTTCAGCAAGAAAACACACCCGTAAACGGCCAAACAACCATTAGCATTATCCCCGCCATTGCGGGCGGAAGCGGTGCGCTGGACGATATTACTTTTTCTAAAGAAGAATATGCGCGTTATAACCGCCACATCATTATTCCTGACTTTGGCTTGGAAGCACAAAAAAAATTAAAAGCTGCTAAAGTGCTGGTGATTGGTTCGGGTGGTTTGGGAAGTCCGTTGCTGTTGTATTTGGCGGCGGCTGGTGTGGGCAATATTGGTATTGTGGATTTCGATACGGTGGACGACAGCAATTTGCAACGCCAAGTGCTTTTCGGAACAGAAGATATTGGCAAGCCAAAAGCCGAAGCCGCCCAAAAGCGTTTGCAAAGCCTGAATCCGTATATCAACATAGAAATTTACAAAACACAGCTTACGTCCCAAAACACATTGGAACTTATCAGCCAATACGATGTTGTAGCAGACGGGACGGACAATTTTCCGATACGCTATTTAGTGAATGATGCCGCCGTTTTGGCAGGCAAACCCAACGTTTACGCCTCCATTTTTCAGTTTGAAGGCCAAGTTTCGGTATTCAACTACACAGATGCCAACGGCGTAACGGGGCCAAATTACCGCGACTTGTACCCGACACCTCCCGAACCTGGCTTAATTCCGAATTGCGCGGAAGGTGGCGTGTTGGGCGTGCTGCCTGGTATTATTGGCAGCTTGCAAGCCAACGAAGTAATCAAGGTTATTACGGGCGTGGGCGAACCGCTTAGCGGGCGTTTCTTTGTATTTGATGCGCTTACGTTCCAGACCCGAACACTGAAAATTACCAAACGCGCCGACGCGCCCGCCATCACTGGCCTGATAGATTATGAGCAATTTTGCGGCGTAAAAGCCGTTGAAAGAAAGCTAAAGGAAATCAGTGTGGAAGAGTTTGCACAATGGCAGAACAACGGCGAAGACATCCAAGTAATTGATGTGCGCGAGCCTGCCGAATACGAGCAAATCAATATTGGGGCACTGCTTATCCCGTTGGGAACGGTAGCGCAACGCGCCGACGAAATTAGCCGAAACAAAAAAGTAGTAGTGCATTGCAAATTGGGCGGCAGAAGTGCCAAAGCCATTCGGACATTAGAAGACGAGTTTGGTTTTGATAACTTGTACAACCTCAAAGGCGGCATTACGGCAATCGAGCAATCGGAATTATTTGCAAAATCAATTCATATTTAATCTTAATTTATTTTTATTTTATAAAACAAAAAATCAGAATTATTATGGCAACATTGCGTTTAGGGGACATTGCTCCCAACTTCACGGCAGAAACAACAGAAGGTACAATTGATTTTTATAATTATTTGGGCGACGGTTGGGGCGTTTTGTTCTCGCATCCCGCTGACTTTACGCCAGTTTGCACGACCGAATTGGGCGCAACTGCCAAACTTGGTGAAGAATTTAAGAAAAGAAATGTAAAAGTGTTGGCATTGAGCGTGGACCCGTTGGGTAAGCACCAAGAATGGATTAACGACATTAACGAAACTCAAAACACGGTGGTTAATTTCCCGATTATCGCCGATGCTGACCGCAAAGTTTCGGAGCTTTATGATTTGATTCACCCAAATGCCAGCGAAACTTTTACGGTTCGTTCGGTATTTGTGATTGGGCCAGACCACAAAGTAAAGCTGATTATCACTTATCCAGCTTCTACGGGTCGTAACTTTAACGAACTTTTGCGCGTGATAGACAGCTTGCAACTTACGGCCAACTATCAGGTAGCCACGCCAGCCAACTGGCAAAGCGGCGAGAAAGTGGTAATCGCTACGTCGGTGAAAGACGAAGAAATCGAAGCGAAATTCCCGAAAGGTTACGAACGCGTAAAACCATATTTGCGTCTTACGCCTCAGCCGAATCTATAATCTATTGATTCCCTTAACCTTATAGGTATAAAAAGCCTATAAGGTTAAAACTAACATCCTTTCCTTAATCTTTATTATGGCAACTAAAAACCCGCAACCCCGTTGGTATTGGGATTGCGGGTTGGGTTTATTTTTTTGCTCAAACCTATAAGGTTTTCAAAACCTTATAGGTTTAAAAGCCAGATATTTCTTTAAATATAGTTTTCATCGTCGTTTACTACCCTTCTTCTCTAGCTCCAGTTACGTGAAGTAATTGAAAGTCATGACTTAAAACCTTATATTGTCCGTCGTTAGATAGTTCTATATAAGATGCTTTTACACTATAAATGAGTTTTTGCATACGCCCTCTATGGTTTATAGGGGTGCTGCATAAGGCTACCTCTCCATTCCAGTTTACAGGAAATTTTAAAAAAACAGAAGAGTCTGTTTGCTCTATACTTATATTAAGTTCTGGAAAAAGTGGCTCAATTTTATCTACTTCAAAATCCTTCTTAATAATGATATTGTCTATTTTTGGTCTTATTATAGGCTTTTCCTTGTATTGTAAGGCGCATTCCTCCTTCATTAATTGCGGTATTATTGTGTCTGAAAGAATTCGGTCTAATTTTTTATTTATCAGCGTTATATCTGATGATATAAATTTAAATCGAGTAAATGCTCGATATTGTTCATTTTCCATAATATTTATTTGTTAAAAGTTAAAAATTCTACCTAAAAAATACCGCCTCCAAGCTCTGTGCTTATGAGGCGGTACATATCTACTTTTTTCAGTTCTGAAAAATCGGCTATTACATCATGCCGCCCATGCCGCCACCCATTGGAGGCATAGCAGGTTCTTTTTCATCTGGATCGTCAGCGATTACACACTCAGTTGTGAGCAATAGGCCAGCGATTGACGCAGCATTTTCCAAAGCCAAACGAGTTACTTTCGTTGGGTCAAGTACGCCAGCGGCAAACATATTTTCGTAACGGTCTTCGCGAGCGTTATAACCGTAGTCGCCTTTGCCTTCTTTCACTTTGTTTACTACTACCGAGCCTTCGCCACCAGCGTTAGCGATGATAGTACGCAAAGGAGCTTCCAAAGCTGTACGAACGATGTTCACGCCGATAGCCTCATCTTCGTTGTGTGTCGCTACGCTGTCCAATGCTTCTACGGCACGGATAAGCGCAACACCACCACCAGGGACGATACCTTCTTCCACCGCAGCGCGTGTAGCGTGCAATGCGTCGTCCACGCGGTCTTTTTTCTCTTTCATTTCTACTTCCGTAGCTGCACCGATGTAAAGAATCGCAACGCCGCCCGACAATTTAGCCAAACGCTCTTGCAATTTTTCGCGGTCATAATCAGAAGTTGTATTTTCGATTTGTGCTTTTACTTGGTTTACGCGTGCTTGGATAGCTTCTGCCGAACCGCTTCCGTTTACAACTGTAGTGTTGTCTTTGTCCACGATGATTTTTTCGGCTGTGCCCAAATATTGAAGCGTAGCGTTTTCAAGTTTGTAACCTTGTTCTTCAGAGATTACAGTACCGCCAGTCAATACCGCGATGTCTTCCAACATAGCTTTACGACGGTCGCCGAAACCTGGAGCTTTTACCGCAACGATTTTCAGTGCGCCACGGATTTTGTTTACTACCAATGTAGCAAGAGCTTCACCATCAACGTCTTCTGCAATGATAAGCAACGGACGACCAGTTTGTACAGTTTGCTCAAGTACAGGCAAAAGCTCTTTCATCGAAGAGATTTTTTTGTCGTAAATCAACACGTAAGGGCGGTCAAGTTCGGCCTCCATTTTGTCGGTGTTGGTTACGAAGTAAGGCGACAAATAACCGCGGTCGAATTGCATACCTTCTACTGTTTTTACTTCAGTTTCAGTACCTTTTGCTTCTTCTACCGTGATAACGCCGTCTTTACCAACTTTTTCCATTGCGCTGGCAATCATTTTGCCGATTTCGTTGTCGTTGTTGGCAGAAATAGTCGCTACTTGTTCGATTTCGCTGTTGTTGCTGATGGCTTTTGATTGCGATTTAAGGTTAGCAACTACCGTCGAAACGGCTTTGTCGATACCGCGTTTCAAATCCATTGGGTTTGCGCCAGCTGTTACGCTTTTGATACCCGTCGAGAAAATCGCTTGTGTAAGTACAGTGGCTGTCGTAGTTCCGTCGCCTGCGCTGTCGGCAGTTTTAGAAGCTACTTCTTTCACCAATTGTGCGCCCATATTTTCGATTGGGTCTTTCAATTCGATGTCTTTAGCCACCGACACACCGTCTTTTGTTACAGAAGGTGAACCAAATTTTTTGCTCAAAATAACATTACGTCCTTTAGGGCCAAGTGTTACTTTCACGGCATCTGCTAAAGTGTCCACGCCTTTTTTAAGTTTTTCGCGTGCAGTTGTATCGAAATAAATTTTCTTAGACATTGCTAAAAAGAAATTTGTTGTTTTATACTTTTTTTTTGATGTGCAAATAGTTTTTTGTATTGATAAAGAGCCAGTTGCACGGCTTAGCTCTACCTATTTCTATCCAAAAAAATATTAAAGGATAGCAAAAATATCAGACTCGCGCATGATGAGGTATTCGCCACCTTCTACGCTGATTTCAGTACCAGCATATTTGCCATACAATACCGTATCGCCCACTTTTACTGTCAATGGCTCGTCTTTTTTGCCTGCGCCCACTGCCACTACTTCGCCACGTTGTGGTTTTTCTTTGGCTGTGTCAGGGATGAAAAGACCAGAGGCTGTTTTTTCTTCGGCTGGAGCTGGTTTTACCAAAACTCTGTCTGCCAACGGTTTGATACTCAAGTTTGACATTGTTGTTATAATTTTTTTAATTTTTGGGAAAGTTAAAAACAAATGAAGCGAGCAAGCCACACACAAAGTAGGCTTTGCACAGCCAAGCCTCTGCATTAGTTGTGCCAAAGTGTGCGCACTCTGCCAAGTTTGCAGGTTTTACCCTCATAACCATCATTCTTTAGGCATTGAAAATCAGCAATAAATCTTACGCATTGGCAATGGCAGACAGCCTCTGCCCAATACTTCTTTTAAAACAAGAAAAACAGACAATTTGTCCGAAAAAGTGACATTTGTGTCAGGGTTTCAGTTTTTTTGAATACAATCCATTACTTTTGTACTTGTCCGAGTAGCCGAACTTTTCGCAAAGCATTGGCGTTTGGATAGCAGAAACGTAATAGACTCAAAACATTACTCAGCACGACAATGATTAACATCACAGATAAAGCCAAAGATAAAATCATCGAATTGCGCAGCCAAGAAGGGCGTGGCGCAAGTTATAGTATTCGGGTGTCCGTAAAAGGTGGCGGCTGTTCGGGGCTAATGTACGATTTGGCCTTTGATAATGAAGTGGCCGCAACCGACCAAGTAATTGAAGATAAAGGAATTGAGATTCGTGTGGACAAGAAAAGCGTGTTGTACCTTATTGGCACGACGCTCGACTATTCCGACGGACTCAACGGCAAAGGTTTTCAGTTCATCAACCCCAACGCGACACGCACTTGCGGTTGTGGCGAGAGCTTCGCTGTATAATCTTTTTATACAATAACATTCTTTTGCAAACGCTACGGACTGCGCAAGTCTGTGGCGTTTTTTGTTTATCTTCACGTTTTCTTCTAACAAGCAAAAAACTGTAAACGATTGGCACGCCTCAGCCCCCAACAGACCCAACGTCTCAGCGATTTTCGGACGAATGCCGCGCCGCTTCTTGGCCCTGAAAGCGTGGGAATCGTGCCGACGAATGCTTGCAACCTGAATTGTATTACGTGTTGGAGCTACTCGCCCTTGCTCAACGTCCGACCCAATACGCAATGGAAACGCAAACAACTTGATTGGCCAGTGTTGCGGCAGTTGCTCGACGACTTGGCGGCACTGCAAACCCAACGCATCATCCTGACGGGTGGTGGTGACCCGCTGGTTTATCCGCAATTTGATGAGACCGTGCGCCACGCCAAAAACTTGGGGCTAAAAGTAACGCTGATTTCTAACCTGACGCTTATCAAAGATTTAGATACTTTTTTGAGTTTGGGAATAGACACGATTCAGGCCAATTTCTCGGCCGCCGACGCGCAGAGTTATGTGGCTTTTCACCCCAACCGTAAGGCTTCGGACTACGAGCATTTTCTTCATAAAATCCAAAAAATAGCGGCTTGCACTCCAGACCTAAAGCTCGTGTGCGTCATTTGCCAAACCAACGCGCATTTGCTGGCGCAGATGCTGGAACTTGCTGCGAGTTTTGGCACAAAAATTCAGTTTAAACTCATGAGCATCGGCGACGGCACGGAGCAAGTAGCCATTACGCCCACGCAACACACCCAACTTTTGGAACAAGAAACGGCGGTTTTGGCTTTGGCCGAGCGGCTTGGCGTACAGACGAATCTAACGTTTTTTTATCAGCAATTGCGCGGCGAGTCGGCCACGAGTTTCCCGATAGAAGCGATTGGTTGTTTTGTAGGATATTGGTATTCAAGAGTTTGGGCAGACGGAAGCGTACATTTTTGTTGTAACCCCGAAAGCAGTTTGGCGGTGGGGAGTTTGCACGAAAACTCATTTTTAGAACTTTGGCAAGGCGAAAAGTACGCAGAATTGCGCCAGAAACTACACGGCGGCCAGTTGGTAAATGGCTGCGACCGTTGCGGCAAATTTGATTTGAATTGTAAGCTCCAAAAGCAGATTTAGTGTTCGGCATTGTGGAACAATATCGAAATACTTGCTTTTTTATTACAAGAACTCTTTCTAAGGATTTTTATAGAACAAACGCTTTGTTATTGCCTATTCGCCGAGTAAAAGCAGTGTTTCAACGAAATATTGCTGCTTTTTTTTGTTTTTTGAACTGATTTTTTGCAGAAAAATAAGATACATTACGTGGCGCGTATTGAGAAGCAAACATTTGCATTGTCTTTATAACTAACTTGTTGATGTTATAGGATTCAGAGCATTATTATACAAAACATTTTCACCAGCGAACTCGATTCCTTTTTCATTAATTACTGATTTTACTACATTATTATTCTTGTATTTATGACGACTAAAAAGCAAAATGCCATCCTTTGGGCTTCACAAGTTACCGCTTCGGTGATACTGTTGCAGGTGGTCGTATTAAAATTGTTGGCAGTACCAGAAGCCGTATTCTTATTTGATAAATTAGGGTTAGAACCTGCGGGGCGTATCGGTTCGGGCGCATTAGAGTTAATCGCCGCGATTTGCTTGCTCAGTTCCAGACTTTCTGTTATTGGTGCATTAATTTCTTTGAGCGTAATGCTTGCGGCTATTTATGCGCATATAACCAAACTCGGCATCGTATTGATGGACTCACAACTTCAGCTCAACGATGGTGGAAGTTTGTTCGCTTTGTCGGTTACAGTAGCAGTTTGCAGTGTTATTACGATTATATTAAGAAAAAAAGTAATAGATTTTTCTTCTCCTATTGTAGGGAAGCAAAAGTTAGCTTAAAACACATATTCTAATTGTTGCAATCGAGTGTGTACCTTGTTGCAAGAGGTGCTCTTGGCCAACAGCAAATACTGCTGTTGGCTTTTTTATTTTCCTTACAAGCAAATTACATTCGTGGGGTTGCTTTGCTCTAAAGCATTATCTTTGGGCAAACTATATACCCTATGAAACTTTCATTTCTTCAAACAAAAAAACTGATAACCAGTGTGTTATTAGCCATTTCGGGCGTGTCTATGGCACAGAGTCCCGTCAGTATCCAACCTGCTACATTTAGTCCCGACGACAGCATTACCATCACTTACGATGCGTCTAAAGGCAATGCCGCACTTGCCAACTACAGCGGCGATGTGTATATGTACGGCGGAGTGATTACCAGTCAAAGTGCTTTCGCGACCCAATGGCAACACACCACGCCAGCGAGTTGGAGCAGCTACCCAGCCGCCACCAAGCTCACGAGTTTGGGCAACAATTTGTATCGTATCAAAATCGTGCCGCGCAACTATTACAGCATGGGAGCAACCGAAACGCTTCGTAGTTTGGTGTGTTTGTTCCGCAACAGTAGCGGCACTATTGTAGGCCGCGAAGTGGGCGGTGCAGATATTTATTATCAATTGCCCAACCCATTCGGCAACAATATGTATTGGTGGAATGATGTTACTTTCTATCAAATTTTTGTGCGCAGCTTCAAAGATAGCAACGGCGACGGTATTGGCGATTTTCAGGGAATTATCAGCAAATTGGGTTATTTGCAGGATTTGGGCGTAAAAGCCATTTGGTTGATGCCGATTCACCCTTCGCCGAGCTATCACGGCTACGACGTAAACAATTACAAGGCCGTAAATCCACAATACGGCACGATGCAGGATTTTAGAGCTCTCGTAGATTCGGCGCATAATCGTGGTATCAAAATCGTGATTGACTGGGTCGTCAATCATACGTCCACACAACACCCTTGGTTTGTGCAATCTGCGGCAAACAATCCGCAATACAGCAATTTTTATCGTTGGTCACCGACAGCACCTACTTATCTGGGGCCTTGGGGACAAAGTGTTTGGGCTTACAATAATGTTCGCGCTCAATATTATTACTCAATATTTTGGTCAGGAATGCCTGATTTGAATTATCAGACGCCAGCGGTAAAAGACAGTATTTTTAGTGCGGCTAAATTCTGGCTTCAGAGTACCAATATCGACGGTTTCCGCTGCGATGGAGCGATGTACATTGCCGAAGATGGTTCTAATCTCATGAACATTCCAGCCAATCACACGTATTGGAGCGATTTTAAAAATTATTACAAAAGCATCAATCCGAATGCGATGAGCGTGGGCGAAATCTGGACAAACTCCAGTACAGTAGCCAGTTACAACAACGAATTAGATTTTTGTTTTGAATTTGATTTGGCCGAAAATATTCTGAATGCGGTCAATTCGGGCAGCGTGGCCAACCTCAAAAACCAAATCGAAGCCGTGCAGTTTTTGTATGCCAATTCGCAATACGGAACGTTTCTGACCAACCACGACCAAAACCGCGTGATTGATGTGTTGGGCGGAAACCGCGAAAAAGCCAAAGCCGCCGCAGGTATTTTGTTTACCTTGTCAGGAGTGCCGTTTGTGTATTATGGCGAAGAAGTAAGCATGAAAGGTAGCAAGCCAGATGAAAACATCCGTCTGCCGATGCAATGGACGAATGGCACAAACGCAGGTTTCACGACGGGAACGCCTTGGCGCGCGCTCAACAACGACGCGAGCACGTACAACGTGCAGACCTTGGCCGCCGACCCTAATTCGATTTATAATCTGTACAAAAAATTGATTGCGTTGCGCAACCAAGAAGCGGCTTTGCGCAAAGGTTCGTACCAAACCGTAAGCAATAGTACCAGTTCGGTGATTTCGTATGTGCGCAAGTTGGGCAACGATTATTTGTTGGTGCTTACCAACGCTTCGGCCAATCCCGTAAATACCATGACCGTGAATTTGGCGACAACAGGCATTAGCAGCCAAGCCACTACCACTTGGACGGAGCTACTCTCGGACAGCACACAAAACTACACGCTGAACAGTACGCAAGTGCTTTCGGGTGTGCGTTTGGGCGCGTACCAAACCAAGGTGTTTAAGTTACAGAATTTTGTGTCGGTGAGCGAAGAAACCAGCTTGCCAACGCATTGGCAACTGTGGCCAAACCCGAACAACGGTGTTTTTTACCTGAAAAATACGGCGATGGCCAACGAAGCCAAAGCCACCGTACAACTTTACGACACGACGGGCAAAGTGTTGCATTCGCAGGCGCATGCGCTACAAAATGGACAAATGCAACTCAATATCAGTCATTTGCCGAGTGCGGTGTATATCCTCAAAATCACGACCAAAAAGCAAAGCTCGACTTTGCGTGTGATTAAGTAATTTTTGATTACCTACAAATCGAGTTGGGCCTCCAAAATTAGATTTTGGAGGCCCAACTCGATTTTATTTTAGCTTTCGGAGATAATCAAAATATGCTCTAATAGATGCAGGAACTTCTTTGTCATGCTCTGCTTCTGTAATGTGAAAAGCATGAAAAGTGTTTTGTGTTACGTTGTCTTTAGGAAAAATTATATATGTATTGCGTTCTTTATCAAAGTAATAATGAAATTTTTCCTTTTCCCTTTTATCAAAAATTGCTGAATTTAATAGAGATTGAGCCTCAATATCAGATGCTAATAATTGAGAAACTTTATACCCGTTATTAGATGAATGAGCAGGCGTATTATTATTTCCATGTTTCTTATGAAAGTGATATATTCTTTCGGGTAATTTAGAAATAATATATTTCCAAACCTCTTCGGCAGAGTTGGAAATTTTAATATCAATTGCCCAAAATTCTTTATCAGATTTTATAACTAACACTTTTTTTTCTTCATTTAATGTAGGTGATAGAATGATGATATTATTCTGTATGATATTTTCCTCTGAAATGCCTATATTAAAATGTGTTATAGATGATTGCTCTTTGTTATAAACAATATCAAATAGATGTAGCGAAGATTTGAGGGGTTTGAAATCTGTTTTAAAATTTATTAGATAATGTTCCTGACTTGTGGGAAAATATTTTTCTGACTTAATTAAGTCAAATAGTTGATTAAATGCAGTTTTGTTATAATAAGTATCAGCACTTAACTGTCTGGGTATTTCAGTTAAAATACGAAAATCTTTGATATATCTTAATTCTATATCATCAAAGAAAGCGTCATGAATATAAAAGCAGAAGTTATGTTCCATTTTAACTTATTAAATAACGGCTATCAATTCTTATTTGGTCAAAAAAACCTTTTGGAGCAAATCTAATTACGCCATCTTCTTCTACTTTTATTTCAGTAGAAATAGTACAATGTTCGCTTATATCTCTGTCAAACTGATATATTTTGATATTGTTTCTGTTTATTCCAGACCCATTTTCTTCGTTTTTCTTAGATTGAACTAAAACGCCATTAATAATATGGTCGGAATGTGTTTCGATAATAATTTGAATACCAGCCTGTGCTGCGATACAAATTAATTCACAAAGTCTTGAAATCCCGTTAGGATGTAAATGAGCTTCTGGGTTTTCAATTATAATTAAAGAGTCGGGCTTTGCTGAAAGAATAGCAACTAATATTGGGAGTGTATAAGATAAGCCAAACCCAACATTTTTTGCATCAAAATTTAGTGTTTTTCCTACATGAGAATATTCTTTATCAAATGAATATTTTAGGGAATAACCAAGTTTTCCATTGTTTTCAATTACAGTATTTGCTCCATTAAATATATATTTTTCCCATAAAACTACTTGAGATAATAAATCATTATTTTTACTATCTCTTTTGCATAACTCTTTGATTACTTCTTGGGTTTGATATTTATCAAGAAAGTGAACAAAATACTCTGCTTTGCCTTCTTTTTCAGATATTTGCTTGCGAATATCTACGATTATATCATCTTTTTCATAAATATCTAATGGGCCACTACGTGCCGCACTAATATACTGAAAATGAGTATTAAATAAACTAAATTTACTGAATTGTGATTCGACTTCATGCAACTGAGAAAAGTTAATAACTGGATTAGCATTAGACTTCTCTGGATTTAATTTTATAAAAGATTTAGTTTTTTCATCTTCTGTTTTGGCTTCATAAAAAAAGTTTGTATCAAACCCTGAACTAAAACTAAGAGAACACTCAAAACCGTCTATATTACTCTCCTCATAAACTGCATCATTCACAGTGCCAATTTTAACAGCATCAGATTTTAAATTGAGAATTTCAAATGATTTATCTTTTAAAAAAACATCTCTTAAAAGAAGTAATATTTGAATAATAGATGATTTTCCCACACCATTAGAGCCGCATAAAATGGTTAAATTACCGAACTCAATAGGTGTATTTTTGTGGGATTTAAAGTTTTTTAATATTATTTTTTTTAGCATATATAGATATAAATTTAGTAATAAAATCTCTAAACTCTTTATGTCTTATTTGTACACTTTCTTTCGTTGCTGTACCTGTGGTAATAGCAGCTCCAAATTTGCCATTACTCCGCATAAATTCAATAAAACTATTTCTGAAATCTTCTCTACTATTTAGTAATATATTTTTATTTTCTAATTTAGAAAATACAGTAGATAGCACTTCAAAAATAGGTTTATTGATAGGTTTACGAGATTCTTTCATATTAACTCGTTTTCTAAAAGAATCTTCTCCAAAAATTTCAAATGATAATTCTAAAGCATTTTTAAAGTTTTCTAAAATTTTATTTTGCTCAGTTTCATCTTCAGGAATAAGTTTGGTACCTGTGGTAATAAATCTATCCATATCAGGTTCGTAGGTTGTATAATCTTGAAGATAAAAAGCAATAAATCTTGAAGCAAAATCTAAATCTTCTTGTCTTTTTGATTTAATAGAATTGCCAGTAACCTTATGAAATAGCTGTCCAATTTCGTTGTCTCGGCTAACCATTTTTTCTAAAAAATCAACTTTATATCCTTGAAATAAGGCTGTCCTAATTTCCTGCGGTTTGAGGGGAATATCTCCCTGATTAATTCTACTAAATATAGTATATTTTACTTCATCAGGAGTTCCTTTTCCAATCAAGTTAATGGTAACCTGATTAGAGTTAATACGTCGCTTAATATCTCTTGGTAAATCGTCCCAAGTTTTTTCATTATATTGGGATAAAAATTCTAAATTACATAATTTTAATTTCCCTTTATTTTTGGCAATCTCCCCTGTTCCTAACATAAAATGTTCTAAGGTACTCATGCGCTGAAGGCCATCTACGACAAACCACTTTCTGTCATCTGTTTCATCAAAATAAAACAAAGGGATTGGCAAATCGAGCATCAAAGATTCAATAAACCTACTTTTTTTGGTTGGACTCCAAAGATTGGGTAGGCGTTGATATTTAGGAATGAGGATTTGGTTGTCTTCCAGCAACTCAACTAACTGACCTATATTTCTTGGAACAATTTTGATGTTGATGTCTTCTGGATTAAACGGAATATTCGTAACAATATCCTCATTACCTTCCTCTTTTTCTATATCCGAATCGTCGTCTTGGTACTTTTCTGCCATGTTGCGTTTGAATCATTGTATTTTGACAAAAATACATACAGTTATGCAGGTTTACAATATCATTTAAACATCGAAACATTTGGTTATTACCCACCCTGTCCCAAATAATCACCTTCTCTTAACATTATAATAACACGGTACGCCCCTTGTCCTATTTTTATTTACACCCCGATAAGCCTATCTTTGCGTAAACACAATTTTACTTTTCGATGAACATACGACATTACCTTATTGCTTCCGCAACCTTACTTATAACCAACGCTTCTTTCGGTCAAAAGTCCACGCTCAAAGGCTCGTTGCTGGGCGTTGCGCCTTCCGAAAAAATCTATTTGTTCAAATATTTTGGCTCGGAACTCTCCAAAGCAGATTCTACCAAAATAGCTGATAATCAGTTTGAATTTAAGTTCAAAAAAGCCTTGCCTTACGGTTTTTACCGTGTGGGGCTTTCGGCGCAAAAGTCGGTGGCTTTGGTGTTGGGCAAAGAGGCCGCGCCACAGATAAACGGCGATTTGGCACAGCCCGAAAAAATCAGTTTTAGCAATTCGCCCGATAACCAACTGTATTTGCAATACACCGAATACAACCGCACGTTTGGCAAAAACGTAGCTCAACTTCAGCAAAGTGCCAATTCGTTGGGTGGCTTGCAAGAGTCCGAACCTGCGCGTTTTCAGTCGGAAATGGTGAAGCTCAAAACCAAATTCGATTCGCTTGCCAATGCCCAAAACGATTTTTATAAAAAACTCAATGCCGAAAATCCGACGCTTTTCGTCGGCAAATTGGCGGGGCTGTTTATGACCGATGCCAAAACCGACAGCAGCAATTATTTTCGTAAAGAAGATTTTACCAATGATGAATTTTTACGCGGCGATATGCTGGGCAGCAAATGCAACATCTTTTTGCAAAAATTCGTAAAACAAGACATGACCGCTTGGCAAACTGCCGCCAAAGCCATCGTTGCGTTTGCGCCTGCCAAATCTGATGGCCGCGAAGTAGTTTATAACACGTTGGTTAATTTGTTTATGCAAATAGACCAGTCGTTTGCCGTAACGCTTGGCGCGGATTACGTGAAAGAATATCCAAAGTCCAATTACGCCAAAAACTTGGTGGCGCGTTTGCCAAAACCCGAACCGAGTGTAGGCGAAATCGCTCCGAATATCAAACTCAAAGACCGCGACGGCAAAGAAGTAGAATTGTCTTCGCTGCGCGGAAAAGTAGTGTTATTGGATTTTTGGGCTTCGTGGTGTGGGCCTTGCCGCATGGAAAACCCCAACGTGGTGAAAGCCTACGACCATTACAAAGACAAAGGTTTTACGATTTTCAGTGTTTCGCTCGACGACAACCGTGACCGTTGGTTGCAAGCCATCGAGAAAGATAAACTTTCGTGGCCAAATCACGTGTCCGACCTGAAAGGTTGGCGTTCGGCGGGAGCGGCTCTTTATCAAGTACATAGCATTCCAGCAACATTCCTGATAGACCGCGACGGACGCATTATCGCCAAGAACTTGCGTGGTGCGGCACTGGACAACAAACTCAAATCATTACTCGAAAAATAATTCTTATTTCTATAAAAAATGCGCTTTTGCGAGCGTGAGTAATTTTCTTTTAGTTCAAAAAAACTGTATGGCAGCACAATCCAATAACGCCAAAATACTGATTGTAGATGACGAACCCGATATTATCGAGATGCTACAATACAATTTGCGCAAAGAAGGCTACGAACTCAAAACCGCAGACAATGGCAAAAAAGCCGTAGAAGTGGCCAAAGAGTTTCAGCCCAATCTTATCCTCATGGATATAATGATGCCCGTCATGGACGGCGTGGAAGCGTGTCGGCAAATCCGTGAAGTGCCCGCCTTGCGCGATGTGTTTGTCGTGTTCCTGACGGCGCGTTCGGAGGAATATTCGGAAGTGGCCGCCTTCGATGTGGGCGCGGACGATTTCATCAACAAACCCATCAAACCACGCGCCTTGATGAGCCGTATTTCGGCCATCTTGCGCCGTAACACTACTTCCAAAGACAACGACGGACGCATCGAAGTTGGCGATTTGGTGATAGACAAAGGAAGTTACAGCGTGATTAAAAATGGCGAAACTATTGTTTTTCCTAAAAAAGAATTTGAACTTTTGCACTTCTTAGCCAAAAACCCTAACAAAGTGTTTGGCCGCGATGATTTGTTGCATTACATCTGGGGCGCAGACGTGTACGTTTTGTCGCGGACAGTAGATGTGCATATCAGGAAGTTACGCGAAAAAATCGGCGAAAATTATATTCACACAACAAAGGGCGTAGGCTACCGTTTTGAGTATGTACCCAATGCCGCCGAATAATAAAACGCGGTTTTGTTTGTAGAAAAAATTAAAGTGTTTACCTCGTAATAAAGTTTTTGTGCAATGAAATTAGACCTTGCAAAAGTCAGACAGTTTGGCAACATCGAATTTTTGGCTCGCCAAATGGTGGAAGGCTTTATTACGGGGTTACACAAATCGCCTTATCATGGATTTTCGGTAGAATTTGCCGAACACAAAATCTATAACCCAGGGGAAGGCACGCGTCATATAGATTGGAAAGTTTATGCCAAAACCGACCGACTTTATACCAAACGCTATGAGGAAGAAACTAATTTGCGTTGTCGAATCCTGATAGATGTGTCTTCGTCTATGTATTATCCTGTGGAAACACAGGGCAAAATTACGTTTAGTATTGCCGCCGCCGCCGCCCTAACGTATATGCTCCAAAAGCAACGCGACGCGGTGGGTATCAGCACTTTTGCACAAGAAATGGAATGGCAGACGAGTATCAAATCCACGCCTTCGCATGTGCACAAACTATTTTTGGGTTTGCAAAATCTGTTGGAACGCAAGCCCGAATATCAGAAAACATCAGTTGCGCCCGTGCTGCATCAAATAGCCGATAGCGTACACCGCCGTTCGCTGATTGTTATTTTCAGCGATATGTTTGACGAAGGAAATACAGAAGAAATATTTGCTGCATTACAACACCTCAAACATAATCGGCATGAAGTGCTGCTGTTTCACGTAACAGACCGCGCCACCGAACAGCTTTTTGAGTTTGAAGAACGCCCTTATGAGTTTCTAGACCTTGAGTCGGGCGAAAAACTCAAAATAAAACCCTCGCAAGTGCAAGACCATTACAAAGAAGCCATTGGCCAATTTAGTCAGGATTTGAAACTGCGTTGTGGGCAATACAAAATTGATTTCATTGAAGCCGACATCCGAAATGGAATAGACGGTATTTTATTACCTTACTTAGTAAAACGCAGCAAAATGAGCTAATTTGTTGTATTTTTCAGTGAAAAGCCTTAACTTGTAGGCATTTTCTTCCCTCGCAATCAAATCTTGTTTTAAGCTCAAATTTCTAATACTTTTTATACTAAATTTATATATACTTAACCCCCATCTGGATTATTATGCCCCCTCCAAAAATGCAAGGACAAGTAAAGTTTGTCCCCAAACAGCGTACCGATTTTTTCTCGGTGCTAAAAGAACGTGTTGATGCGTATTTCGCAGAAAATCACATTGCCAAGCAAGCGAATAACACGCTTTATGTTAAAACCGTCGTGTTGGTGCTGGCTTATATTATCCCATTTGTGATGTTACTGACGCTTCAGCCAAACTTAATTGTTAGCCTATTTCTTTGGGCTATTATGGGTTTTGCGGTAGCAGGTGTAGGCATGAGCGTAATGCACGATGCCAATCATGGTGCATATTCTACCAGCAAAACGGTAAACGATGCCTTTGGGTATCTTATTAATCTTTTAGGTGGCTCTACATTTAATTGGAAAAACCAACATAATGTAATGCACCACACGTACACCAATATTACACACTTAGATGAAGACATTGACGATAAACTTATCTTGAAGTTTTCGCCACATACCAAAGTAAAAGCAGTACATAAATATCAGTGGCTTTATGCTTTTCTTATGTATGGCCTCACTACTATTTATTGGGTAACCTTAAAAGATTTCATTCAATTTTTTGCCCATATTCGTAGAGGTGTAAACAAACAAAATACGCAGCAAAATACAATTGTATTTATTCGCTTGGTATTACTAAAAATTGCTTATTTTGGCACATTTTTAGCCTTGCCAATGTATGTGGGATTGCCTACAGGTCAGGTAGTTGCAGGGTTTTTGTTGATGCACTATATCGCGGGGATGGTACTTTCTGTTATATTTCAGTTGGCGCATACCATTGAGGAAACAACACACCCAATGCCCAACGAAAAAGGTGTAATCGAAAACAATTGGGCGATACATCAGCTCAATACAACAGCTGATTTTTCCCCTAAAAATAAAGTGCTTTCGTGGTATATTGGTGGCCTGAATTTTCAGGTAGAGCACCATTTGTTCCCGTTGATTTCGCACGTGCATTACCCAGCTATTGCGCCAATCGTAAAAGCAACTGCCGAAGAATATGGCGTGCCTTATTTGGTACATTATAATTTTTGGGATGCTTTAGATTCGCATATCTCGGCTTTGAAGCGTTTTGGTAGCGCGAGTCTTGATGAGGTGATTGACTAAAAACTAATTCGTTTTGAGTTAAAATAAGAAAGCCTACGAGAAAATCTCGTAGGCTTTTCCATTATAATAAATTAACTATTAATTCAAGAATTCGTAAATACCCGCAACGCCTTGTCCGCCACCTACGCAAGCTGAAACCATGCCGTATTTTTTACCTTGACGGCGCATTTCGTTGAATAGTTGTACGGAAAGTTTCGCACCAGAGCAGCCCAATGGGTGACCCAATGCGATAGCACCACCATTCGGGTTGATGCGGCTCATGTCAAGGTCAAGCTCTTTAATTACGGCCAACGATTGAGCGGCGAAAGCCTCGTTAAGCTCAATCATGTCAATATCGTTTTGAGTAAGGCCAGCACGTTGCAACGCCAATGGAATAGCAGCGATAGGTCCGATACCCATGTAGCGAGGCTCAACGCCCGAAGCCACATAGCTCATCATACGCGCGATTGGCTTCACGTTCAACTCTTTCAACATACGTTCAGATACTACCATTACGAAAGCAGCACCATCAGAAGTTTGTGAAGAGTTACCAGCCGTAACCGAACCACCTTGCGCAAATACTGGTTTTAGTTTGGCCAAAGCCTCTTTGTTCGTGTCGGCACGTGGGCCTTCGTCGGTATCCACTACAAATTCGCGAGTACGTTTTTTCATGTTCTCGTCCAAATAAGTTTCTTGCACTTTCACTGGCACGATTTCGTCTTTGAACTTACCGTCTTTCAGTGCTGCAATTGCTTTTTGGTGCGAATTAAACGCAAACTCGTCTTGTTCTTCGCGGCCGATTTTATATTTTTCGCTCACTTGCTCGGCTGTTAAGCCCATGCCGATATAATAATCAGCGTGATTTTGCGAAATGCCATAATTAAGAGCTGTTTTCCAGCCCATTACAGGCACCATAGACATAGATTCTGTACCGCCAGCGATGATACAATCGGCCATACCAGCGTGAATACGAGCCGAAGCAATTGCGATAGCTTCCAAGCCCGAACCGCAATAACGGTTTACAATCATACCTGGCACGTTCATTGGCAAAGAAAGCAAAGAAATCATACGACCCATTTGCATACCTTGTTCGGCTTCAGGCACGGCGTTGCCGACGATAAGGTCGTCCACGCGAGCGGGGTCAAAATTAGGTACAGAGGCAACCAAATGTTTGATAACTTCAGCCGCCAAATCGTCTGGGCGAGTGAAACGGAAACCACCTCTGTTAGATTTTCCTACGGCTGTGCGGTAGCCTGCAATAACGTAAGCATTCATGTTGTTTTGGTGTTAAGAATGAAACAAAATTTTATAAGCAACATCGGCAATTCTAATTGCCTGACACTTATTGCGTTTGAAGGTAATTTGTAATATTTTAATAATATAGATTTTGGCTAATGGCCTATTTTCCGCCTAAAGTTAAGATTATTTTTTCGTTAGCAACACTTTTTTACAGAATTTTATCTTTTTTTTTGCAATAATATTGGATGCCTTTTTCAAAACAAAATATTTGACACTGCTTTGTACTATTACAGGATTAAGGGTTTTGGAGAAAATCCAAAACAAAATTTTTAAACTTTTTTTCAACGAGGAGGCAACCTTTTGAGGGGCTATTTGCTCTTACCTATAGAAGCGGCTCAGTAATGGGCTTTGTTCTCCACCCGACACGCACACATGGACGCTACACTAACCGACAAAACACTGGTGGAAGGCTGTATCGCCGGCAATAATGCCGCGCGGGAGGCACTCTATAAGTTGTATTACGGCAAAATGTTGTCGCTGTGTTTGCGCTATACTCAAAACCGCGACCAAGCCCGCGATTTGATGCACGAAGGTTTCCTGAAGGTATTCGAAAGTATCGGGATGTTTAAAAGCGAAGGTTCGTTGGAGGGTTGGATTCGGCGCATTATGGTCAATATCGCCATTGCGCATTATCACAAACAAAACAAATTGCGTCTGACGCATTCGGCTATTACAGAAACCGATGAAGACGACCACCACACGGAAACTGCTCTAATTTCTGATGATGACATTGTCGCCAAAATCAGTTATGAAGAATTGCTTCAACTCATTCGCGGATTGCCTGCGGCTTACCAGACGGTTTTTAACCTCTATGCCATAGAAGGCTATACGCACAAGGAAATTGCCGAAATGCTGCAAATCAGCGAAGGTGCTTCCAAATCCAACTTGTTTAAGGCAAGAGCAAAATTGCAACAACAAGTAACACAGCTACTTAACACACAAGATTCTTACAATAATGTCCAATAATTTAGACAACATATTTCGGCAGGTCGCCCAGCAGCACGAGGAAGAATTTGTGCAACAAGACTGGGAACTGATGCAACAAAAACTGCAACATAGCGGCATTGGGGCATCGGAGGCAAACACGCCTGCACCAACCCATACACGTCCGCAAACTGGTTTTGGTTGGGGAAAATGGGCGGTAGGTTTTGCACAAGGATTTGTGTTTATGGGACTTATTAGTTATGTGGTTTCGTCCGTGCGTTTGCAAGACGAAAAATATGAGATTGCCAATGGTTATGCAGCATTAATTCAAGATTCTGTAAATCAAAAAGGAACGACGGTTGTACCACAAAAAAATATTGCGGCTGCTGCCCCAAAACGCAAACACAATCCAAAGGCGTTGGGTTGGGACTCGGCTACTTCTCAAGCAATTATTGCTCAAAATGAAAGTAACGCCACAGACAACAATAGTTCTTCTTCACTACAAACTAATAACATTCTTGATGAGAAAACTTTTACTAAAGAAAATATAACGAATACCGCATCAAATAAAACATCTCGCGAAATAAACGGCGAGGTAGCAGACCTTCAGGCCGTAGAAGGAAAAACAACGTTGGCCGTAGCCGAAACGCCATTTTTCGCGCTTGCGGAGAAAGCCCCAGTACGTGTAAAACGTCGTCAGTTTCTCCAAACAGACAAAAAAAGTACAGCTGTTACCATTAACATAAGCCCAACAGAGCAAGAACAAGATGCGTCAGCGATTGAAAAAGTTGGAGTTTTGTCCTCAAACGAGAGCGTTCAGGCAATCGGCAGTGCAGTTGCCGAGATAGATTATGTACGTCCTGTGGGTGCTGTGGATTCTACGCCCAAAACGTGTGCGCAAGAATGCAAAACCATGCTTGCCGAAACTTCTATGCCAGATAGCACACATAAAGAAGATAATCAATATACGAAACGATTGTTCCACATTGGTTTCGCGCCAGTGTTGAGTAGCAACGGTGCTAAGGCCAACAAGTATGTAAATCATATTTCGGTGCACGGAGCTATAAGCCAAAGTGCTGGTGTGGAAGGCTTTGAAATGGCAGGTGTCGGCAACATTACCAAAGATTACATTAAAGGCCTACAAATTGGCGGTGCGTTTAATGTAGTAAAGAAAAATATGACTGGCTTGCAGGTGGCGGGCGTAGCCAACTGTTCGGGCACCGTGAACGGTGTACAAGTGGCAGGCCTTATCAATACTTCTTGTAATGCCAAAGGCGTACAGGTGGCAGGTGTAATCAATGTTGCGGGTAATGTAAAAGGTGCGCAAGTGGCGGGTATGGTCAATGTGGCGCACGAAGTAACAGGTGTGCAGACGGCCAGTGTTATCAACATAGCGCACGACCTAAAGGGCGTGCAGGCTTCCAGTTTGATAAATGTAGCTAAAAAAGTAAATGGTTGGCAAGTTGGTTTACTCAATTTTGCGGATACAGTGGAAAGCGGTGGAGCTATCGGACTTTTAGGCTATTCGCGCAGGTCGTACAAATACATTCATGCTTGGACAAACCCAACCATCAACACTAATGTAGGCATGCGTTTTACACATGGACGTATTTATAACATTGCTTCGGTTGGCTATAATATCAGCGAGGCAGGCAATCACAAACGTCATGCTTTGGGCTATGGAATGGGCATTACGGCTACAGAATACGGACGAGTTAGTGTAATGGCAGATATGATGTATTTCAGAATTGGGGAAAATGGCTTTTTCTCTCGCAATGTGGGCGGAATGCTTCAGGGTAGAGCCAATGTAGCTTGGCATTTGTCGCGCCACGCGTCACTTTTTGCAGGGCCTGCGGTTTATTTGTTCCATTCCCGCTCAGAAAGCGGCGCAGAACTTGGTTCGCTTACCTTATTTACCAACAAAATTGGTAATAATTATCAGAGAGCTTGGGTGGCACTCAATATCGGACTTGAATTTTAATTTTAGAACACAATTATAGATTAACTTCTATCTCTTTCAACAACAAATATATTAAACAGGTGTATTTTTATGGAATATGTAGGTAAAAAAATCGCGGAAACACTCACTCGGAAGTTTTTGATTAGCTACGAGAACATTACCGAACGGTCGCATTTCGTCAAAGATTTGGGCTTTGACTCGTTGGATTTTGCACTGCTTATCCAAGAACTAGAAAATTTGTTCGACATTTCCATTACCGAAAAAGAAGCGGCGCGTATGCAAACCGTCGGCTCGGCGATTGACTGCATCGAATACAAAATTTCGATTTTTTCGCTTTTCAGATAAGGCGGTGCGAAGTGGTTTGGTTTACCATTTCCACCACCTAAACAGCATCAATAAAGCCACTAATTCTTGCGTGTAGTCGGCTTTGTGCGTGAGATGTGCCTCTACCAATGCTTTTACTTTCTCATAAACCAATATTTCGTACAAAGAGTTTTTCTTGTCTAAAATATTGTCAATCAAATGTTTGTGTTCGGGTTCGCGCAACCATTGTCCCACAGGCAACCCAAAACCTTCTTTGGCTCGCTGCGCATAGGCCATTCCTTTGCGTTCTTTGAGCAATTCTTTCAAAATCCATTTTCCCCCGCCCACAAACAGTTTTTCGGCTGGAATATGCTGCACATAACGCACGAGTTCTGCGTCCAGATACGGCGCACGAATTTCTACGCTGTGGCGCATGGCGGTTTGGTCGGTCATGGCCAAAATGTCGGCTGGCAAATAATGCGTTTGGTCGTAGGCCAGCCCAAATGCCAAATAATTGTCTGTACTAAAATTGGTATCGTCGGGCAACTGCGTTTCGCTGGATTGTATTTTGAAAAACGAAGCATCGAACGCCGAGAGTGCCGTAAAATTCCGAAACGTGTACAACGGATTTTGGTGCGTTTGCTCCACAAACCGATTGATTAACCTAAATTTTTTGCGCAAAGGATGCTCGTAACCTTCGGGCAGCGGTTTATTTATTTTTTTGATAAAATCCCAAGGGAAATTTTTTAGGTATTTAAGATATTGATAATAAGCCTGATGTCTGTTGTATCCGCCAAAAATTTCGTCTGCACCCGCGCCCGAAAGCAACACTTTGAGCGGTTTTACGGCTTTTGCCAAAAAATAAGTAGAAATGGCCGCGCCGTCGGCAATGGGTTGCCCCATGCTTTCTACCACTTCATCCAAAGAATCTAAACATTCCGCACCCAGCGTGATTGGATTCCATTCTGCCCCGAATTGTACGGCGGCTCGTGGCGCAAAAACGTAGTCATCTGTCCCGAAATTGGTGGCTGGATTGGCAGGCACAACGCCGTACACAGGAAAATTTTTATAGTCCATTTCGGCCAGCAACGCCAAAAGCAAGGTCGAATCCGTGCCGCCGCTCAGCATCAGGCCTACGGGCACATCGGCGAGCAAATGCCGCTGGAGCGAGTCGGCCAAAAGTCGCTGCGTTCGGGCGATGATTTCGTAAGATTGCAATTGTGGCAATGGCTGCGGTTTTTCTGGCATAAAAGAATTGATTTTCAGTGTTTTATTTTGAAATAACAAATAATTTCCGATAAGCAACTCCTCTATATTTTGGTAAAAAGTGGCTGGTGTTTGGGCAAATTTGTAGCGCAAATAATGCGGAATTTGAGAAATATTGGGTTCTGATTTTACTGCACCCGAAGCCAATACACCTTGCAGCGTGGAAGACACGATTAAAGCCTGCGGCGTTTGCGCCCAGAAAAGTGGTTTTTGTCCAAATGTGTCACGTGCACACAAAATTTTTTGCGCGTGCAAATCCACAAAAACAAAAGCAAACATTCCGTTGAGGCTGGGCAAAATATCCGCACCAAAAGCGATGAGCAGTTGCAGCAGTGTTTCGGTGTCCGAATGGCCGCGCCACTGAATTTTGAACAAGTGGAGCCGTTGGCGCAATGCCAAATGATTATAAATTTCGCCGTTGTAAATCAACACGTATCGGCCACAAACAGAGCGCATTGGTTGGCTGGCGGCTTCGGACAAATCAATGATTTTTAGGCGATTATGTCCAAAAAAAAGTTGTGCGTGTGGCCATGCCTCGTGCGTGTCGGTGGTTGCGTCGGGGCCTCTGTGTGCGTTGGCGCGATTCATGGCGCAAATGGCCTGCGGGCTGATTTGCTGCGAAAAATCTAAGATAAAGTTAATGGCGCACACGTCGTCGGGAGTTAAAATTTATTTGACCAGAAAAACCCAAAAATAAATACAAATTGGCGATAAATGGCATTTTCTGAAAATAAATCCAGTGCGCGTTGAATGGCGTTTTCTTTTCTATTAAAAAGATTTTTTTGGAATATAGCCATCTTTTTATTGAGTAATATTACGCAATGACCAAAAGTATTGTATTGGAATAAATATCTGAATTGCTTACATTTGTTATCAAATTACCTGACAATGAACGTGAAAAAGCGATACCTTCTTTCTGCATTGATGACTTGCATGGTTTTGCCGCAATTGGTTTTTGGGCAAAAAGAATCGAATAAAGCTCTGAATTTCAAGGTTATATCCGACGAACCATTCAAAATAAATAAAATGTGGTTGCACTTTCAGCCACTGACTACGGACATTTCGATGACCAATTTTACGTTGGGATATGGCCTGCAAGCCAACTACTTCGCGACGGATTATTTGGATATTCGTGTATCATTTCGTAGCACTTACGGTCAACGCACAGATTTTGCACGCAATGCGGCTCTTTCGCAAGGCACATCGCGCAATGCTGCCGTGACGGTGGATGATAGACGTTTGCCAATTGTGAATGATTTTAAACGTTGGAATATTTTTGAGGTGGGCGGCTGCTATCACATCAAAGACGACGACGACAAACGCGGAACGACGCGCATCGTTCTTACTTCCAAAAACAAAAAAATCCGTGAATATAATTTGATGGACTATATCAATGTGGACTCTAAAATCCGTACCATTATGGGTGCGCGTTTGGGGTTCATTGGTTATGGTAGTACTACGAATTTGGGCGTGGCCATGCGCAAGCAAAACCGCGAACTAAAGGGCGATGATGGTTCTGTTTTGCGCCCTGATGGCTCTACGGTGTATAAAGACGGACGGACTTCGCCTATTGCCAACAATCGTATTTATGGCAATGTTACTTCTTACGGTTTTTATTTGGGCGGCTCGTATAGCACGATTCGCAACGTGGTGATTAAGCCCGACCGTTTCCCGAATTTGGCCAACAACATTATGTTCAATTCGTACTTTGACCTTATCATTGCGCCTGCCACGAAAGTGGAAGACGTGAAAGTATTGGTAAACAATACGCCAACGTACATTATTTATGACGCAAGTGCGCTGAAAGTAAATAAGATAGGCTGGCGAGCAGGTTTTGACATTATGTACAACCAAGATTATTATTGGGCATTTGGTGGTGAGATTGGCGCACGCCCAACGCTTGGCAAACGCGGAATGTATTTGGCTGCTCGTATCAGTATGCCAGTGTTCTCGTTCCGTTTCAAAGGCGCACGCCCTGCCAGTACAGTGGGTGGTGGTTTGAAATAATAAAAACTCATTTTCAATTGATTATAACAAATAAAAATAGGCGTTCTCAAATCTTACGCAAAATTTGAGAACGCCTATTTTATGTGTATATATTTTATCAACGAAAAATAAATCATTTATTCAAAATCTTTTTTGATACGCTTTTTCAGTGCGGCATTTTCTACGGCGGGCACTTGGTCGGGCTGCGGCTGGCCAAAATGTACGGAAAGCATTTGGTCAATCAATTGACTTTGTTTTTGGTAGGCTTTGCAACCTTTGCAGGTGGCAAGGTGCATTTGAAGTTGCACACTTTCGCGCCACGAAAGCGGTTGGAGGGCTTTGCGGTCTATGAGTTGCGTGGCTTTTTCGCAGGAAAGCAAAAGGGTGTTTAATATTTTTCCCATGATGTGTTATTTGTTAAACCAATTGACTTCTAAACATTTACGCAGTTGTAGTTTGGCGCGATGCAGTATTTGCCAAAAATTAGTATCGCTAATACCCAACTCCTGACATAATTGCTGCGTATTTTTTTCTTCCCAAAATTTCAGGTGCAAGGCCGATGCCCATTTGGACGGCAATTTTTCCAGACATTGGCGCAGGGTTTGGGTAAAATCCGCGTCGTCGAGTATGGAATCTTCCGCGTGCCATTCTTGGGGCTGTTGGTTTTTGTTCCAATGCCTGTTGTTGTTGAAAAGTAACTGCTCCAGCGGCGTGGTGGGCAAGTCTTGGGCGGCCTGAAAATGTTGGCGAAAATGGTCGTTTATTTTGTTGTTGAGTATGCCCATGAGCCAAGTTTTGGGATTGCTTTTTCCCTCAAACTTGCCAAAGGCCTGAAAAGCAGCCACAAAGGTTTCTTGCACCAAATCTTCGGCCACTTCTTTGCGCGAGGTTTTGTATAAAGCCCACGAATACAGACTGTCCGAGTAGGCATCTACCCAAATCTTGATTTGTTCGGCGGCGGGGTTTGTCGGCATTGTTTGGGGTTAGTAGAATTGTATTGATTCAAAAGTAAACATCTCTCAAATCAAATACAAAGGTAACAAAACATTGTTTTGGTATAGATTTTTGATAAAAAGCAAACGTTTTCGCTATGAATGTAAGTGGTTTATTTTCAATAAAATAGCTGATTTTTGGCTTAATTTGAAGGATTGATACATAGAATAAAAGGCTTCGGTTTTTGGCGTTTCGGGGTTTATGCACGAAATTTGCCGATAGCGTTTTTTTAACATACACATAATAAACACGCCTACTAAAATACTAATACACAGCAATATTTTATTAATATTTTAGTATAACAGTAAGAGTAAGACGGCAAAAAGTGGCTTAAAATTAGATTTATCCCTGACAATAAAACGACAAAAAAAAGATTGCCTACTATTTTTTAAAATCCCACCTACTATTTTCCTTTGTCGTTTTAATCCAATCAAACAAAACTATGTTGATAAATTTAAAAGTCGATGAAAGTGCTATTTTGGTTCAGGGACAACCAGACAGACAAAGCAAAAAAAGGTGTAATCATGGCAACGGTTCAGGTAGCCAATAGCGACGGCCAGACAGTCAGTAGCGACTTTGCAAGCACTTACAAAGTGCACAGGAAAGACTACCACGAAGGCGGATGCGAAAAGGAAAAGCGAGCTTTGATTATGGAGTTAGAGGCGATACAAATTTTTTTGAATGGCCAAACGGGACGAGAAGTAACAGCCCCCGAAATCAAAGCCGAATATTTGCGGCGCAAACCCCGAAAGACCCCGATTAAACCCAAACCAATAGCCGAAAGCACACCGACACTCCAAAACAAACCCACCACAATAAAAGAGCAGATACAAGGCTTCATGCAAAAACAGGCCGCCCGAAGCATAAAAAACTCCACTAAAGCCAATTATGCTATTTATGCAAAAAAAATAATTAGCCTTATCGGGGATTTGCCAGTTCAGGAAATCACAGTAAAGACGCTTGAAAACCTATATTACAGCCTTTCCACTGAAAAAAGTAACTTGTATGCTATTGGGGTTATAACGATGCTCAAGGCGGCAATTAGGCCGCTTTTGATTGATTTTAAAATTCCTGAACCTAACAGGCAAAAGCCGCTTACGTTCTTAGAGCAATCCGAACTTGAAAAGATAGCGGCCAGCCGCGAGGCCTTGCCCGAACACTTACACCCCGCCTGTGATTATTTTCTTTTTCTTTGCGAAACAGGTTTGTCTTTGATTGACTTTGAAAATTTCAAAGAAAGACACAAAATCATAAACCACGACGGCATTTTGTTTTTGGAAGGGACACGACACAAGACGGGGAAAACATACTTTGTGCCACTTTCAGAGCGTGCCCAAGCCATCGGGGAGGCTTACCAATGGCAATTTGAGTTTTCCAACAGGGTAACATTAAGAAATCACATTCGGGCAATAGCTCAATTTTGCGGTATTGAAAAAAGAATCACACCGCACAAGGCAAGGCACACTGTTGTAATGAATATTTTAGACCAAACGGGAGATATAACATTGGCAGCCGCTACCATTGGCGACGATGTAGCGACTGTTTCCAAGCATTACGGCCAATTACGTGTAAGTGGTTATGCTAAAATGTGGGAAAAATACAAGAAAAATAAGTAAGCAAAAGACGAACAAAAAGGGCTCTTAACGGCTCTTAACGGCCTTTTTTTGGCTCTTAATGGCTCATTTTTCGGGTCTTTACTTGTTGCTTTTATCCAAATTAGGCACAAAAAAGCCGCCCAAATAGTAGTTTTGGGCGGCTTTTTCTGTAAATTTGGGTATGAAAAATACACAAACAGAGCCGAAAGACTAAGAAACAACCTAATAGCAGGATTATTTCTTGCGGTAATTGCACTGCTAATTTATGTAGTTGGTGGCTGGTTTGGCTTTTGGCCGTTGGTGTAGGCACTACAAATACAGTATGTAATAAAAACACGAAACAAAGCGGTTCTTTGCGCTTACACCAAAATACTAATACTGTTTTATATTTGCTGATTATCAGTGTTTTGTTTAAAGGATACAGCTCCTGCGGTTGATCTGCCAGGTATGATTTAAAATCACGTAATATTTAAGCTCAAAAACAAAAAAAACACCTGTATTTGAGTACAGGTGTCGGGGGGGGGTTAAAATGGAGCTTCGTTTTCGTCTTCTTTGGCAAACCATTCCATCGGGTCTTCTTCTTGCGGCTGCTCGGTGAACACTTCGTAAGTTCTCGATGTGGTAAAAGGTAAATCTGGAGCTAATACTTCGTAGTCCATGCGTTCGCGCTCAAAATACAATTCGTATTGCATCGCATTGCCTTTAGGCCTGTAACGCTGTATGTAATATTTTTCAACATCAGCGATTCGTGGATTATCGGACAAAGCTAAAACAACCTGATAGCCTTTTTTGGGAACCGTAAACCGATATTGCTTTTTATCTGGCCACGATTGAAAATGCCGCGAAATTGTCTTGTAAAGCGTGTTATCCGAAAAAGAATAACCCACATATACAAGCTCTTTTGTTTTGGCATTGATAATAAAATACAAACCTTTGGTTTTGACTGTAATGTCCGCGTAATTGATTTTTGCTTTGCCTTTGTCGTGCGTATAAAAATCAAATGCAGGGGTGAACTGTACTTTAAATGGTTTGCCTTTTACTTTGATGGTTTCGTAGAAGCTGTTATCTTCCACAAAATCCCGAACCAAAAAATTAGGCTTTCGGGCTGCACCTTCTAAGGTGTCGGTGTCGCCCTCGCCGCTCTCCCGTCTTTTCCAAAATAGGGCGGCTAAAAAAATAGCCACAACAAATATTATTGCTGCGGCTATTGTATTTTTTTTCTGCTTTTTAGTCATGTGTTAAAATTTGACTTTAAAACCTAATCCAAACTTATTGAACGTGTCAGACTTTCCAAGCCTGTAAGCTGTGTAAGCTGCTGCACCTGTTACGGCTGTGCGTTTTACCGTCCTCCACCTTCGCCTGCGGCGTTCTCGTCTGAATTGTTGCAATAGCTCTTTATCTGTTTTTTGCACGACTTCCAAAGAACCTGTATCACTTACTATAATCGTCTTGACCGTTTCAGGGTCGAAATTGTACGAACTTTCTATAATCGTGCCGCGTGGCGTAATTTTTTGAATGTCGTATTTGCTCCGTGTAAAATCTAACTTCGCACCCCTAACAATCGTTGCTTTTTCCCTTCGTCGTCTTTCCAGTGTGTCGGGTGTTCGTTGGATTCTTACTTTTTTGGCTGGAGTCGGTTTGGTTACTAAAATCGGGGCGATGTGTCGGACCTTCGCTGTGTCTGTTTTAATCGGTTTGGCTGCCACTGGTGGCGGTGCTTGTCCTTCAAACACGGATAAAAGAGAAGGCCAAAACACGTAACCGACTATTACCAATACAATAAATCCGATTGTATATAATAATCTTTTCATTGTGATAGAGTGGTTAAAAATTATGAAAAATCATAATTAGCCCAACGCGGATACGCGGCTATATACTGAAGTAGTACGTCTTTTTTGGTTACGTTTTTTATTACTGTTCCATTGGCAAAAAAAAGGCGTTCGCGACCTTCGTATAGCGCAGGTTTGTCATCTCCTTCCAACTTGTATTTACCGCTGGCCAAAATGATAGAAGGACCTTCGTCGTTATTCCAATATTTACCACTAATGTACAGCTTTGATTTGATAGTATTTAACTTATTGAGCACAAAACAAGCTGTCAAATCATTGATATAAGGAAGCCCGCCATTGTATGAAGTCAAAAAATTAACATCACTTAGGGGTGGAATTATCAATTCTTTAGGTTCAAAAAAAATTTGGTCAGAACTTAAC